>DASPSE010000408.1:0-4278 GCA_035624085.1 Terriglobales bacterium
ACTACCGACTGCTTGCCCGGCTCAAACACTGCCAGCTGGTTGTACTTCTCATACCAAGGCTCGATGCGGTCCCAGCGCAAACCATAATTCAAAGTCAGATTTGGCCGCACATGCCAATTGTCCTGCGCATATACACCTATATATTTATTTCGCCCGTAGAAAGGCTGAAGCTGGCTCTGGTTGTACTGGCTGGGAACGCCGAGCAGGAAATCGGCGAAGTCGAAACCGGTCTCGCTGCCAAAAAATAAAAAGTTGCCATTGAATTGCGCGATGGGGAATGTGTTGATTTGATCGTAATGAACTTCACCGCCGAACTTGAGCGTGTGCGTGCCCACTAATCTTGAGAAATTGTCGATCCACTGGAGGGTATTATGGGCTTGCCTGAGCTGATTGGTGTTAGTTCCGATCGATAAGTTATTAAAGTTAACACTTTCTACGCCTTCGGTTGAGGGCGAAAGAGGAACGATGCCGGGCGTGCCTGGGCCGATAACAAAACCTTGGGAGGCGAGGCTGACTCCGAGACCTCCGACCGGCCGCCCCACATCATTCGCATCACGCATGAAACTGAAGTGAAATTCGTTAACCGCGGTGTTGCCAAGGGTTTTCGTGTCGCCCAGACTGAGCAACTGCGCGCGCCCCAGGTTCAAGGCATTGAAACCCGGGACATTGGCTCCGCCCTGTGCGGTGGGATACGGATTGTTCTGAGTGAAGTCGTCAGCAAAATAGTAGGCGGACATCGCGCCCCAGCGTGTATTGGCATCCAGACGGAACGCGCCCTTATCGTCCCGAAGATTTTCATTGAATGCCGAAGTGGCAAATTGATCAGTTCCAACATTCGGCATTGGGATGTATTGCAAGAGATGCTGCGCCGGAACTGACCACGCGTTTCGGGGCAGGAGAGCGTAGGGAAACACGCATTGAGACGGGCTTACGCACCCGCGTGTGTAGTAAGGCTCGCCTACAGAAACTGCGTAACTAAGCTTTTGAGCAAGCAGATTTGCCCAATAGGGACCGCTTACGGAGGTGGGGGTGGGATTGCCATTCGCGCCCGCCGTTACCAGCAAGTTTGCCGAATCCGCCAGATTGCCCGAGCGATCCTGGATTGAGGGCACGGGAATCAAACCGGTATCGACGCCTTGTGTCTGCCGAGTGCCCTGATAGTCAGCGAAGAAAAAGACGCGGTTTCGAGCCAGCGGGCCGCCAAAGGTTCCGCCGAACTGATTTTGTTGGAAAGTCGCGCGGGCAGGAGAAAAATAATTGCGAGCGTCCAGGCCGGGGTTGCGAACAAACTCAAACAAATCGCCGTGGAATGCGTTTGTACCCGATTTGGTAACCACATTGATCTGAGCACCGCTGAATTCGCCGTATTCGGCGTCAAAGTTATTGGTCAAAATTCGGAACTCAGCCACGGAATCCAGGTTGGGAATGATGGCCGTTGCCATGTTGACATCTTCTTCGACATCGCTGCCGTTGACCGCAAATCCGTTGGCGAACTCCCGCTGTCCGTTCACGGAGATGGTACCCGGATTCAAATCGCCGGAGGGGGAGAACGCGCTGGCGCCAACGTCCTGCACCGTGCTCGAGGTGATGGAAGTGGCCGGAGCTACGCCGGGCTGAAGCGCGAGGAGATCGGTGTAGCTGCGGCCGTTCAAAGGCACTACCGCCAGTTTGGCAGCAGAAATAACGTCTCCCATTTGCGTGCGGGTGCCGTCCAAATGCACCGGATTGTCATTTACGGTTACGGTGTCGGTGCGCCCGCCCAACTGGAGCACAATGTTCTCGATTAACGCGCTGTTCACATCGATGACAACGCCGGTGCGAGAATAAGGCTGAAAGTTGGATTTGACTACATTAATTGTGTAACGCCCTGCCGAAAGGATCGCAAAAGTGTAAACCCCATTGGCGCCGGTGATGCCGCTATGGCGGACTCCAGTCTCCGCGTTGGTGGCAGTGACGGCCGCTCCGGCAATTACAGCGCCGGTGACATCCTTTACGCTGCCGGAAATGCTTCCTCCCACGCTAGCCTGAGCGGTTATAACGGCAAACGGCAGGCACGCGAGAAGCCGCATCAGGAATGCAACTAAATTTCGCCATGGAGCCGGCATTTTAAGGGAAGAGACTCTTGCTCTCAGTATTTGCAACTGGGTTGCATTTACTAAACCACGTCTTCATCGTAACGGCCGGAACATCTACAGGTCAAGGTACTCGCATCAATTAGTGTTTCAGGATCGTTGCAACCAGATGCAACGGAAACAAGGAAGCGAGACAGACGCGCGGTTTATTCTGTCACAAAGAACGCGACAGTTCGCGCGGCTCGCCAGGTCCTTCGCTGCGCAAAAGAGGCTCGCTCAAGATGACAATCAAGCTGCGGTTCGGCACTGAGAGCAATAGCCGCCAACTTCCAAACGGCTGACCACGATATGAAATCGGCAGTCGCGCTGGATTTGGCCCTTCAAGCGATCAAAGAGATCGCTCTCGAATTCCATGATCTTGCCGCAGCGCAGGCAGGCCATGTGGATGTGATCGCGCTGCGGACGGCGCTCGTAGAAATGCTTCTCGCCCTGCATGTGCATCAGATCCAGCTCATCGATCAGCCCGTGGCGCTTCAGCAGACTCAGCGTACGATAAACAGTGACCCGGTCGACCTGCGGGTCGACCCGGCGGGCGCGGCGGAGAATCTGGCTGGCATCGAGATGCTGCTTGGCGGTTTCAACAACGCCAAGAATCGTGCGACGCTGGCGCGTCATGCGCAGGCCACGAGACATCAGCTCAGCCTGCAGCCGTCCCGGAGTTTCTGTCTGAGGAAAGGGCATGGCGACGCTCTCCGAATCCAGAATCAATGATACTCAGTTGCAATTGTAACAAACAAAGGTCTAACTTGTTCCGGCAGAAATGGCTCTCACCCGCCAGGCACCCGAAGGATCGCTAAGGGCGCAAAGGTATTACGTTCGTGAGCGCGCCAAATCGAGGAAAGACACCCGCCTGGGTCAGTTCCCTTTCATCTTCTCTTTCACGCTGTGGGCCAGCTTTTCAATCTCTTCCGCCTTTCTGACCACATCGAGAGAAAGGGTGTTCTCGTTGGATTTGTCCACGTAGGTCTTCAACTCCGTGGCTAACTTGAACAGGCGATCGCTGTCGCGCTTGAGTTGCGCCTGGCGCTCCTCGTTGGCCTTCTTAGCCATTTCTTTTTCTATGCGTTCGCGGTCCGGCTCTTCAGGAGGGGCCTGAGACGGGTTAGGAACGCGTGGAATCTGGGGCGAAGCACTGAAACAGGGCGTCGAAACCACACTCAAGAGCAGCAGAGCCAACGTGAGTCGCCGCGATCGCACAGTCACCTCGGGCAAATGGGATAGGACGATTATACGAGGCTGAGAAATTCGCGACCATCCTCCTTGTTATAATCGCGCGCGAAGAGATGAACGGCATACTGCTCAGCACGCTGGTTCCAAGCGAGGGAAAGCTGCGCGCCCTCCTGCAGGACTGGGGCGAAGATACGCGACTGTTCCTGCGGCATGACGTTCCGAAAATTGTCCTGGTCATCGTTGTTTCCTTTGTGCTGATCCGGCTGTTGCGGCTTATCACCAGAGAGATGGCAGCGCTGCAGGGAGGCATGCTGCCGTCCGGCATTCGCGCGCAACAGATCCGAACGCTGGCGAGCGTTATCACCAGCATCGGAGTTTTCATCATCGTGTTCGTGGCGGCGCTTGAGATACTTCCACTTCTGGGCTTGAACCTGGGGCCGCTGCTGGCCAGTGCGGGAGTTGCGGGCTTGGCAATTGGCTTCGGAGCGCAAACGCTGGTACACGACTTCATCAATGGCTTCTTCATCTTGTTCGAGAATCAGTACGACATTGGCGACACGATTCGGATCGCCGGGGTGAAGGGCACGGTAGAGGAGATGACGCTGCGGCGCACGGCGTTGCGCGATGACGATGGCACCGTTCACATCGTGCCCAACAGCCAAATCACGATTGTTTCCAACATGACGCGCGATTGGTCACAGCTCGCCATGCGGGTGGTCGTTGCCTATAGCGAACCGAGCGACCGGATTATCAAGTTGTTGGAGCAAGTGGGAGAGGAACTGAGACACGATCCGAAATTCGCGGATGACATTGTGGGCGACATCCAGGTGCCCGGGATCGATCGCGTCGGCAGCGGAGAAGCGGAATATTTGATGCTGGTGAAAACGCGTCCGAACAAGCAGTACGGGATAAGCCGGGAGCTGCGGCGGTGCATTAAGGAATATTTTGAGAAGAACAATGTTCAGACCGCCGGACC
>DASPSE010000411.1:0-105073 GCA_035624085.1 Terriglobales bacterium
GGCCTCGCTGCGCGCAAGAACAGCGACTGCAAATAGAATGGAGACCGCGAAAATGGTATTGGGCAGCGCAAAGACCAGGATGCCATTCGCATGTGCAGCCCAATGAATGGTTTCCCATCGTGTCGGATCTGTCCAGGGCATGTATTTCGCCGCCAGAATTCCAACTGAGACGCCCAGCATTGGGATCACTGCGACCAAAGTCGTGCCAAAGAAACGCCCCAGCAGAAAGTCGCGGCGATGCATCGGCGTCGAGAAGAGGATCGGATACGTGTGGTGTTGGAAATCCCGCAACGCCGCGAAATTCACGAAGGCCGTGGATATCAACAAGCCTAAGAGGCAGAGAAAGGCATAGCGGTTCTCGATTACGAAGGGTGCATTGCGATACGAATTGGAAATGCTGGATCCCAAAGAAATCTGGTCTGTGCTGCTGGCGAGCAACACTAGCAAGGCAATGCTCGAAAAGAAGATCCACAACATCCAGGAACGAAGCCAGAAGCGGATTTCAAACCACGCGATTTGGCGGAGCATCCTCGTCTTTACTAATTCCAGGAGCGGATTTTGGTGAAGAAAAAGTCTTCGAGGTTGGGAGTGGTCGGAGCAAAACCCTCAGAGAGCGGTGCAGGGCTATAAACATGAAGAAATGGACGCCCGGCAACCAGTCGGCTCGATACAACTTGATAGCGCTGTTCGTAACCACCCAACTCAGTCTTAGCGACAGAGATCTCCCAGATGCGTCCCTGCAATTGTGCGATGGCATCCTGCGGGCGGCCTTGATAGAGCACGCGGCCCTTATGAATGATCGCCATGTTAGTGCACAGGTCAGCCACGTCTTCTACGATGTGCGTGGAGAGAATCACAATCACCTGTTCGCCAACCTCGGCCAGCAGGTTGTAAAAGCGGTTTCTCTCGCCCGGATCGAGACCGGCAGTGGGTTCATCGACAATCAGCAGTTGTGGGTTGCCGATCAGCGCCTGCGCGATGCCGAAACGCTGGCGCATGCCTCCAGAAAAACCGGTGAGGGCCTTCTTGCGATCATCGTAGAGGTTGCAGCGTGTGAGCATCCACCTGACCGCATCTTTTCTTTCTCGCGGATTTGTCAAGCCCTTGAGCAAGGCAATGTAATCGAGCATGTCCTCCGCCGACGTGCGGGGATAAACACCGAACTCCTGTGGTAGGTATCCGAGCTGGTGCCGTACTTTGTCTTTTTGCTCAAGCATATCGATGTCACCGAACTGAGCAGTGCCGCTATCGGGTTCCTGCAACGTAGCCAGAGTCCGCATCAGCGTGGATTTCCCCGCACCATTGGGCCCGAGAAGCCCGTACATGCCTGTTGGAATCGTGAGGGAGATGTCGTCAAGCGCCCTCACGCCATTGGCGTAGGTTTTTGAGAGGTTCTCGATTCGAAGTTCCATACTGATTTCCCCTTCTTCCTAGCGACACGCGTGCGTGAGCCCGCCTTGAATCTTGTGCGGAATCTCGCCGCTGCAGAAGGCCTGATTCAAAATAGTCTGGCGGTATAATTGCGTCAACTGCAAACTATACAACTTGATATTGCATTTTTCTCAATATCGGAGAATCATGTTTGCGGCGTGGCCCTGTGTTTGACGAACTCAAAGCACTCGTCGCAGTAGCGGAAGCCGGTTCGATGGAACGAGCCGCCAGCGATCTCTCTCTTACACCCTCGGCTTTGACTCGAAGGATCCAGCGTTTAGAAATCGAACTTGGCGCCGTTCTCTTCGACCGACACTTCAGACCTCCAAAGCTGACCCAGGCGGGATTCGAGATTCTCGAGAAGAGCCGCGCAATTCTCTCGTCCCTGAGAGATCTGAAGAATTCTGCGTCTGGGGGCACGCCTCCGGTTGGGCCTTTTCGCTTGGGTCTATCTCACGCGATAGCGCAGCCAGACATCGCGAAGGTCATTGTGGACCTGGGCAAGCAGTTTCCGCTTCTTCGACCTCATATCTCGAATGACATCAGCTCTCAATTGCTGGCACGCCTGCGCCTCGGCGAGCTGGATGCAGCTGTGGTTGTTTTGCTGAATGAGACTCCCCTGACACCCGACTTGGAGGGAGTAACACTTGCGCAGGAAGAAATGCATCCAGTGCAGGCGAGAACTCTACGCGAGTCAAGATCCGCCAGATGCGCGGAGTTTTATCGCCGAAATTGGATTCTCAACCCAGGCGGGTGTTTGGTGCGAGAGGAGATAAAGAAGCGGGTAGAACGGCTGGGTCTGCCGCTCGTTATTGCAGCAGAGTTGCATAGTCCGGGTTTGCAACTGTCGCTGATTGCCGGAAACGTAGGGGTGGGAGTGGTGCGAACCAGCTTCCTCCAGGCGCACCCGCTGCGTGCTCAATTGAGAGTGATTGAAGATCCGAATTTCAGTATCGCAATCAGGATCGCTTTTTTTCGCGGCAGGTATCTGGGCACACGAACACAGGTAGCCTTAGAACTTCAACAGATGCTCGTGAATCACTTCGAAAAAGCCTTTGCCTAATTACAGGATACGTCCAAAATCATTGCGCGCTATGGTACGGCGAGAACTCGCGAATGTCAGTACGGCGCTGCTGCAATTGAGTTCCGGCCAAACCGCAGGTTGCGGCCCCAGAAGTCGTCCGGTAAGAAGTCGGCGACATTGGTTCGATCAACTCGACTCGATCACGAGCAAGCCTGAAGTTATCGAAACGCATTCTCAGTTTCTTGTTGGGCGGACGACCCATCCAGAGAGAGGACAATTCCCTAGTCAGGAGAGAAGTGATTGGGACTTGTCCTAACCGTCAGCTAGGCTATCTGCGCACGCTGCTGATGCGGAGGTGTAGCACATCCAGGACCGTTCGGGGTGGACTGCGATCTGCGGCGCTGGGGACTGAAACTGGCTGAGCGAGGCGGGAGGAACGGCAAGAAGCGGGCGATCGTTGCGGTGGCGCGGATGGAAGGGTGGCGATAGTGGCAACTCGGTGGAGAGAGACTTGGTGCAACGCAAGAACCAACCCACTTGACTCCGACCGGTTTTCTCATGGAAGGCGTTTACATTCACTAACCGCAACGTTGATGGGTCCAGTTGAAGTGCTACTTCTTTTCCACCTCGTTCTTCACCACGGCTCCGCCTTTCATCACAAACCGGACCCGCTCCAATTCCGTGATGTCCTGCAGAGGATCGCCGGAGATTGCAATAATATCGGCGTACTTTCCAGGTTCAATGACGCCAACCTTGTCTTGCCATCCGATCAGCTCGGCAGCGTTGATGGTGCTGGCGCGGACAATATCGATCGGTGATAGACCCAGCTCGCGCATGGCGTCGAACATGATGGCAGTGGCCTGTCCTCGGGTTTTGCCGGGATAAGAAAACCACATATCCGATCCAATGGCGTACTTCACTCCGGATTTCAGCACGCGCTGAATTAGGGCAGGGGCGACCTGTGACTGGCCTTTTTGATAAGCTTCGAGTTCCTGCTTCAGCTCGGGCGAGAGCACGATGCTTTTTTCCAACAAGTTCCTCAACCGGCTGCCATAAAACGTCTGGGTGAGATCGAAAAAGATACCTTTGTCGTGCATCGCTTTAAGCTGTTCATCGGTGACGTCGTCGCCATGTTCGATTGAGTCTACGCCTGCATCCACTGCGGTCTGGATGCCAGTTACGGATGTCGCGTGGACAGCCACTTTCACGCCTGAGCGGTGCGCCTCCTCGACAATAGCTTTCATTTCTTGTGGCGCAACAAATCGATTGTCTGCATCGGCCACGACTTTGATGAGATCTGCGCCATAGAAGAGATCTTCGCGGACGGCCTTGCGCGCCTCGTCTGCGCTGCTGACCTGAAGAAACTCCTGTTCCAGGATTGGTTCGGCTACCGCATGATTGAGCCGTACTGCCTGACCACCGGGAGGAGTCAGCTTGCGGCACGAAGCCAGTACGCGGGGCCCCGGAACCATCTCTTCGTTAATCGCATCGCGTAGCGCCACATCGCCATCAATTCCGGAATGCCCTACAATCCGAACGGTGGTAAAGCCCGCCTCCAGGTCTTCCCGCGCCATCTGCGCTCCCAATAACACGCGCTTGGAAGGACTCAAACCTGCCACGGCAGTCAAGATGGCATCCCCAGGACTGATGCCGGTCACGGCATCCAACAAGTGTGCGTGGCAGTCAATCAGTCCTGGCAGAACCGTTGCCCGGCTGAGATCGATGATCTGGGCATCTCTTGGGGCATGCGTTCGGACGCTTTCCAGGGGACCCACTTCCTTGATCTTGTCGTTCTCGATCAGCACGCCTTGATTGGCGAGATATTTGGCCGCGCGAACATCAAGCAGGCGTCCCGCAATGACCAACACTGTGCTTGGTTTGGATGGGCTGTCTTGTGCTGCGCCGATCACACTTAGAAGCGTGACGAACATTATTCGCAGATACATGCGGAACTCCAATCTCTGGACGAATCCTACAAGCCATGCAAAGAGAACTCAAGAACCTGAGTTCTTCAGCTTCATCCTGCGAGTCACTCGTCACATACGCGCGCAGGATTACCGACGTTTTGGGCGAATCACGCTAGTGCTAAACGCTTCTAGCTAATTACGGACAAGTCCAAGATTATTGGCCGATCGCTTGCGTGCTGGATGGTCGGCAACCAGTTACACGCCTTTGTTGTTGCATGCGTCCATTGAAATGTGTTGAATATAGTGAATAATATTCAACGGAATGCTACCATATGGATGCGCCTTTATGAGTCAAACATATGTCATTCGCAGTAAGAAGGAACTGGCTGCACTGACAGCCGCCGCCCGCCAGGAAGTCTTAGATGTATTAGCTCAACTGGGGACGGTCTCTGTTCGAGAACTCGCTGCGGCCCTGGGGCGGCCGCCTGATGCACTTTATTTTCACCTGCGAGCGCTGACGCGCGCCGGCTTGGTGCAAAGGACGGACTATCGGCCGCAGCCCAAAGGCAAAGAGGCGTTGTACCGCACAGTATCGCCAGAACTGCAGCTGCAATACGAGCCCCACAAAGCTTCCAATCGCAAAGCCGTATCTTCAATTGTTTCCTCTATGCTGCGATTGGCGATCCGAGATTTTAGAGGCGCATTCCGACGCGACACTGTCGTTGTGAGCGGTCCGAGCCGAGAACTTTGGGGCTTGCGTAAGGCAGGCCGGCTCACACGAGCAGACCTTGTCGAAGTGAATCGTCGCATCAAGCAGTTGGCAAAGACCGTATGCGCCCCTCGAAAACAGGGCCGGCTCTACGCGATAACCGTAGTGCTGACTCCCTTAGATCACCGCAACAAAATTGGCAACTCCACCAAGCGAAAAAAAGCGACTAGACGAGGAGGCAGGCAATGAGAAATCTCTTGCGCGGCAGAAGCATTGTGGCGACAGCAGCTGTATTGGCAGTTGCTGTCTGCGTATTCGCCCAAGATGCCCAGCAGACAGGGCTTGGGGGCGCGACTGCCGGAAATCCGCTGTGTGGCTCCGCCACCTTTCTCGTTTTCGAACAGGGCAAGCTGGCCGCTGTGGATTGGGCAGACCGCTCGACAAACGGAGTACATACACGCGTCATCGCAACGCAATCCCAAATCGTCGATGTCACTATCGACTTGCGTGCAGATGAAACCGCGGCTCGCTCATCTGCGGTCCTTTCGATTGCGGGCGAAAACGGTGAAGGCACGAAAGCGGCCCGCGATTTGGGTGAAGGCGCGATTTACTGGTCGCCACGCATCCCCAGCTCCATTGAGCAGGCCATCGCACGGGCCCGCGTGCTGGAAAATCCTTATCCAAGATTGTCGGCGCATCTCCGCTTAGCGATTCGCGACCGGAGATCACGGTGAAGAGGATTGATGCCACTGATTGGGTTGTCGGCTATCAGGACAAGACATATCTCGTGCTCACCGACGAACAGGGCTGCATGTTAGCAGCAACTATGCCGGATTACGGTGTGGTCGTCCAGCGCCGCGTGGGTTTTTCTGCTGACAATTATCCGTTGTGGGCACCCTACGCGGCTCCGCCGGATGGAGCTTATCGCGCTGAAGACGTAAGCATTCGGGCTCCCCAAGGTCATGTATTGGCGGGCACGTTGACGGTTCCTAACAGCAGAGAGAACGTGCCTGCCGCCGGCCTAATCCCGGGCCTTGGACCAAGCGAACGCAGCAATGGCACAGCCCCTTGGATGCCGTTTCGCGATATTGCCGACGCATTGACGCGAGCTGGCATTGCCGTCTTGCGCGTGGATTCCCGAGGCGTCGGGAAATCCACCGGAGACAGAACAAATTTTACAAGTTTTGATAAGGCAGACGATGTGCGCACGGAAGTGGCTTGGCTGCGCACGAAAACGGGAATCGATCCCAACCGAGTCATGCTCGTTGGTTACAGCGAGGGCGGGCTGATCGCTCCCATGATCGCAGCGACGGATCGATCCATCGCCGCTGTGATTACCTTGGCTGGCCCCGGTGTTCCCGGAATGGAAGTCGCTAAGTACCAGGTGGAACAGCCGATTCTGAAAGATCCGAGCATTCCTGAGTCGGATCGGGAAAAAGAGTTCACCAAGCAACTGGCTGACGCTCTGAAAGATCTAACCCCACACGAGAATAGTTACTTGAAAACTGATCCAGCGGAATACGATCGTCGAGTTCTTTGCCCCGCACTCATCATTCAGGGCGGTGCAGATGCGACTGTCCCGGTGCGTTCTGCGGAGAGAATTGCCTTCTTCATGCGAGCCGGTGGCAACACCGATGTTACCGTGCGCATTTTTCCGGGCGTGAGCCATTCCCTTCTGCCGGATCCCTTCGGTGGCCCCACCGGGTGGGTAGCGCTCCCTGCCTTCCTCACCACACCCGACCTTCTAGACGAGATGACACGCTGGAGCATCGCCAAGCTTAAAGGCAAGCACGGCATCTCGCCGCTGGCCCACGGTCAGCCATAAGAGACTGGGAAGCTACGAGGGGATATCGTGCGTTCGTAACCGCAGGTCCAAGTTGAGCCTCTGGGAAATCAATCGCGGGCGTCGGTCTCCGTGTAACCCACGCCGGGCAAAAACGGCACAACAAAAGATCGGCGGCCCCGGCCGGTACCGCCATACGTTGCTAGAAAGCCTGGGAGAATCGAGTCTCCAGAAACTCTCCAATTTCGCCGTCGCCTTAAATTGGGGAATCCGGTCGAGCTCCTTGAATGCGCTCGCCAATGTTCGAAATGTTGTCGCATCGGGTCAAAGTTCCGTTGCATCCGGTCTACACCGATCGAGAGAGCGTCCTCGAGCGAGAAATGCTTCGAGTGTTTCGCTAAGACCGGGGTGTAAATCTCCCCGAAATGCAAGGTTGTAACACACGAACACTCGCAGTCCGACTGTGCATGCCAGCCGGAATCGTCTGTTGTTAGCGTTCCGGATCTCAATTGCAAATCGGCATCCTTCGAAACCGGCTTCTAGGTCGAGAACCCCGAACATCTCCATCGCATCGCTTGACACGGCGAACTCCTCGCCGACGATACCGACGTGCCGGTGACTCAAAGTTTGGATCAAGGTTTCCACGACTGCTGCATGCGCGATCGGGATATGCGTTTCTGTTGCAGGCGGAGTTGGCATGAAACGTGCCGCGATTATTTCAGAGCCTGGCGGGGAATGGTTTTGTTCCGGGTTAAGTGTTGTTGGGGCTTAGATACCAGTCGGCCAGAGATCGCTGTGCGTGCCGACATGTCGGCAAGTGCTGCCGATCGAATGCGGCCACTAAGCTGCAGCGCAAAGTAGCGTTGGGATGCGGAACGCTCGCATACTCTTCTCGTTCCAAAATGGAAGAGTGTTTATGCATGGTGTGCGGCATTCCCAGTTCCGTTTTTGCAACCTGCGTGTTCACTTTAGGAGTTGTAAATGACAACACCGCTTTCCGGGACCGTTACGGTGTGCTTGTTCGCAGAAAGCCGATTAGTACGTGAGGCGCTGAGCAAGATTCTTGACCAGGAAAATGGAATACGGCTGTCGTTTTCGAGTTGCTTTTCATCCGAAGCCCTCAAACGGTTCGCTGATATAGTGCCGCATGTAGTACTACTGGATTCGGATTCCTTCTGCTCACACGGCATTCAAATTATCGATGCGGTTCACAAGGAGATCCCGAAGGCGAGATTGGTCATGCTTAATATGCAAGACGACACTGAGACCTTTCTACGGACGGTGCGGGCTGGCATTGCTGGTTATGTGCTGAGGGAAGCTTCCGCCGCCGAGGTAGTAGCGGCCATTGGCTCGGTGACTCAAGGCGAGGCAGTGTGCCCGGCCAAGCTTTGCTTGGTGCTTTTCGATTACATGGCACGTCAGGGAGCGCAGATCCCCGGTCTCCTCGGTAAAGTAGAATTCGGACTTACCCGCCGGGAACAACAGCTGGTACTTATGATCAGTCGCGGACTAACGAATAAAGAGATCGCGGGTGAGTTGAACCTATCGGATCAGACGGTCAAACACCACGTACATCAAATATTAGGCAAAGTGGGCGTACCTGATCGCATGTCGGCTGCAGAAGTCTGCCGGCTTCGCGGCATGCTTGCCTGACAGTCCTAGGGTAATTTTGCGGCCCGCGGCTACCATCCTTTCTGACCCATGCCAGAACCTTCCTAACTATCTCGCCCGCCCATTGCTAGCCCATCTTTCATCGCTCTGAATTGAGCCTTGTCTTTTTTCTGAACAGGCGGATACTCATGCGCGCGGGGAGGACAGTGTTGCCACGGATCAGGGTGCTTGTAGCAAATCAGCCGCGCCTGATGCGAGAGCTTGTACTCGCCACCATCGCTAACCAGCCGGATATCGAACTCATTGGAGAAGCCCCCAATGAAGCGGAGGTGAGCGAAGCGGTAGACCGCACCCGTCCCGACTGTCTGATCATCACGCTCGAAAAGCCACAGATTCAGCCCATCCTGTGCGGTTTTCTGCTTGGCCAGTATCCGCAGATGAAGGTTTTGGCAGTGGCGCCCGAAGGAGACGCGAGCGTTTTCTACTGGTCATTTACAACTCTCCGCTCAAAAACCATCGAGGTGTCAACGCAAGGCGTGCTGGGGGCGCTGCGAGATGAACACGACTGACACATTGGGTGGTAGGGCTGGAGACGCAATTCGTCGGGAGAGCCAGAGCGTCGATTTGATTTAGAACGCCAAGCAGCAGTTTTAGTGGGTTCTATACAGATTTGCACAAACGCTTCCTGTAAGCGAGGGGGCGAAGCTATAGGAATATGAGCCCGCGGTTAATAGTAAGACGCTTGATAACAGGAGCAGCGCTGCTACTTTCATTAAGCTGGGTGGTCGCCGCGCAAGATAATGATTTGTCCCAGCCGAGTCCGTCGTCTGGGTCGAGCGCACCATCCAACGCGACGCCGTCGGCCGATGACCTCGTTTGGTTTCTAAGTTCCAATTCCGATCTGCTCGCCAGCGTAAAGGCTGCCGTCCTTCGGAAGGCTCATGAGCAGAGAGAACTACTGGATACGACTGACCTGACCGACGACGCTTTTGAGCGGATTATCCGGGAAGACGCGAGTGCGCGGCTGTTGGTAGCTCAGAAGATCCAGGACTACAACAGGGTGCGCACACCGCCCGTATCGTCGGAGCAGGAACCGGATGCAACAACCCTCCCGTTCCCGGAGATGGAGCTCGGGACAACCGAGGTCCCTCGATCGAGGATGGAATCAGAAGGGATCCTTCCATCGAAAACGGAATCAGAACTCGGGAACCCTGCAGCATTTCGTCGACAGCCAAGAGATTCTTCGTTGACAGGTCCCCAGCCGGCAGCAGGAGACTTTACCACCATCCCTCCAACTCGGCGACAAGCAGTTCCGCCGCCGGTGGAGGATCAAAACCGGCCGGTGACGACCAAACAACCAAATCCCTATCCTGACCTGCCCTCGGCACAGGATCTTTACCGGCAGTTTCCAAATAAAGAGTCTTCACTTAAGCGGTTTGGGGATGACGTATTTCTCAACGGGACCGGCAACCTCGAAGCTTTGCCGATGGATCTGCCTGCGGGTCCAGAGTATGTTCTGGGTCCAGGGGATGGCTTGAACATCACGTTATGGGGCAGCATCTCGCAAAGGATCGCTGCGACGGTGGATCGCCAAGGGCAGATCGTCTTGCCCGAGTCAGGCGGGGTTGTCGTAGCCGGGCATACACTGGCGGACGCGCAGCTGACGATCCAAAGAGTCCTGAGCACACAATTCAAAACCGCCCGGGTAAGTGTGTCTCTCACCCGTCTGCGTACGATTCGCGTATACGTAGTAGGCGATGTTAAACGGCCTGGGGCCTACGATATCAGCTCGCTTTCGACGCCGCTGAATGCGCTCTACGTGGCGGGTGGTCCCACGCTGCGGGGCTCGCTGCGCACGGTTCGCCATTATCGAGGTAAAGAGTTGGTTCGAGTGGTCGATTTATACGATCTGATTCTCCATGGTGTGCGCACCAGCGTTGCGCGGTTGGAGCCTGGCGACACGATTTTGGTGCCGACGGTAGGTTCTGAGGTAAGCGTGGCGGGGATGGTAAGGCGGCCCGGCATTTACGAGCTGACTCAAGAGAGGGATTTGTCGGAGGTGCTGCAGCTTGCGGGCGGCGTACTGGTCTCTGCCACGCTGCGACATGTCACAGTGGAGAGAATTGAAGCCCATCAAAGACGAGTGCTTCTAAGCCTGAATTTGCCGGACGGGAACAGCAATGACGAGAGCGCCATTCAGAAGGCATTGGGCAACTTTGCGGTGCAGGATGGCGACCGGATTACCATCTCTCCCATCCTGCCGTACAGCGATAAAACCGTATATCTCCAGGGGCACGTATTTCGTCCCGGCAAGTATCCTTACCGGGAGGGGACTCAGATTGCCGATATAATCCGTTCCTATCAGGATTTGCTTCCAGAACCGGCGCAACACGCCGAGATTGTCCGCTTAGTGCCACCCGATTATCGGCCAGAAGTCATTGAATTCAACTTGGGAGATGTTCTGGGAGGCGACGATCCTATCGATCTGCAGCCGTTCGACACGATTCGTATCTTCGGACGATACGAAATCGATCCGCCCAAAGTCTCCATTTATGGCGAGGTGCTTCGGCCCGGAAAATATCCGCTCAGCCAGGACATGACCGCGGCCGCGCTGGTGCGCATGGCGGGAGGGTTCAAACGGAGCGCTTTCCAACAAGAGGCTGATATTACCAGCTACGTGGTGCAGAACGATGACAGGATTCGCACCCAGCACGAAACAGTCCAGATCGCAAAAGCGCTCAACGGAGACAGCGCAGCTGATGCAATCCTGAAACCAAACGATGTGCTGACGATTCGTCAGTTATCAGGTTGGAGTGACATCGGCGCCTCGGTCACGATCAAAGGTGAAGTCGCCTATCCCGGCACCTATGGCATCGAGGAGGGGGAGAAACTCAGCCAATTCATTAGAAGGGCGGGTGGATTCCGGAAAGATGCCTATCCCGACGGAGCCGTCCTCGAACGCGTGCAGGCCCGCGAGTTGGCTGAGCAAAGTCGAGCGGCCTTGATACGGCGCATTGAAAGCGAGAGCGCGAAACCGAAACTTTCGGCTACCAGTTCAGGCCAGGACCAGGCAGCTTTTCTTCAGGCCGCATCGCAGCAGCGGGATGAGGTTCTTACCGCCCTGAAAAACCAACCTGCAAGCGGGCGGCTGGTTATCAATATCTCTGCGGATATCGAGCGCTGGCAGGGTACGATAGCCGACGTTGAGTTGCGAGCCGGAGATGAGATCACCATTCCTAAGATGCCGGGCTTTGTCGCAGTTAGTGGACAGGTCTACAACGCTGCCGCGATCACCTACAACCGAGGGAAAAATGCAGCTTGGTATCTGCGCCAGGCGGGCGGTCCGACAGAACTGGCCAATCGGAAGGATATCTACATCATTCATGCGAATGGCTCGGTTGTGGGCCGAGGCAGCGGCTCCTTGTGGAGCGGCGGCGTGTTAGATACAACGCTGCTGCGTGGAGACACGATCGTAGTGCCGGAAAAGATTATCGGTGGCACAAGTGCCTGGAAGAACCTCCTGGACACGGCGCAATTGACGTCGTCCCTCGCGATTGCCGCGAGAGTGGCTACCAGTTTCTAGAGTCCATCCATATCTGGCCATCTATGTCCGGAATCACCAAGCAGCTCCTGACTCTGGTCGCAGTTATGTTGCCTTCTTGTTCGGTGCTCCCGCAGGTTACGGCTCAAGCCAGTGGTCAGGACAATCCGTCCGTGCACTCCAAACTTCTCGCAAGTTTCCTGGCGGACGAGAAACTCTTCTGGTCGCGTCCACTTCGGGCGCAGGCGAGCGACATCACATGGTTCGTGCCCTTCATTGCGACAACTTCTTTACTGATCGGAAGCGATACCTCGATTGAGAAGAAGCTGTCCACCAGCGGATCTGTCTTGCAGCGCAGTGAAGATCTCTCGAACCTTGGGACCGTTTCTTTGATCGGCACGGCAGGCGCGCTCTATCTGTGGGGCAAGCTCAGCCACAGGCAGCACTGGCAGGAGACCGGCTTATTGGGCGGGGAAGCATTGCTGGATAGCACTTTCAACGACGAGCTGATGAAGCTGGCGTTTGGGCGGGAAAGACCTCTGCAAGGAGATGGAAAGGGGAACTTCTGGAGCGGCGGCACATCCTTTCCGTCCGAACATGCGGCGGTGGCGTGGTCTATCACCAGCGTCTTCACGCACGAATATCCAGGACCACTAACGCAATTGTTAGCCTATGGAACCGCCAGTGGGGTAAGCATCTCCAGAATTACAGCACGGAAACACTTCGCCTCCGACGTGTTTATCGGGAGCGCTATGGGGTGGTATATGGGCCGGCAAGTCTATCGTGCACACCACGAGCCGGAGTTAGGCGGCGCGTCATGGGACGATCCCGCACAACCCCACGAGACCAACTCGCGAAATCCAAAGAACATGAGCTCGCCCTATGTTCTGCTGGATAGCTGGGTTTATCCCGCGCTCCAACGTTTAGCAGCGCTCGGCTACGTGCCGGGGGCTTTTCTGGGGATGCGGCCTTGGACGCGCATGGAATGTGCCCGGCTGATCGGGGAGGCAGGCGAACAGATTAGGACTAAGGGGAGCGAGGACAGCCAAGCGATCCAGCTCTACACCGCACTGGCAAACGAATTTGCTCCGGAAGCAGCGCGCCTGGATGGCGCTGCCAACCGGGGTGCAAGCCTGGATTCTGTTTACCTGCGGACAATGGGAATCGCAGGCACTCCCCTGCGGGACGGGTATCACTTCGGTCAAACTCTGATCAACGACTATGGGCGACCCTATGGCGAGGGAACAAATGCCATCAGCGGTCTCACTGCACACGCTGTGGCGGGACCGCTTTCCATCTCAGTTCAAGGCGAATATCAGCATGCGCCCGCAGTCGCTTCGGATCCTCTAAGCGTCTTGCAGGCGATAGCGTTCGTCGATGGCACACATCCCTTGCCAGATGGGGCTCCAGAGATTGACCGCCTCCGGCTGCTGAACAGCACCATCGCGCTCACGATGCGCAACGTCCAGATCTCCATTGGCAAGCAAAGCCTCTGGCTTGGACCGAGCGAGGCCGGGCCGTTTCTGTTCAGCAATAATGCGGAGCCGGTCACGATGCTCCGCTTTGATGCAACTTCACCGTATGAGATGCCATTAATTTCCCGCCTTCTTGGCCCGGTGCGCTCCGAATTCTTCCTTGGACGGCTCTCCGGTCAGACCTGGGAGTATTCTCCGGTTTTGTTCGGACCGAATCTCACCTCTCAACCCTTCATTCACGGGACGAAAGTCAGCTTCCATCCAACTCCGAACCTCGAGTTTGGCATGGGGCTTACCGCGCAATTCGGCGGAGAGGGAAATCCGTTCACGTGGTCGAATTTCCTGCGTACCTTCTACTCGCATCGCGTCGGAACTGGACGGAACCCGGGGAAACGCCTCTCGGAATTTGACTTCAGTTATCGCCTGCCGGGTTTGCGGAATTGGCTGCAGGTCTATGTCGATTCCATGGTGATTGATGAGTATTCGCCCCTGGGATCGGACCGCCCCGGCATTAATCCAGGTATCTATCTTTCCCGTCTTCCCAAAATTCATCGGACGGATCTCCGGCTTGAGGGCATAACCACGGATTTAAATGTGCCACAACATTTTGGGCCAGGCGCATTTTACTGGGACAACCGGTATCGCTCGGGCTATACCAACAACGGCTCTTTGCTGGGCTCGTGGATCGGGCGAAGGGGGCGAGGCGAACAAGCCTGGCTCACCTACCATTTTTCGCCGCGCAGCGATCTTCAGATCGGATACCGCCACAACAATGTGGACCCGGCATTCCTGCGTGGAGGCACACTTCGGGATCTAGTGGCAAGAACCGACTTCAAGATTACCGATGAACTGGCTTTCTCCGGATTCATTCAACAGGAGAACTGGAAGTTCGTGACCTTGTCTTCGCTTCCGAAGTCAGACCTCACGGCTTCCGTCGAGCTAACCTTCTGGCCCAGGCGCATAAAGAAGTAGTCGTCGCCGGTTTGTGCACACAGAAAATGACAACCACAGAGCGGCAAGCAGAGGTGTTATCGCAGCCGGCGCCAGTCGAAATTTCGATGCGAAGAGATCCTCTCGGCATCAGTCCAAGCAACGCGATCGATCGCCTTCGGTTGTTGTGGGAGCGAAGACGCTTTTTGCGCCGAGCCGCGCTGTCGGGATTGTTAGTAGGTGCGATATTGGCGCTCATGTTGCCCAAGCGATTTGAGTCTACGACACAGCTGATGCCTCCAGAGGGGCCATCCAGTTCCACAATGGCCATGGCTGCTTTGGCAGGCAAGGCCGGCTTGGGTGGTCTAGGGGACTTTACCGGGGACCTGCTCGGATTGAAGAGTCCGGGAGCCCTTTTCGTGGGAATCCTCCATAGCCAGACAGTTGCGGACCGCATTATCGATCGCTTCAGCTTGAGCAACGTCTACGGAACGCGGCTGCCGGAGGATACCCGCGACAAACTGGCAAAGAATACTTCGGTATCGGAGGACCGGAACAGCGGAATCGTGAGCATCAGGGTTACTGATGCGGATCCTAAACGCGCTGCTGCTATGGCCCAGGCCTATGCTGAAGAATTGGATCACCTCGTGGCGGAGCTCTCCACCTCGACTGCCCATCGTGAGCGAATATTTCTTGAGGAGCGATTGCAAACCGCCAAACAAGAATTGGATCAGGCGTCCCGGGACCTCGGTCAGTTTGAAAGCAAGAATGCTGCGATCGATATCAAAGAACAAGGCAAGGCCATGGTGGATGCGACTGCTACCCTCATGGGCCAATTGATTGCGGCCAAGTCAGAACTGAAGGGACTCGAGCCGATCTACACAACCAACAACGTAAAAGTTCAATCCGTGCAATCGCGGATCGCGGAACTGAATCGAGAACTGGAAAAATTGGGCAGGAGAGATGAATCGCAAGCTGACGGTCCGGAAACGACCGGCGATTCGTTTTACCCGTCGATCCGAAAGCTGCCTTTGCTTGGGGAAACTTACGCCGACTTGTATCGGCGCACCAAGATCAAAGAAATGGTTTACGAGACCCTCACCCAGCAGTATGAGTTGGCAAAGGTACAGGAGGCGAAAGAAACGCCCAGGGTTAAAGTGCTGGATGTGGCCAGAATACCGCAGAAGAAAGCTTTCCCTCCGCGCCTGTTCATCGTGGTTGTCTGTACCCTCTTGTGCGCCATGGGAGGAGCCGTCCTGATATTAGCGAAGGCTTACTGGAAAGATATCGATGCGACAAATGCCGGCAAAGTGTTGGCGCGAGAGGTCTTTCATACGGTCCGAGCGGGCATGCCTTGGGCGGCCAACGGCTCGCGCTTGCATGCAGTCGCGCACTGGTTGGGAGCGTGGTTCTAAATCGCGGTAAGTGTTGCCGCTTCATAACTGATCGGTGGAGACGGTGATTAAAGGAGGACAAAGATGAGGATAGCAGTGTTAGGGGGCGATGGTTATTGCGGCTGGCCGACGGCATTATATCTCTCAAAACGTGGAAATGAAGTCGCCATCGTAGATAGTTTCATCCGCCGATTGTGGGATTACGAACTCGGCTCACAGACGCTCACTCCCATCCTCCCGCTTCCTGAGCGGCTCCGCGCCTGGCAGAGAGCCACAGGCGAAAGCATCGAGTATTTTGCCGGGGATATAACCGAATATGCGTTCCTTTCGTCGGTCTTCCGGCAGTTTGAGCCCGAAGCGGTGGTGCACTTTGCGGAGCAACGGTCGGCACCCTATTCCATGATTGACCGCAATCACGCGGTCTTCTCTCAAATGAACAATGTGGTGGGCACGCTGAATGTTCTTTTTGCGGTCAAAGAGTTTCAGCCCGCCTGTCACCTGGTCAAGTTGGGAACGATGGGGGAATACGGAACGCCGAATATTGATATCGAAGAAGGGTTTATCAGAATCCACCACAATGGCCGGGAGGACGTCCTGCCCTTTCCCAAGCAGCCGGGCTCCTTTTATCACCTTTCCAAGGTTCATGACAGTCACAACATCGCGTTCTGCTGCAAGATTTGGGGCTTGCGGGCTACCGATCTGAACCAAGGGGTTGTCTACGGCACGGTGACTGATGAGACCAAGCTGGACGAAGCCCTCATTAATCGCTTCGACTACGACGAGGTTTTTGGAACAGCGCTCAATCGCTTCTGTGTACAGGCGGCGATCGGTTATCCCTTGACGGTCTATGGCAAAGGTGGACAGACGCGTGGCTTCCTCGATATCCGGGATACCGTTCGGTGTATTGAGTTGGCGTGTGTAAACCCGCCCGCGGCGGGCGAATATCGAGTATTCAATCAGTTCACGGAGCAATTTTCGGTGCTGCAATTGGCAGAACTGGTCGCCGCAGCAGGCGACAAGCTAGGGCTGAAGGTAGCAATTGATCATCTTCCTGACCCGCGGGTTGAGGCTGAGGAACATTACTATAAAGCCAAGCACACAAAGCTACTTGATCTGGGGCTCAGACCACATCTGCTATCGGAATCTTTGCTCGATTCCCAGGTGAACATCGCCGTGCAGTATCGCGATCGCATTGATGCGTCTCTGCTTTCTCCGCGCGTGAACTGGCGGCAGCCTAAGAATGATCGCCGGGCCACGTTCGCCCCCCTGGGGGCGGCGGCGGATTAAGGTCCACTCTCCTTGTCATGGTCAGCAAAGAACAGACGCCATGAATCCGGAAACCTATGCGGAATGGTTACGCAGGCAAGGCCATCATGTCATCCGGACATCCAGCTCATACTGGAACTGCGAAGGTTCCGGCGTTTACCAGGCGTTTCCCTATCATTGGCTGATTCAACCCACGGCTCAGGAACAGCGAGAGCTGATGTGGAAACATCACGCCCTAGCCTTGCGATATTCCGCTCCCGCGAACAGCGGCAACGAATCGAATGGCTACCACGCTGTCTACACTGGTGCTGCTTACGATTTTGATGTGCTAACCACCAAGGCGCGGAACAACGTGCGACGCGGATTGCGCAGTTGCTCGATAATCCGGATTCCAGTGGAGCGATACGTGGAAGAAGGCTGGGAGTTGAGAGTGGATACCTTGGCACGACAAGGGCGCTGTCTGAAGGAGACACGCGACGTCTGGCGCGGGCGGAGTTGGGCTGCATCTGGTCTCGACGGCTTTGAGGTCTGGGCAGCAGAAGTGCAGAACAGGTTGGCAGCAACCTTGCTCATCTTTCAAATGGACAACTGGTTTTACCTGGTCTATCAGCAATGCCATCGCGACTATCTGCGGGCCCACATAAACAATGCGCTCTGCTTTGCGGTGACCCGCAGTTTGACACAACGGGGGAATGTGCAGGGTATCTTCTACGGACTGCGCTCGCTCGATGCCGCCGCCAGTGTGGACGCGTTTAAGTTTCAAATGGGATATGAAGCCAGACCGGTGGGCCAGCACATCGTATTCCACCCATATCTGAAGCCGTGGATCAACCAAGTCACTTATCGGCTATCGAAAGCGTTTTTGGCGCTCAATCCGGGGAACCGTCGGCTCGCGAAAGCAGAAGGCATGCTTCGCCAATACCTGGCACAGAAGTCTCGGCTGACAGCGCAAGAAAAATTCGCTTTGCCCACAATCTAACCAGATAAGGATCTGGCTTTGGACACGCACCTGGAATCCGAACTCAATAATCCGGCTCCGTCACAGCGGCCGCGTCTTACTCCCTTGGCATTGCTGGCCCGGAATGCGACTCTGAGTCTATTGGCCAGCGGATGGATTTTGCTGGTGCTGGTGGTGGCTCTGCCGAAGCTGATTTCTTACTTGGGGGAGACTGCTTTCGGCCTCTTTTCTCTCGCCTGGGCGGTCATCGGCTATCTCGCACTGCTAGATATCGGTGTGAACCGGGCCGCAACCAAGTTTGTTTCTGAGCGTCTGGCCCGGCAGGATCACCGAGCCGCGACCCAGCTTGTGCGCACTGCTGTCATTCTCAATTTATCCATCGGACTGCTTGGTGGTCTGGTAGTTGCCGTGATCACGCCTTATCTGATCCATTCGCTTTTCAAAATTCCGGGCGGACTCGAAGCGCAAGCGTGTATCGCATTTTATGCGGTCTCGGCATCAGTTCCTGCGTTACTGGTAAATGGAGTATTTCGGGCCGTGTTGAGTTCATATCAGATGTTTGGCTGGATCAATGCAATCGACGGTTCGGCCAATACGGCGCAGTGGACCATTGCCTGCTTGCTGGCGTGGAAGGCTTTTGGCGTCGGATGGGTGGTGTCTTCCACGGTCTTAGTTCGACTCGTTGCGGCAGGAGCGTACGCCTGCCGGGTGCATCGAGTGTTTCCGGATCTTCAGCTCCTACGAGTTCGGGAGCTGCGCGAGGCAAGCAAACTGCTCCGCTTTGGGGGCTGGGTCTCGGTATCGCAATTAGTTAACCCGTTACTCTCGTATCTCGATCGCATACTGATTGCCTCTTTGGTCTCGCTGGGAGCGGTGACACTGTATTCGGTGCCGTTCGAAGCTATGTCGCGGCTCAGGATTTTGCCATCGAGCCTGATGGCTGCTTTGTATCCGGCGTTCAGCGAACGAGAGATTGACAGGCAGCAACTACAGCAGCTTTATGAGTGTTCGCTGCGCTATCTGCTGATTCTGCTCGGGCCCGGCACGCTGTTTCTCTGTGTAATGGGACCGGACTTGTTTGGGCTCTGGATGGGGGAATCCTTCGCGCGGCACACTTCCGTCGTCGTTCGTATGCTCGCACTCGGTGTCCTCGCGAACGCGCTGGCGCCCGTTCCCTACGGCTTGCTGCAAGCTTTGGGACGGCCAGACCTGACCGGCAAGTTCCATCTTCTCGAGCTTCCGTTGCAGTTCGGGCTCTGCATGCTCCTGATCCCTCGTTGGGGAATTAATGGTGCAGCTTTAGCCACCGCACTTCGTCTGACAGCGGATTCGGCGTTGTTGTTCTGGGCCGCAGCCAAGTATTGCGGGTGTTCATTTGGCATCTCAAATGGATATGCAAGAGCTCTGACGCCCAGCGCGCTCTTGGGGCTGGCCTTGTCAGTTGCCAGGTTCGCCCTTAAGAGTCCCGGTGAGCGGCTGGCAGCAGGTGCGTTAGCGGTGACCGCCTGTCTTCTTTGTGCCTGGTTTTTCGCCTTAGACACCAAGGAAAAGCCGAGGATCACCCGGGCATTCAGAACCCTGCTCGGTGAAGCCGCATCCTGACGTCTCAGTGGACTAAGATGTTTGTTTTTTTGCTGGTCATCATCACTTTAGCGGCCACAATTTTGGGGCGGCTGCTTCTGGGCCGCTGGTTGAACCACCTGTCCATCCTTTCTGCGCTTTTCGGCACTGTGCTCGTCCTGTTCGCCGCAGGTCTGATTGGCGCGAATCCGATTTCATCTGCCGGATGGCTTTATCTGCTTGCGGGATGGGTTTGTGCGGGTCTGGCGAGCGTGATGTTCTGGCTGATTTGGGGGCTGCCGAGTGGACGACGAGAACAGACGAAGTTGTGGGAACATGCTTATCGGTGTAACGTGCTGAGCAGGTCGACTGCATCCAAGTTGTCATTCCGAAGCGGCTGGCAACTCTTTCTTCTGTTTGGCTTGCAGTCGATTTTGCTCGGCACCACGGATGAGCTGGACTTTGGCAAGGTCGTTTTTGCGATCGTTTATGTTGTGTTCTTATTGTTGTGGTGCCAGCACATATTTGCTTATGGCTTTGCCAGTCACGAACCATTGGTCTGCTGGACAACCGCTGTGCTCGCGCTAGCCGTATTTTCCCGTTTGCCTGGGATGTTGACCGGAATTTCCACCGTGGACTGGCTGCGAGACTTTCTACCACTGCTGCACTTCTGCTGGATCCTGATCGGTCCATTTGCCTTTGCCAGCCGCAAGAGCATCCGACGAGCGTACCTGCTATTTGTCGGACTCGACCTGATACTTACCTTCATGGTGACTGACCAATACCTCACGCTGCGCAAGTTCAATTCAATCGGACTTGGTTTAACTGATTACGCCAGGGCGACAGATTCGGTTGTGCTGTTCGGTATATTCATGACTCTGCCGATGGCAGGGTTAGCGGGTTGGCGTTATCGCTACGGCTTTGGCGTGCTCGCGGCCACCTTCGTCAGTGCGGCTCTGCTAACTGGGACCCGGAGTCACGTCGGTGCCATCGCCGCAGGATTAATTTTTTATCTCTGGCTGATCAAGCCGGGCGAAAGCAGCAGCCGGTACGCAAGGCGAGCCGTGGTGGGTTGGCTACTCTTGGGAATGATTGCCTTTGGAGCCGCAATGGCGACCGGCCTTCTGGACGTGGAGCAGGTTGTTCGGCGCACTGCAGAAACGAGCACACTGGATTTCGGGGCATTGACCCAGAGACTGGCGGAATCGCTTGCAGCCTGGCATGGTTTTCAGGCTAGGCCGCTTCTTGGACAAGGGTTGGGCTACCGAATGCCGACCGGAGTATGGAGCACCCTGCCATCCGACGACGATCTGTTTCTAATCCACAACTTTTACCTCTACGTTCCATTGAAATTCGGACTGGCAGGAATTCCGATCTTTGTTGGTTTCCTGGCCTCGATGGTTCGTACAGGTATCGCAACCTACCGGCAGGCAAAATTGCCGTTCGACAGGGCATTTTCCGCGGGCGTCGCTTCCTTAGTCGTCGCCCTCCTGGTCGAATCGGCTACCGCTTCGCGGTTCCAGGACAGGTCGGCGACCGCGTTGTTGTCGCTGTTGATGGCCATTCTGCTATCCCTGCGGCGCGAGATACATAACAAGGTCGAACTCTCGCCGCAGCCCGCCGCGTTGCTATTAGGCGGTGGAACCATGGCATCCTGCGCCCCGGGTGTGGGCACAATCTAGCGATCCGAATTCTCCGGTTTACCGTTATGTCTGATTTGGACTTCGAAGCGGTCGTCGTGACCTATAACAGCGCCGGTGATATCCGCCCGTGTCTGAGTTCGTTGCAGAATGCGTGTTCCAGAGTTGTGGTGATCGATAACGCGTCGCGGGACGACACCGTAAACATTGTTAACCAAGAGTTCCCCAAGGTGGAGATAATTCCTGCGGAACGAAATCTCGGATATGGCGAGGCGCTCAACCTAGGGATTGGGCGAACTGCATCTCCTTTTGTAGTGGCGGCGAACGCGGACACTATTTTCCCTGCCGGATCATTGCAGGCGCTGGAGAGATTTCTGAAAGCGCATCCGAAAGTGGGCGTTCTGGGATCGCAGGAACTCTTTCCCGATGGTTCATGGCAACGCAGCTATGGGGCGATCCCTGGTCTTTATGAGGCCGCCCAAACGCTTCTTGGCGTGACCTCACTGATCTACCTGGCCGACCGCATATCGTGGCGATATCTGTCACCTCGAGGTGCAAAGCGCGTCGGCTATGTGGACGGCGCGGTGATGATGATCAGGCGAGCCGCCTTTGATGCGATCGGTGGATTTGACCATAAGTTTCACTTCTACTGCGAGGACGCGGATTTCTGTTTGCGCCTGGCTCACGCAGGCTGGGAGGTTGTTAGTATGCCCAGTGTCTCGGTCATCCACGCCCGAGGCGGGAGCTCGACAAAAGCGGAAGGATACAGCGACAGGCTTCTGCGGAGTCTCGCAAGTGCGCAGCGTCAGCTCATCAAGAAACACAACCCTGGGTGGCACCTCCCCTTGCACCGTCAGCTTTGCATCCTGCACGCACGCAAGATGTCATTGATTTACAGGCTGCTTCGAGTGCTCAGACTTGCTCCCTACGAGCCCCGTGCTTCGATGCCGGCGTTGGCATTCGAGCGTTGGGGACATATCTGGGCTGAGCTGAGCGATTGAAGCCATCAGCAAATTCGTCTGCTTATGAGTGCTTTAATCCGCAGATTCGAAAATAAAGTTCTGACACCGTACCAATCCATGTCGTCCTCAACGAACGGATACAACTGGGCAATTGCCTTCCGCATTTCCGTTGGCGGTCAACGCCTGAGGGTGGATACCCCGGTTCCAAAAATCCCTGAAGTCGTAAAGCAGGAGCCGCGGCAAAGACCCAACCTGAGGGTGTTGATGTTGGATCCAGCGGGTTCCAGCGTGCAGGTTACTCATAATCTTTCGAATCATTTAGGCAAATTAGGTTGCACGGTTCACGTCTTCACGGCACCGCACTGGATGCGTGCGGTCGGCGACTGCCAACGCGGCTCTTATCGCGCGCGCATCGTCTTCTATCGCGGTACGCAGTTGCGGTCCTACGCAGCGGTGAGCAGAGCGGCAACATACTTCTGGCGCTGCGTGCGCCTGGTCCAACACATAGCAGCGATGTTGGTCGTCTCTTCTCGGGCCCGCAATTTCGATCTTGTCCATACTCAAACGCTATCGGTGCCGTTACTGGACTACATCTTCTTGCGGATGATGGCGCGACACACGCCGCTAGTTTGCACCGTACACGAACTCGTGCCCCACAACTCCAAACTGCGACGATTGACTGGAGCTGCCCTTTCAGCCATATACCGCACCGCGAGGCTCCTATTCGTCTACACCGATTACACACGCAACCGGTTGGTCACGGAGTTGGGTATCGCTGCGGAGAAGATAGTCACCATCCCGCATGGAAGTACGGAACACATGCTGCAACTCGCGGGGGCACCCAGGCGAACGGAGCCAGAGATGCCTATCGTTCTCTTCATTGGAGGAATTCGCCGAGATAAGGGATTGGACATTTTGATGCAAGCGGCTTGGCATCTTCGCAGGAAAGTCCCCAGCTTCAAAATTCAGGTTGCCGGCGCACCCGGTTTTGATCTGACGACCATAAACAGGCTGATTACGGAGCTCGGAATACAAGACCTGGTCGAATTTCGCCTTGGTTACGTGCCTGAGCGAGAGTTTGCCGCGTACTTGTCTAACGCGACCGTCGTAGCCCTGCCCTACAGACGGATTGAACAGAGCGGCGTCGCAATTGCTGCGTGCACGTTTGGGAAAGCCATTGTGGCAACGCGTTGCGGCGGAGTAGAAGAACTCGTCACCTCAGCAGGAAACGGACTGCTGGTGCCGGTAGATGACCCAGTTGCTCTGGCCGAGGCATTAGCACTTCTTCTAACGGACGACGAAAAACGCCGACGATTCGAAGCCCGTTCCCATAACTACACGCGAGAAATACTGGCATGGGAGCCTATAGCCGCGCAGACCCTAGCTGGCTACCAGACCGTACTCAAACAGTCACCCAATTCTAAGTAAGCGCGTAACAGCCTGCGCGCGCGCTTAATTTCCCTGGCGCATCATCGGGGAGAACTTCTGGAACATCTTTATGCAAATTCCCCAGCAACGAAAGCGAACTTTCCTGGAAAGCGCACGCTTGAGGTCGGTACGGTTTCCACAACTGACCAAACGACTGCAACGCGGGTCCGACGGGCTGCTGCAAAAGGGCACTCTTCTCCGAATGACGGCAGACCTGATCTCAGTCAATGCCTCGCTGGTACTGGCTTTCTTATCCTGGTATTTCATTTCCATAGAGATTTTCAAGGCACAACGGCCAGAAATCCTGGTGCAGCATTACCAACGGTCGGCGGTTGGTTATACCCTGGTGTGGTCCCTGCTGGCGCTGCTGACCTTCCACCTTCATGGCTTCTACACTTGTACTCGTGGCTATGCGCACCGATACAAGGCCTTGGTGGTCGTCCGTGCCGTGACTCTGCTTGCGCTCAGTTTTATGTTGGTAAATTCATTTCTGTACCACGGAGAACTCTTCCCGCGCGGTGTCGCGCTGTTTTGCTGGATGTTCCTGCTGCTGAGTGTGGGGGGTAGCCGGGTCGCAAAGCACTACTTCCTTGAACGTTATCGCGTAGAGCCGCGATACGCACCGGCGAGGCCGAATCGCGTGCTGGTCGTCGGCGGCGCCGGCTATTTGGGATCCGCTCTGGTCCCCATGCTGCTGGATCGGGGTTATCGAGTACGGGTTTTGGACTCGTTGCTGTTTGGCAGGGACTCGCTGAAATCTGTAGAACGACATCCCCACTTTGAACTAATCCGAGCGGATGTTCGGCAAATCGAGGCTGTGGTTCAGACCATGAAGGGATGCGATGCGGTGGTGGATCTGGCCGCGATCGTGGGCGACCCCGCATGCGAGGAAAATCCCCAATTGGCTACGGAAATCAATCGCGCAGCCACTCGCATGTTGATTGACGTTGGCCGCGGTTATGGTATACAGCGTTTCCTGTTCGCCTCCACGTGCAGCGTCTACGGCACCTCGGAGTTTCTGATGGATGAACATGCCCAGCTAGCGCCTATTTCGCTTTATGCCCGCACCAAACTGGACTCAGAACGTCTCCTGCTGGAGGCGAAATGCGCCGACTTCCACCCGACGATTCTCCGTCTGGCGACTCTGTTCGGTGTGTCGCCGCGTCCTCGCTTTGACCTGGTAGTGAATCTGCTTACGGTGCGCGCCATCCGCTCGGGCAGAATCACGGTCTATAACGGCGAACAGTGGCGGCCGTTCATGCATGTTTCCGATGCCGCGCGTGCTTTCCTAGCCTGCTTGGAGGCTTGCAACCTCGAGGTGCTGTCGGGAGAGGTCTTCAACGCCGGTTCTTTTGAGCTCAATTATCGTTTGTCCGAAGTCGCCGATACCATCTCGCGCATCATTCCCACGGTCGAGGTCGAACACGTGGAAAATGAAGATCGTCGCAACTATCGAGTTTCATTTGACAAGATACATTGCCGGCTGGGCTTCGTTTGCGAACGTGGATTGGAAGACGGCGTCCGCGAAATCGCGGAAATGGTCCGCGGGTCTGCGGTCGATGACTTCTCTGCTGAGATGTTCAACAATCGGGCTATGGTTCGTCTATACGCACGGAGCGCCGAGGCGCAAAGTTCCAGTATCCGCATGCTGGAGAGTTTGGCAAAAGCCCAATGAGCAGCCATCTGTAATTGCGGAGGCGAGTTCATGAACTGGGAAATCGAGCTTCTTTTCACGGCTCTTCTCGCGCTTGCCTACACTTGGGCAGGATATCCACTCTTGCTGTGGCTGCTGAGCAAGATGTTTAGGCGGAGATGGGCAAGGGGGCAGAATCACCTGCCTTTTTCGATCATCGTCGCGGTGCATAACGAGCACGATCAGATCGGCGCCAAGTTGCAAAACTGCCTGTCGCTGCGCTATCCGGAGGAAGCGATGGAGATCATTGTGGCCTCGGACGGGTCCACCGATTCGACGGAGAGAACCGTCGCGGACTGGGCTGCGGGTGACCAGCGAATAAAACTGGTGCGGACCGAAGGCCGGCAAGGGAAAAGCGGAGCACAGAATGTGGCTGCTTCCCAGGCGCGTGGTGAAATTCTGTTATTCACCGACGCGGGAACCAGAATGCAATCTGATCTACTCGAGCGAATCGCCTCGGATTTCGCTGAACCCGCCGTGGGGATGGTGGCGCCGGTTGTACAGATGCGAGGCTTTGGTGGATGCGTTTCCCGCAGCCAGGGAGCCTATTGGCGATTCGAAGTGTGGTTGCGCCAGATGGAGTCGGCTGTTGGAATCCTCGCTACAGCGAGTGGCTCGGCTTTCGCCGTTCGGCGGGAGCTGTTTCGGCCGATTCCTTTGCAGTTTGGGGACGATTGCATTGTTCCACTTCAGATTCGGCTGCAAGGTTTCAAGATTCTACAGGATTCTGAGGCGGTGGTTTTCGACGCGATGCCGCACAGCGTCGAGGATGAACTCCGGACTCGAATCCGCATGACCACGCGGAATTGGAGTGGCACACTCAGCCGTTCCGCGTGGTTGAACCCACTGCGCTTCCCAGGAACAACCTGGGGCCTGCTTTCACATAAGGTTCTGCGCTGGCTGACTCCTTTCCTCTTGGCCGCCGCATTTGTCTCCAACGTGCTGCTGGCGCACAGCCCAACCTGGGCCCTGCTGCTAGTGCTGCAGGCTGGCTTCTATGGCGCGGCAGTGATCGGATGGAGATGCTCCCGGCAACATCAGTGCGCACGCATCTTCGGATATCCGTTCGCCTTCTGCCTGGCCAATCTCGGTTTCTTGCTTGGCGTCGTGCGATCCCTTCGCGGACAAACTGTAATCGCTTACAAGTGAAGGTACGCAGAGCAAATTCCCTTGCCCTGCGAGCCTAGGGGAAGTCAGGATTTAGCTCGGTTGATCACGACTCGAGGGCGACGAGTTGCTATGTTCAAGAAACTAGCGGTGCAACACCACGCGACCTCGCCTGCGGTCTCAACTATTTCGTCGATCCCAGGAGTTCTGCGCTCGGCATCGCTGCCTGGATGTCCGCTGTGCTCCGATCCCGGTCAGAGAACCTTGTTGGAAGACAACGGCAAGTTACTGATGAAATGTCCGCACTGCGGCGTGAGCTACGCATGGCCTCAACCTTCACCGGCCGACGTTGCGGCCCACTTCGAGATTGACATTACCGCAGATCAGAGAGACCTGGAACGCAAGTTTGAGAGAAATCGGAAAAAGGTTCTGGCCTGCATTGCGGATCACATTCAGCACAGGCGAGCTGGAGGCGCCATACTAGACGTAGGTTGCGCAACGGGTTTTTTTCTGGGGCGTTTCTTCCAAAAGCCGGAATGGCAGACTTGGGCTCTGGAGCTTTCGCCCTTGGCGGCCGGAAAGGCGGCCGAGAAGGGGATTCGAGTTCATCGTGGAGACATCCATAATGCTGGTTTCGCACAAGCGTTCTTCGATGTCATTACGGTTCTGGACGCTTTTTGCTACTTCCTCAAGCCGGAGCGGGAACTGGCCGAGTTTTGCCGGGTTCTGAAGGACGATGGCCTGCTCGTGCTCGAACTGCCTCTCGCGACGAGCCGCATTTGGCGTACCTCTCGGCCGATCGGCAAGCTGTTAAGCTCGACTCGCCAGCCGCTTCTGCAAAGCAGCGATCATCTTTTTTATTTCACTCCCAGATCGATATCCCTCGTCCTGGAGAGATGCGGGTTTCAAGTGCAGACCATCGTCGCTTTACCGGGCAATCGGCAAGAACGCCTGCTGCGAAACCTTGCTTACCACGCTTACTTTATTCTGTCTTCGCTAATGCATTTTGTCTCTGGCTCAAGAATCTTCCTCGGGCCCCGTTTTGTTGTCGTGGCGAGCAAGGCGGCAAACGGTACGGCTGACTGCGTAGAGAACCATGACCGTCCTGCGGGTCGCATGCGTGCCATCAGACAAACCGCATGAGCGGCGTTGCGAAACTCATGACGGAGACCAATGCGAAATACTTTCTTGCCCTTCTCGACTCCGCTGATCGGGGGAGAAGAGATTGCCGAAGTGGCGGATACCCTCCGTTCGGATTGGATTACTACCGGGCCTAAGGTGAAGCGCTTCGAGCAGGAGTTTGCCAACTTCGTTGGCGCCCCGGATGCGCTGGCCGTCAGCTCCTGCACGGCCGCCCTCCATCTTGCGCTGCTGGGTCTCGGCATCGGTCCCGGGGATGCGGTTATCACTACTCCGCTCACGTTTTGTTCTGGCGTTCATGTTATCGAGCAGGTGGGGGCTCAACCCATTTTGGTGGACGTCGAGCCTGACACTCTCAACCTGAACGTGAAGCGTGTCCGACGAACACTGGAGCAGGCTGGGCCTCACCTGCGAGTCAAGGCCATTATGCCCGTGGACTTGTACGGCCACCCGTGCGAGCTGGATTCGATTCTGGCTCTTGCTGCGGAACGCCAGCTGGCGATAGTCGAAGACGCGGCTCACGCCATCCCCGCCAGGCACATGGGCGCGATGGTTGGCTCTCACGCCGGTTCAACCAACGTTGCCATGTTTACCTGCTTCTCGTTTTACGCCACCAAGAACCTCACCACAGCCGAAGGAGGAATGCTCGTGGCGCGGCCCGATCTCCTGCAGCAAGCGCGGGTGTGGGCGCTCCATGGCATGAATCGCGACGCCTGGAAGCGCTACTCCGAACAGGGGTCCTGGTTTTATGAGGTTGTTTGCCCCGGCTACAAGTACAACATGACCGACGTGCAGGCAGCTCTGGGTTTGCAACAGCTACGCAAACTTTCGAACTTTCACGCCCGTCGCCGTCAGATCGCGGAACAGTATACTGCTGCATTCTCCGAATTCGATGAAGTCCAGATTCCCACCGAGCGCCCGTGCGTTGAACACGCCTGGCACGTTTACGTATTGCGGCTGAACCTGGACCGGCTGAGCCTTACACGGAATGAATTCATCTCCGAACTCAGAATGCGGAACATCGGCTCCTCGGTGCACTTCATACCGATTCACCTGCACCAGTACTACCGAAAAAAGTACGGATACAAACCTGAGGATTTCCCGGTCGCGTTGCATGAGTATCAGCGGATTATCTCATTGCCGCTCTCGCCAAGAATGACCGATGCGGACGTGGGTGACGTGATCGAGGCGGTCACCAGCATTGTGCGGGGATACGGCAGGGTTGCGAGCCCGCTTCGGCAGGCCGGAGTTGCAGGTGCCTGAGACGCATCCATTCGTCGACCGCCGACGGTTGGCGAACTATCGCGTGGGCATGGCTCGTGTTTTTGACCTGCTCTGCGCTGGAATCGGGCTGCTGTTACTGACGCCATTGTTTTGCGTTCTCGCGGCGGCAATCAAGCTCGAGGATGGAGGCCCCATTTTCTATAAGCAGGCGCGCGTGGGCCAGGGCTTTCGCCTTTTCCACATGCTGAAGTTTCGCAGTATGGTTGTCGGAGCCGATCGCGGAAGTTTACTGACCGCTCCTCACGATGGCCGCCTGACCCGAATAGGACGCTACTTGCGGGAACACAAGCTCGACGAATTGCCGCAGTTATTCAATGTGCTGAAAGGCGATATGCAACTGGTCGGGGCACGCCCCGAGGTCGAGCGATACGTCGAAGTCTTCCGTCAACAGTATTCGACAATTCTGCAGCACCGGCCTGGCATTACCGACTCTGCCAGCCTGGCATATCGTCGTGAAGACCAAATTTTGTCTCCAGACAGAATGGAAGAACAATACGTGACGGAAATCCTTCCGGAAAAACTCGCTCTCTCACTCGCATATCAGCAGCGCCGCACTTTTTTCTCTGATGTTCGAATACTGTTGCGAACAATTCTGGGTGGCAACATCCCGGACGCCCATAATCGGTCTTCGGATCGAGCCTTTCACAGGAAGCTGGACCTGGACGAGATCCACGGCATATCACGAGACCACAAATCCTGCTAGTCGAGATTCGGCTTGAGGCGTGACAGAACAATGCGAGGCAGCCTTTACCACCGAGCCATTCGCGGATTTGCCCAGCTTTCGTTTCCTCTCTGCCAGGGGCTCGGTTTCTATATAGTTCCGCGTCATTACTACCACCCCGTACCGGATACGCGCGAATACCACGACGACACGTGGCAGCGCCAATCCGATCTCGTGGGCGTGGATATGAATGAGGCCGCCCAGTTTGCGCTGCTCGACGATTTTGTACGCAGCTTCCGCTCAGAATATGAAGCGATACCTAGAGAACGGCCTGTGAGCCCCACGCAGTACTACATAAATTGCAAATTTTTCGAGGCCGTGGACGGAGAAATCTTGTATTGCATGATTCGCAAATTCCGGCCGCGCAGAATTTTCGAAATTGGTTCCGGCATGTCCACATTGCTCTCCGCTCAGGCACACCTGGAAAACCGGAAATTCGGTGCGCCAGAGTGCGAATTAGTGGCTTTCGAGCCCTATCCAAACGCCGTGCTGAAAGCAGGGTTTCGCGGGCTCTCCCGGCTGGTGATAAAGAAGATCCAGGATGTACCCCTGCCGGAGTTCCTACAGCTCCAGGCAAACGATGTCTTGTTCGTGGACTCGTCTCACACGCTAAAGATGGGTGGCGATGTCGTATACGAACTTCTGGAGATCATTCCGCGCCTGCGGCCTGGAGTTATGATCCATGTTCATGACATTTTTATTCCCGGAGAGTATCCGCGAGATGCGGTTCTGCGGAAGCATTATTTCTGGAACGAGCAATATGCAGTGCAGGCCTTCCTCGCCTTCAACAAGAACTTTGAAGTGATGTGGGCGGGCAATTACATGCACTTGCGCCATTCCGATCGCCTGCGAAAGGCGTTTTCATCCTATAACCCTCAGGGTAGGCTTCCTGGGAGTATGTGGATGCGGAAGCTGTTTTGAGAGCGATCCCATTGGTGTCCTGCCTACACTCGAGGCCAGTCCAACGTGGATGCCGACCGCCGCAGCACAGCTGGACGCAGCCACAGGCACCCCGGCAAATCCAGTGATGATACAGGAAGATCAGCAGAGTCAAGTTTTGCTTTCGGCCGATAGCTGGACCGCGGAGCAAGTCCTGCATTGGGCGTTCACCACCTATGAAAAAACCAAAGTGGCCGTAGCTTCGGCATTCGGCGCTGAAGGCATCGTGACGATCGATGTTGCGGCGCAGGTGTGTCCTGATTTCGCAGTCTTCACGATCGATACAGGCTATCTGTTCCCGGAGACACTTGCGCTCATAGAAAAAGTCGAACAACGCTATGGAATCCACGTACAGCGCATCACCTCTACTATTCCACTCAAGGCGCAGCTGGAGCCCTACGCACCGGATCTTTGGAGCCGCGATCCCGATCTGTGTTGCCGCCTCAGAAAGATCGAACCGCTAAAACAAAAGCTGGCGGAATTACGTGCGTGGATCACAGCCATTCGACGCGATCAGACTCCCGCTCGGCAACATGCCAGCAAGATTGAATGGGATTCAGCCTTTCAACTCACAAAAATTAACCCGCTTGCCGACTGGACGACTGAGATGGTGTGGAATTACATTCGCAAGCATCGTCTGGACTACAATCCGATGCATGACCGAGGTTATCCCAGTATCGGATGCACACATTGCACACGGCCTGTCAGAATTGGAGAGGAGCTGCGTGCCGGTCGATGGTCAGGATTCGCCAAAACCGAATGTGGCATGCATGACCGGCACGGTTAATGATCTTCGTTCCCTCGCCTACTCGTTGTCTCCGCCATAAACGCTTCCCCTTAAGCTTGAGATCCCGACTCTGACTCGCGCGCTCATGCCTTGGCCATCGTTTCGGCGCCGAATGTCGCAGCCCCACCGACAGCACCGGAGGTCCCCAGAGGCTCATCAAATACGCACCTACTTGCGCGTGCGTGCAACCCAGTCGTTCAATTTCCGTGGCGACAATATCTCCGCCGTTCGTCTCAAGAACCGGGCGTATTGGCGGGGCATCCCGGCGAGCAGAACCACGACTTCGAGTGCTTCGCAACCACAGGCGTAAACACACCCGGTACAATGTTGCCAAATTCAAGCAAGTAGACCGCTTTGTCCCGAGGCCCGGCTCGCCTGAGCCCCTGGTGCTGCGCCAGAGAGAAATTTCGTGACCTGCGAAAAATGGGACTAACAAACAGGACCTACTTTCCCTTGATTTTGTGAGCACCGAGAGTAGACTCCGTCGTCGCTAGCGCACCTGCCTATCACGCAGGAGACCTCAGGTCCGAGTCCCGCCTGTCCGGTCGACCGGACTCGTTCCAAATACGGTTCCGACCGACGACGCTGCACCGTTGCGGCAGTGGCTAATCGAGGGTTGTTAAGGGTTCGATAAGCATTTCCGAAGGGTTTCGTTCGCTGGTGATACATCCCTCCTTTGTAGCTGCTTGAGAATACAAGGTGCCCTCCAACGGACTTCGCAGCAATACATGGGTGTCTCAACACCGCTTGTAGGCATTATCTTGAACCCTGCACCTCTCTTAATCTCTCGACAGCACCGATGGAGTGCTGATTCTGAAAACCCTCATACAAATTTTGCAGGTTGTCGGTAGCGCCAGGTTTGATGACACAATGGGGTGCGGTTCAATAGCTCTCGGTATTCTCTTCAGGCTTGGCAAAGCCTGATTCGTCAATTCTGAAGGGGGCATTGTGGTGTCGTTCCGATCGGGTGGACCTGTCGTGTACCAATAAAGTCCAAGCAGGACGGCGACACCTCTCGGTTACATGTGCCCCCTGTTTTCGGATTCCCGTGCCCTTACCGGGACGCCGAATCCGTGGCTCCCAGTAGCGGGTCGAAGCCCCATAATCAAATTTGGACCGGCACCCGCTCCGACATTAGGCTCGGACTACCCGCGACCAAACCCCCGGGCTCGGGGCGATACACCTGGGACAAGCACCTTACGCTCAGAATGCGAAGCGCAACGCGAACTGCATGAAACGCGGCGTGGTTAGCGTGGATAGATATTTGCCGAAATGGCTCGGGTCATATCCCAGCGAAGGTTGAGCAGAACTGCCCACAGGTCCCCGCACGTCATAGCGAACCGAATTCAGAGTGTTGAACGCTTGCCAGCTGAACTCGAGACGCCTCTGCTCACCGAGAGAGAAATCTTTGCTGACTCCGGTATCGATGTTGAACATGCCATCGCCAATTACGTTGTTGCGGACTCCCGATTCTCCCGGCCATTCTGGGCGGAACGCCGCCTCTGCCGCAGCAGGATTAGCGAAGATGTCTGGGCCGATGTCCACGCCATTAACAATGGCGTGCTTGGGATTGGAAGCCACTGGAGGCGGGCCGTTCGGCATGGCGTCACCTTCGATATTGTAGTTCGTCGCCCAAGTGGGCCCGTTGTCAACCGAAATGGGGAAGCCGCTTGTCCAACGGAATATGCCGGAGACGTTCCATCCTCCAATTAACGCTTCAAGCAGCGAACCTGCGTCGCCCGCGAGCTTCTGGCCTTTGCCGAAGGGCAGATGGTAGACGAGGTTTGCATTCATCTGGTGGAAGGCATTGAAATCAGAAAGCCCGCGCAGTGACAGCGGGTCCCATGCATTGATGACGATCCCTCCTCCATTTAAGTCGGTGCCGGTTCCACCCGTACCCTCATAGGGACCGATTCGCTCGGCGGCCGATGCCTCGTCAAGCGATTTGGAAAACGTGTAGTTAAACTGGCCCTGCAGGTTGGACCAGCGGGCACTGTAGGTCGCCTGCAACGCGTTGTAGTCGGAAGTACCAATGTTCCGCCAGCCATAGAGCGAGCTGAACTGCTCGTGGAAGAAGCTGTACGGTCCGTATTTGCTGTGTGGCAGTGCGGGGTTCAGTCCCGTAATGGAGTCAGGCAAATCCATTTGGAACAGCGAGAAAGTTTCGTTGTGCGGGTAACAAGTCCAGAGCTCATAAATGTTTTGTGTCGCCGTTGGATTGGCAGGGGTGGCTCCAGGTGCGCAAGCAAGGGAAGAAGCCTGGCTGCTGAGTGCATTTAGAGTAGCGGTTCCCGCCCATGCCGGGAAGAAATTCTCGAAGAACGGTATAGGCTGAATCTGATTCACCGGAGTGCCGACGGCAGCAGCCTTCGAGAGCATGGTAGCTGCCTGGAAATACGTCATCTTGCTGGCTGGATCCGTCGGATCGGCGGGCATGGCCAAATCCACCTGTAAAGGCAGGCGCCGTCCTATGCTACCCACGTACGCAACCTGAAGTGAGGAGTGGGGAGTAATTTGGCGCGAGAGCGAGAAATTGAACGTGTGGGCGTAAGGGGTCTTCAAGCTTTGATCCAGGCCCCAATCGTTAGCAAAGGTGGTCGGCGTGTATGGGAACGTGCTCGTCGGCGTCGGGCCAAACAAGCAGCCGGGACCACTTAATGACGGGCACGGGGGAGGCAAGCAGGACTGACCCGGTGATGCCGGAGTAAGGCAGGTGAAGCGCGGCGCATCGGAGACCGAGACCACACCGGCAGGGTCTCCCAGGTCAGTCGCAAGCCCGAAAGAGCCGTGCTGATCAAAGCTATTCACGATGGGAATGCCGAAATGGTCGTAGCTGATGCTATAGCCGCCACGAACCGCGAACTGGTCTTTCTTTCCCAGAATCCTTGAAATCCATCCCTCACCTGTATCTGGTGCCCATGCTACTGCTATGCGTGGTGAAAAATCCCTGTAATCCCAGTTCCAGAAACCCGGACCATGATTGGCGGGTCCGCCGAGGATGAAAGAAATCTCTCCGGCATTGTTGGCCGGCTGGCCCTGCGCCATTAGGCTGGCGGTGTGATTGAACCAGTCGGCCAGATTTTGATTTGTGCAGCCGCCGGTCGGAGCCGCAACGCACGGTGACACCTGCAAGCCATTGGTTTCGTAAGGTGGAGCCTCGAGCACCCAGCGTAGGCCGTAAGTCACTGTGAGTCGCGGCGTCATGCGCCACGTATCCTGTCCATAGAATTCGTAATCATTGATCGCGTATCGGCGGCTGATGGGCGAGCCCTGGGGCAGCGCGGTGCCATTGCGGGCGAAGTTGTAAATACCGTCGCCTTCGGGGAAAATGCCCAGCACGATGGTGGCCGCGTTGTTGTAGTTCGGACCAAAGTTGCTATCCACCGCTGGATAAAGCTGGCCCGTTGCCGGGTTGGTATTGTTGTGCGGATCCAACGGGCTCGAGGTGCCGACGATTGTTCCAGTGTTGAGGTAGGTCGCATTGGTTTGAACGTCGGAGAACGAGTTGGCGTAGCTGATGTGTTTGTCGCGAATGAGGAATATATCTGTGCCGAACTGAAATGTGTGGTTTCCCCGTGGCCGGTTCAAATTGTCGCTGAACTGGTTTTCGGGAACAAACGTAGTAGTCGAACGAGTAAATGGAACGAGGTTATCAATCCCATTCAGAAGAACTGCCGGATAGCTCGAGACACCCGCATTTTTTACTCCCTGCCGCACAAAACCCCAGTGAAAATCATTAATGAGCCTTGGATTGAACAGAGAAGTCAATCCGACCGTTGAACCCTTGCTGTCATCCAGCAGTGTCGTCGCGGCCGATTGACCGGGCCATTGTTGCAGTCCGGGCTCTTTGAAGTTTTGTGTCTCGCCGCGCCAAAACAGGGTTTGCGAACCGTTGGCAGTAACGTGGTAATCGAGCCGCGTTATATATGTGTTGAAACTGGAGTCAGCATTGGATGCAAACCGGTAACCCAGCGTGTTCAAGCCGTCGCCGGCATTCTCGTTGGGCGTTGGGTACTGCTGGAGGATGCCTGCAACCGCAGAACTGGGACCAATGTGGAGCGGATCCATCGCCTTTATCTGGGATGGCCCCAGCGCATAGTACCCTGCCGAGATGTTGCTCACGCCATTGACGGTGCCGCCGGGACAGTCAGCTGTGTCCAAGCTGCCATCCGAGTTCCGTTGACATAAGTAAAGGAGATCGCCTGCCCTGAGCGTTGAGCTGGGCACGGTCCGCAGTACGCTGGTGCCTTGCGCATCACGGCGCCCCTCATAATTGGCGAAGAAGAAGAGCCGGTTGCGCTTAATCGGACCTCCTAACGTCACTCCGAACACGTTGCGCAAGAGCTTTGGAGCCTTGTTCGACTGGCCACTGGTAATCTGGGCATTCTTCAAGAAGGGATCGTTGGCGCTGAAGATGGTATTACGGTTGTATTCGTAGATTGACCCATGAAACTCGTTGGTGCCACTCTTGGTCACCATCGCCACCTGAGCGCCACTGGAATAGCCCGAGTCGGCGTTCGCGTTGGCTGTGGTAACTCTGAATTCCTGTACGGAGTCTGGCGGCACGTTGAGCACGCTGGTAAACGCATATCCAAAATTCTGGTCATTCATCCCGATCCCGTCGACCGTTACATTCGATTGGTCACTGCGCATGCCGTTCACGGCGCCGCTGCGGGTGTCGGTATCGGCATCCACCTGGGTACCAAGGTACGCGACCCCGGGCTGTAGACTCAGCAGCTGAACCACGTTACGGTCGGCAATGGGTAACTGCGCGATCTGATTTTCCTCAATGGTATTGCCGAGAGATGCATCCGTGCGATTGACAAGCGGCGTTTCCGCATGCACGGTGACCGATTCCGCCACGCCTGCGAGCCGAAACTGAATGTTTAAGGTGGAAGGGGTTTTGACAACGAGGTTCAGCTCGGGCACAAGAAAGGTTGCGAAACCTGTGGCCGCGGCCTCCAGCCGATATTTGCCGGGCGGCACATCCAAGAACTGATATAGTCCGGCGTTATTGCTCGTCGTTTTGCGCTGTAAACCTGTAGCTGCATCGGTCAGAGTAATGGTTGCACCTGCGACACCAGCACCCGACGGATCAGAAACGCTGCCGTTCAAGGAACTGGTTGACTGTGCCGATGCCGTCGCCGCCAGAAACGCCAGCGCTAGCTGAGCCGCCCATCGCTTCTTTGGCCAGATCCTGTGTCCCATGACTGGTCACCGTTGCTGGACGCGCAACATAAAACGGCTGGTAAGTGAAAGTCAAGCAAAAACGTATTCAGACCTTCATTCATTGTGTACAGTTTCAATGATAGGAGTTGTGACGTCTTGTATTTGGGCATCTAGGACCTTGGCCGATGGATGATCGATACAGGAGGTAAAGAGTGTGCGCTGTCGCCCAGAAACAGCCCGTAGCGGCTCGCTTCACACTAAGCTCATTAAATTTCGATTGTTCAGGTCAGACTTGTGAGCCTATTCAAGTGCCGCCACACGCGGATGTCTTTCTAGATACTGGCTAACCAAGCTGGCGCACCGTTCGAGAAACTCACGCAAGGCGTTATCAAACGCAGATTCAAAGAAACTATTGATGTCAATTTCCCCAACAACTTTGGAGGTCGCGAAGATGGGTATCACAATCTCAGATCGAGTAAATTCTGAGTCTGGCAAGTAACGCGGGTCGTCCTTGACCCGTTACACAACGATCGTTTTTCCGGCCGAAGCTGCCGCGCCGCAGATGCCGCTCTCGAAAGGTATAAGTTTGGTGGGGGTGTCCATTCCGGAATATGGTCCGAGTTGCAGCATTCTGGGGTTCTTTGAATCAACCACGTAGAATACTACCCAGTTAATCCGCACCAGGCTCTCTCGTAGTCGGTCCTCGATTTTCTGCATAAGAGACTCGGGTGTTGATGTAGTGAGTGCATGTTGTCTGAACTCTTCGAGAAGTTTGCTGTAGACTTCCGCACTCATAGTGCCGCCACCTAACATCTCGCTGACATCGCAGAAATTCTTACATCGATTCAGTGAGGTCTTTCTCCCCGATTACGCGCAGAAAATGGATGCGGTAGCAAGCAGCGCATCATGGCAGGTGAGGACTTCGCTGAGGTTGCACCATTCCTCAACAGCGTGCGCTCCTGCTCCACCAGAACCGAATATAACGGTCGGAATACCTGCAGCGGCGATCAACGCCGCGTCTGTCCACCCGCTGAATCCCTGAAAGCGTGGCTCCCGTTTCAATTGGATAGCCGCTGCTTTGCGCAACGTTGTTACAATCAGTTCTGTTTCGGGCACCTCCAGCGGTTCGCGAACTAGCCCGGTCGTGAACGTTCCTTTGAATCTTGGATTCGGTTTCGACTCTTGATCCAGGATCGACTTTATTTCATCCTGAATTTTAGTCCGGCTCTCACCCGGAATGGTCCTCCGCTCGACGCTGAGTCTGCAGTGTTCTGGATACGAAGAAAGTTCCTGTCCTCCACTGATTAATGAAGCATGAATTGATGCCGGACCGAGCAGAGGATGTCGTGGACCTTGCGCCAATATTTGGTTCAGACGGTCCACACCATTTAAGACTTTGCCCATCGCTACGATCGCGTCGACGCCCAAATCTGGCCGGGAGCCGTGAGCAGCAACACCCGAGGTTTCCACCGTGAACCAAGCAAAGCCTTTATGAGCGATGACGATATCTAGAGCCGTAGGTTCGGTAACAATTGCCGCGTCTGCGGATACTCGCTTCAAGACGGATTCAGTTCCAATGCTCGCATGTTCTTCATCACACACCGCGGTTAGGATTATGTCTCCACGAAATCGGAGGCGGGCAGCAGACGCAAGGGTTAGCATCGCAGCAGCGACACCGGATTTCATGTCGTAGGATCCACGCCCAAAGAGCTTGTCGCCATCAACGCGTGACGTGTGCGGATTTTTCATGCCAGTGACACCAACAGTATCGATGTGCCCATTCAGAAGCAGAGAACGACCGCCGCCCGTGCCGGGTACTCTGGCAATTACACTGACCCTTCCCGGTCGGGGTTCATCAAGCTCGACGCTCGCGCCAGCTTTTTGGAGCCAGTCCGCTATGTATGCGGCGATCTTGGCTTCACCTGCTCCGCCACGCACGAGTTCAGGATTTACCGAATCGATTGAAACGAGAGCTTCGATGAGATCGCGAACCTGATCTGGTTGTGTGCTCATTGTTGGTCATTCGCCAGCGTTTGCACGAACCAACCCCTTTTAACTGTATCGACCTCTCAAAGGAAGTCAAGAACAAACATGTACACAAGAGTGACGGCGTAGTATACGATCTGCGGCCGAGGTATGTTAGCTTTCGAGAAGGGGCTCGATTCGAACATGACAGAGCCGTATAGCTTGTATGAAAATCCCCGTGCTACGCGACAAGGCTGCACCGACACTCCTGAATTCTCCAGTGCTATGTTCGGAGCGGCATGGAACGAGATTTCTTCCTGGTCAAATTATCGACCTACGCCCTTAATTTCGCTCTCAGGGTTAGCCAAAGCCAAGGGAATAGGAACGATCCTATACAAGGACGAAGGTGGTCGATTTGGGCTGGGCAGCTTCAAAGCTCTCGGTGGTGCTTACGCGGTTTGCAGGGTGCTGCAAGCAGCAATTCTAGATCGAATGGGAATGTCCCCGAGTTCAGAAGAACTTCGTCAGGGACGATTTCGGAATGTAACTGAGACGATTACGGTAGCTACTGCGACGGACGGCAACCACGGACGCTCAGTCGCCTGGGGGGCAAACCAGTTTCATTGCTGCTGCGTGGTTTATGTCCCGAAAAACTGCAGTCAGAGCCGCGGGCTTGCCATTGCGCGGTATGGTGCACTGGTGGTTCGCTCCGCTGTTGGATATGACGAAACGGTTCGTCAGTGTCTTCAGGATACGGAAGCTCACGGATGGCTGGTTGTCTCAGACACATCTTGGGAGGGCTATGAAAGGATTCCCGCGACAGTGATGCAAGGCTATACGGTAATGATAAGAGAAGTGCTGGACCAGTTGAGCGCGGCCAAGAGGCCAACCCATGTTTTTGTGCAGGGCGGCGTCGGGGGCTTAGCAGGAGCGGTGTGCGCTTTCTTCAGCGAGGCATTGAAAGCCCGAAGACCACGGCTGATTGTGGTGGAAGCCCTCAGGAGCGGCATGCATGTTTGCGAGCGCACTTGCAGGTAAGCGTGTGTCCCTCGACAAAGTTCAGAGCATCATGGTGGGGCTTGAGAGTGGCGAGGCATCTCCCCTTGCTTGGAGGCTCATGGAGCAGGGAATCGACTTTTTCATGACGGTGCCTGATTCTGTCGTACCCGATTGTATGCGGCTCCTTGCATCGTCGCCATACGGAGATCCTCCGATCGTAGCCGGTGAATCCGCAGTGGCCGGCTTAGCAGGATTATTGTATTTGCTCGACAATCCCGCACTTCGCACTAAACTGGAACTGGATTCAACGAGCTCAATCCTTCTTTTTGGCACAGAAGCGGACACTGATCCTGACCTCTATTACAAATTCGTAGGAATGTCGGCTGATCAAGTGAGGCGTCGTGCTGATTTTGCCGAGCACAGGATTTCCGATTCTGGTCCTGCTTCGATTTCTTGAACCCCGTGCGTTAGGATTGGGCAGTTCTTGCGTTTTCGTGGGGTATTAGTATGCCAGGGAGTCAAGACTCCTGGGCCAACGCCGAGCTCTCAGTTGTTGTTGCCTTCCTTGTCGCTCGCGGAAGAAAAGAAAACGCAATGATGATCACGATATATTCATCTATTAATTTCCTCGCGTGCCGGACGCTGCAGAGATGCCGGAGCGGCATTTGTCCAGCAGACACAAGCGATTCAATATTCAGCGAGGAAAATGCGAATCAGAGCATTGGTTTGGTCAGGACGGCAGCAGTCCCGATGCTTGCTCGGCTTTTGCCCCAACCTCGGTGACGTGAGGTTTCTGTCGCTGGCACCTAACCATATTTCGGCTTCAACAGGGGCTATTTTTTTACCGGATTCAGGAACTTTAGTAGAATGCAAACCGGAAATTATGAAAGCTTCACTTTTACAGTCTCGTCAGGCCAGCGACAACGGTCGTATTCCTCTACGCACGGATCTGCGCCGTAAAGTACTGGAGCGGATCCTCAACGGGAAGCTCTCTCCTGGAGTTCGCGTTAACGAGTCGCGGTTGGCCAAAGAGTTAAGCGTCAGCCGAACGCCTCTTCGTGAGGCGCTCTTCCAGTTAGAACGCGAGGGATTCGTACGCTCGGACAGAGATCGCGGTTTTTCAGTGGAGCCCATGAGCGCACGTGAAATTCGCGAACTCTACCCGATGTTGTGGACACTTGAGTGCCTTGCACTTCGCTTGTGCGGCCCCCGCGCAACGCTGACCGTTCCTTCGCTTACCAGACTCAATAACGAGTTGCGTACTACGCGCAACCCGAAACGCGCTCTCATTCTGGACAATAGCTGGCATGAAACACTCCTGGCTTCTTGTCCTAATCGCCGCCTCCAAGATGCTATTCAGGGGTTGCGACTGGCGATACGGAGATACGAACTCCTTTATATGCGGGAACTTCCTTTGATCAACGTTTCTGTTCACCAGCATCAGGAGATCATCAAAGCGGTCAAGGACGGGGACACAGCACTCGCATTGGAGAAGCTGGAAGAAAATTGGCGGTTCAGCATGGAGGAACTTCTCGTCCGTGTGGGAGAACCTTGAAGTAGCCGGGAATCTTTACGCCAAGCGCGTAGAACGGGCAAGCCACGCAGCTTCACTGTCGAGGAGGTAAGCAGAATGTCTCGGAAAGAGTTGGTGAGTCTGCTGGAAGTTGTTGCTCTGTTTCTCCTGGCAGCAACACCAGCCGCGGCGCAGCAGCCAAAACTCCACACGCTCACTGAGCAAGAACTGGCCGATATGATGCTGGGTGCAGCGATTCAAGCCAGCCGCGGGGACAACACCGCCGCTAACGTGGCGGAACTGAAAAAGGCGCTTGCGGAAGGCAAGAAGTTTCAGATGCTTTCGCTCGAAGATCTCCCGGACGATTGGACTGTCGTTTCGACGGGCGATGTTGGTGGCGGCGGGGCTTGGCCGTACGTGCATTTTCGTACCGAACAGCAGAAGCTGCCGCAGGTGTCCATTCCATACGGCGGAAACGTGATCGCTGCGCGCGAGTTGAGCAAATATACTGGCAAGCCGATCAAAGCCATAATCCGCAATGAGGCCGATGGGGCCACCCTCGAGGCGCTATTATTGTCCGCCGAGATGGGTGTGCCGGTGGTGGATGCCTGCATGGCAGGACGATCAGTGCCTGACGAACAGGAGATAATCCCGGCGGCAATGGGGATGCCCCTCGAACCATCCGTTTTGGTCTCGCAATGGGGCGACGTCGTGATTATTAAAAAGGCCGCGGATCCATTCCGCTTCGAGGACCTCGCCCGAGGATTGGCGGTGGCAAGCGGTGGCGATATTTCCTGCCTGAATGCAATGATGTCCGGCCGGGATGCCAAGCGCACTACGATCTCGGGGGCTTTGACTCAGGCGATTATGCTCGGACGGACGGCGCGGGAAGCAGTGGTCCAGAATCAGGATCCAGTACACGCCGTGCTGAAGTCTGTGCACGGCTACAAGCTGTTTCATGGTGTGGTGAACGAGTGCGACACCCGGGGCGACCGGGGATTCACCTGGAATGCAATCAAGCTCGAAGGAGTGCAGGAAGATGCAGGCCACACTTATAAGATCTGGAACAAGAACGAGAACATCGTCACCTGGTACGACGGGAGAGTCGATGCCACTTCGCCCGATACCATGACTCCCCTGGACCCTAAAACCGCTGGAACGGTCAACGGACCGACAGATGGCACGCTTCCCATCGGTGCCGAAGTCATTATGGTCGGGTTCCCCGCCGATCCGCGCTGGAGAACACCAAAGGGAATCGAATACTTCGGCCCGCGGCACGAGGGATTCGATTTTGATTACGTCCCCATCGAGCAATTACAAAAAGCGCGGAATAACGCTCCGGTGCAGTAAATACCCTTTCTTGTTTGCTGGGCGGTTGAGCGATACTGCCCATTGCTGAAAATCAGAGGTCCGCGCTTAGCGTCCACGTATTAAATATTGCTCGCCACCCACGTGGTGATGCTATCTAGCGCCTACCGCAGATTCTCTAGAGAATTGGCCACGCTAAAGCACTCCGGGAACCACCGGACGGGCCCCGGCAGCAAGCTATTGTGCCGAAGGTTTCTTATTCCCACGCCCTCGGATTGCCCGGCCCGGCAAGGCGTCGGTTGGTTTTCCTTCGGAGACCACCGCCTGTCCGTTCACGAACAAATAACGCACGCCTACCGAATAATGGTTGGGATCCTCAAACGTGGCGACGCCGGCGATGGTTTTTGGATCGAATACAGCCACATCTGCGAATTTTCCGGTGGCCAACACGCCTCGGTCTGTCAGTCTCAGAGTCGAAGCTGCAAGAGAGGTCATCCGCCGGATGGCCTCCTCCCAGCTCATCATATGTTGTTCACGCACGTAGGTGCCGAGCCAGCGCGGAAATGTGCCCAGATTCCGAGGATGTTGAAGCGGCATTAGTTGGATTTTGCTCGCAAGGTCTGTGGCAGATCCATCGGACCCTACAGACACGTACGGCTGGCGCATGACCTCCTGGAGAGTGTCTTCGTGATTATTCAAATCAATCACCAACCCTTCGCCTTTTTGCTCAAGCACAACATCCATGTAGGCGTCATCCGCTGAAATGTGCCGCAATGCTGCGACTTCCGATACGAGTTTTCCATTTACCTTCGGGTCATTCACACTCAGCCGGACGTTCTGCCAGCCGATGCGCGCATAATATGGCGGATCAGTCTGGAATCCTCTTGCGATGCGCTTGCGTTGTGCCGGATCGCGCAAGCGGGCTAGCATGGCCTCGCGCCCTCCGGACAGTGCCCACGAAGGTAAGTAGTCAGCGAGTCCAGTGATTCCCCATGTATAAGGATAGGCATCGCCCGTCACATTCAACCCGCGGTTTCTTGCTTCTTCAATGATGGGAAGAAACTTGGGCGCTGACCAAGAAGCAATTGAATTCAGATGAAAGAAATGTACTGGAATGCCCGCCTTTTCTCCAATGGTAATGGCCTCGCGGATGGCTTCGGGATCTTCCCCGTTGATCGTGCGGGCGTGGGTTGCGTAAATTCCTCCTGCCGGTGCGACTTCCCTGGCCAGCGCGATCAGCTCTTCGGTGGACATGTAAATGTTGGGGACATAGCTTAATCCGCTGGCAAGCCCCATAGCGCCTTCCGCCATTGCGTCGCGCACAATCTTCTTCTCTTCCTCAATTTCCGCGGGTGTCGCCACACGATTGTCATAACCCACAACCACCGCTCGGACAGTGCCGGATCCAATATAAGAGCAGAAATTTACCGCGTTCCCCTTTTTCTCCAGTGTATCGAGAAATCCACCGAGGGTCGTCCATGTCGGTTTGCTGCCGTCGACGAAAGTCAACTCGTCGCGTTTTCCGCCCAAGGGTCCCATGGAAGAATCTTCACCATAAACTTCGGTGGTTACGCCTTGTAGGCTGAAGGACGGGCCGTGTGGCATAAGCAGGCGGGTCTCGTCCGAGTGGCTATGCATATCTATGAAACCGGGTGTCACCATTAATCCGCTGGCGTCGACTGTGAGCGGTGATTCGCCGTCCACCTTTCCAATGGCAGTGATGCGATCTCCCCGAATCGCCAGATCTTCGACGACTCCGGGTGCACCGGTTCCGTCAATCACAGTCCCGCCACGGAGAATCACATCGTACTTCTCCTTTTTTACGCAGCCACTAAGGAGAGATAAACCAAGCAATAGCAATCCTCCCCAGAAGGTGGTTCGTACGATCTTCGTTTTCATAAATCGCCTCCGCTTGAAACAGTAGACTCAAGATGTCCCCTAATCCCACGCTCATGATCGCTGAAATCTTGTTCCTGAAGATCGCTCAGGCTGAAAATGAAATTGGTAACTATTCGACAACTAGAAAACCGTACACCACAAACAAAAAACTGTATACAATTTTGTTCCTCGATTTTTTTATTGACTGGCCATCTTTACTGGCGCGGAGTTCACGCTCGTAAACCCTGACATGCGACGGTCAAAATCAGCACTGTCCGGGCTAGCTAAACAAGAGAAGGGGTGCGAGTGCGCTTCTACCCGCCTGAGGTCATCTTCTGCAGCGCCTGGTCTAGATCCGTTCTTAGATCCTCGACGTCCTCGAGGCCAATATTCAGTCGGACAATGCGATGGCCGTAGCCAGGGCGCGCCGGATTCGAACTGAAATCGTAGGCTACGGCTAGGCTGGTTACCCCACCCCAGCTATACCCGATCTTGAACAGTTCAAGCGCATCCACAAACGCATGCACTTGCGGCTTAGTGAATTGCTGACGAAAGACAATAGAAAAGACTCCGGCCGATCCCGTAAAATCACGCTTCCAGATTTCGTGCCCTGGACATGACGCAAGTGCGGGATGCAGAACCAGTTCAATCTCAGACCGATTTGCAAGCCAATGAGCTATCTGCAAAGCTGCATTTTCAATATGCCTCAAACGAACGGCCAGCGTCTTCATCCCTCGTAGCGCCAGGCTGCAATCGTCCGCAGAGACGGCGCAACCGACCAATTTATGTGTCAACCCGAGGCGGTGATATACCGCCTCATCCTGTACTGTGATGGAACCGAGCAATAGATCGCTGTGGCCACCGACATACTTCGTGAGCGCCTGCATGGTGATATCGACCCTGTGTGAAAGCGCGTCGAAGTAAATGCCAGCCGCCCATGTATTATCGAGCGCGACCATCAAGCCGGCTTGGTGTGCGGCTGCTACGATAGCTGGCAGGTCCTGGATTTCCATTGTGATCGATCCAGGGCTTTCACACCAGATTACGCGAGTGTTCGAGCGGAACAACGACTGAATCGCTTGACCTCGATTGGAGATGCTAGTCTCAGACTGCCCAATCGTGGGCGCATAGAACGTCACGTCAATTCCAAACCGCGTCAACACCTGACAAGCAAATTGCCGGTGCGGACCATAGATACTTTCTGGCAGGAGCAGATGGTCCCCGGCCTTGAGCAAAGCAAAATTGATAAGAGAAATGGCGGCCTGGCCTCCCGGCGTGAGCATCGTTCGATAACCATGCTCGAGTTCGCAAATCCGCCCTGCGAGTTCGAGGGCTGTAGGTGTCCCATACAAGCCGTACGTGTACCCAGCTTCGTATTGATCCCAGTCGTCGGTGACCGCAGCTGCATTGGGAAACAGAACCGTAGAACCTCGAAAAACCGGGGAAGCTAGTGACTGAAATCCCTGAGGCGCCTGCACGTCGGGGTGAATAAGCTTGGTCTTCCAGGTTTTGCGCATAGCTGGAACACGCAACAGCTTTCTCTGTAGTTCTTCTGGTGGCGTAAACTCCCTGTGTTACCGTGCTTCTTGTAAGCGAGCGCTCGACGCGACTGCGGTATCCGAGCAAATACCAGCTTCTTCGTTGAGCCGCTTGACTCGTTCGTCCCACAAAGGAACGATGTCACGCAGTTCTTGCCAAAAGCTCTGCTTTCTCCGTGACTCGAAATCCTCGATGGCTACTCCCTGCTGCTCGACCCAAGTGTAATAACCGAGATTAAAGATGCGGTTGCGATCAAATTCGGTGAGCTGCAGCATATGATCGGTGGCGACAGACTGAAGGAATCTCGCGCCGACTTCTGCTGCCTGACGCTCGCCAAAGCCCGTTGGATAACAGCGCCGTAGTGTTTTTTCTCGTTCCGAAGGATACAACTCAGAGCCATCGGTGGCGACGGTAATGAGAACGTCCTCCGGAGTCAGGTCCAGCAGCTTTGCTGTTTTAATCGCGGCCAGCACATTCGCGGTTGAGGAGAAACCAAAATTTACGAGCTGCCCAACAACTTCCTGGGGGACGGCCGTTACATCACGCAAGTAGCGCTGTCCTGCAGACGTGTTAAAGAGCACATCCAAATGATCGGTCGCTTTGTCGCTGATCGCACAGACAATGTCGGTATTCATCACGTTATGAATCAGTGGAATGTGCTTATCGCCGATCCCTTGGATGTTGTGCGTACCATAGCCGTTCATAAGCATAGTCGGGCATTCCAGAGCTTCGACAGCCACAATCATTGCGCCAAACCGCTCCTTCAAGTAGTCGCCAGCTGCGATCGTGCCAGCTGAACCTGTTGCGGAAATGAATCCGGCAAGCCGGAGCTTCTGACCGCCAGAGAGTTTTGCAGCAAGATGCTCGAACACCGCAGCCATGGCTGGGCCTGTAACAAAATAATGCACCAGATAATTAGGAAACTCGCAGAACTGGTTCAAGATAATGTTGCGGCGATCTCGCGCCAGTTCTTTACAAGCGTCATAGATCTCTTTGACATTGCTCTCGGTCCCAGGGGTGCGCACGATGTCTTCGGCGTGCTCAGTCCATTTTTCCAACCACTCGAAACGCTCCCGACTCATGCCTTCAGGCAAGATCGCCGTCGCTCGGCAGCCCATCATGCGACTGATAGCAATTCCGCCGCGCGCGTAATTACCCGTGGATGGCCAGACCGCACGGTGTACGGAAGGATCAAATTGCCCGGTCAACACACGTTGTAGCAGGCACGCATAAGCAGCGAGTACCTTGTGCGAGCGGATCATGGGGAACTTATTGCCGATTAAGACGACAATCGGAGCCTTCACGCCGGTGAACTCGGGGGGGAGAATCACATGCACGGGTATCTCCGCGCGGCCATTGCGGTCAGCCGCGTTATACCAATTCACGCGCCACAAGTTGCGTGGATCACGCGTATCCGGGTTCACGCTGAGAAGATCGGTAAATGGGAATGGCAGAGCGAGCTTTGGATTGGCCAGTTCTGCAAACGTCGGCAGCGCGATGCGGTTCTCGTGAAAGCTCCGAACGGCATTTTGATAGTTCTTGGTGTCTATAACATCGACGCACAAGCCGAGCCTTGACTCTGAGTTTGGGTTCATAGTTCTCTTGATTTCTCCCAAACAACAATCTCAATCATCTTGCAAAGTTCGCAGCGGTCTTGGCACGAGCCGCTTCAGCTCTTACGTTGCTTATCAGTCGGAAGCGGCAGTTTTGAGAGTAGTAGTAGCCCGTGCGATCGTATCCGTCAACGATTGTAGCTGGCGGCGCGCCTCTTCGAAATTGCCTGCGTCAATTGTTTCATGCACACCTGGCAATGGCACTGCTTCATATCCGTTGTAAAATCCGGGCGCAAAGATACAGTGCTTAAACCAGGGACGCCGCGGCAAACCTGCCGAGAGGAGGAATTGCTTCTCAGTTTCTGCGAGCGCCCGATTGAGGCTGTAAAAATCATGTGATGAGCTACTGCCCGACAGAAGTTTCTGGGATTTTTCATGGAAGTCTCTTCCCGCCTGTGCGAGCGCCTCTGCAGCTGTTTGCGCAGCTTGCAAGTCGAGCTGCCGGCTCTGCCCAAGCAGTACCAGCTTGTCCGAGATGCCAGCTAAATGATTCCGGATCTCAACACCATAGGTTTCGTAATCGAGAGGCAGGATATCGGCGTCGGACAGTCGAAGCGCCTGCAGACCGTAGAATTGTGCAGCTGCCACGTGATACCGGAACGTTGGATCACCGAACTTCTTCATCCATTGGTGATTGTCAAAGATTGAGTGATACACCCCATAATCACCCTCAAAACTAAAATCAGTGGACGGAATTCCCATGTGATCGAAAAATGATACATAGTCTGTGCCACTGCCCAGGTCTCCAATCTCAAAGTCCTGATTGTTTATAGCTGCGGAAGCCGACTTGCCGGACGGTACGTGCCCAGGTCGGACTTCGTGTCGCAGGTGGTCCCGAAAAACTTGGTTTGCATGATCTAATACGGAGCCGCCCTTCGGATCAGGAGTGTCGGCTGCGACTTCCTTGATAAATTTTTTCAAAGAGGGAGTGGCTTGTGCAGTGAAGCGGTCGCCCGAGGTCGCTGAGTCGAGGTTCAAATATGCAGCCGCTTTTTCACTGAGTTCGCGGGAGTTTTTCTCTGCCCAATAGGTTGAGCCCAGTTCATCCGGTTCTTCGGCATCCCAACTGCACAGTACAATTGTGCGCTGAGGGTTCCATCCGCCACGCAGCAATGTGCCCAAACCACGAGCAACTTCCAACATTGCAACGGTGCCGCTGTTCGGATCCACCCCACCGAACGCCCAGGCATCCCGATGGTTGCCCAGAATCACGAGTTCCTCCGGCTGTGCTGTACCGTGAATCCTGGCAATCACATTCCACACCGGTCGTCTAATTTCGTTCATCTCTACACGCATTCGCACCTTTGTGGGGCCGGGACCGTAGTGGTACGTAAAAGGCAACCCTCCTTGCCAGTCGCGGGGAACAACTCCGCCTGATAAATGTTCAAGTATGGGGCGCGCATCCTCATAGGAAAGAGGCATTACTGGGATGTGCGGTACAGTGGATTTATCGGGCAAGGTGCCTGGATAAATGAAGTCATAGAGCACAGACCCGCGTTGAACACCAGACGCAGGACGCCATGAGCCTTGCGGATAACTCTCGCCCGCATGGTAGCCATCGTCTTGCGGATCTGAGTAAATAATCAGCGCTGCGGCCTTATGTTCCTCGGCTGTTAATGCCTTTGCGCCGCGGTAACACTCGCCATAACGCACAATGACAATCTTTCCTTCGGGGGAGACACCATTCGCGCGAAGCAAATCATAATCTTCCGGAAGCCCATAATTCGCGTAAACCACCTGAGCGGTGACATCGCCCGATGCAGAGTACGCATTAAAGCCTATGGTGGTGTTCGGATTTCTTGACGCGGCATCCTCGGGGACGTTTTCCGGATGGGGACCCGAAAACCTCACCGGTTCGAGCATGTCTAGCTTTATTTCTTTCGGCTCAGAAAGAAGTACGGGGAATTCCTCGATCTCGGCGTCAAGCCCGAAACTACGAAATTGCTGCAGCACGAATTCGGCAGTTCGACGGTCAGCCGGGCTGCCTGCCAAATGCGGCTCGGCGGTGATCACTCGGTGATTTTCCTCAGCCTGGGTCGGATCGGGAACGGCCAAGAATTGCTTCTCAACATCGCGCTCTCGAACGCTGTCCGCTCCAGTGAAACCGCCTAGCTGTTCATGGTTCGTTTGTGCCAGCGCGGCAGCAAAGATTACGGTGATAAATGTAAGTTGAAATCCCACAAAACGAGCACTCATGAAACCCCCAAGAGCCGTACAATTTGCAAGGCCCACAACCATTCCAGAATGTACACGATCACTGTCGTCCTGTATACGAATTTTTATTGACTCTTACTGCTCAATGGGTATAACCTCCTCGCTCCACAGCTAGCGGCCTTGCCAAGTGGTTCTCTGCGAAGGATGGCTGCAAATGCGACGGGCGGTCAACAGGGCGCGAGGATGCTCGGGTCTAAGACGCGTGCAGCACGGAGTCTTGATCTGTGCGGAAAACCGTGGCTGTCGCATCTGCACACGAGACAGGTCCCAGGAGTTCAAAGGCGGAGCCGTCGATAGAAAGCGCGTTGGCCCTAACCCGCGCTGCAGCGCGGTGAGACGCATCGCCGGAACGATAGCAGGTTGTGACCAAGCGCGGCACCAAGACTTTCCATGCCACCGCCTACGAATATACCTGGACGATAATTTCGGCGGTGCCAACACCTGAGACAATAATTCTACCGGATTCAAGCAACCGAGTTATCATTTCAGCCGGTTTGGCGTCGATGCTGGCGGAAAAATTCCCCATTCCAATTTCCTGGGCGGAGACTGGTATTTGTTTGGAGGCTACGAAGGTTTCCGCTACCCCCTGAGCCAAACCTTCGAGCGGAGCTTCCCCACCGCGTCGTTGCCGCGAGGATGCTCTGGATCGTTACAGAGCCGTAGGCCGTTTTGCTCACGGAAGCCGAGGCGTTTTCGACTGCCTGCATACGGACCTTTCCCGATGTTCTCTCTCGCACAGCGATTACCGGAACTTTACTGGCGGCTCCTCTGCCGCGTGGACCTTTTCTTTTGCCGCCTACATAGGTTTCGTCAGCTTCGACGATCCCAGAGAACTTCTGACAGAACTCATCATCTTCCGACATAGCGGTGCGGACGCGGTGAGCCATGTACCACGCTGTCTTGTAGGTCACCCCAAGCTGGCGTTGCAATTCCTTGGCGCTGATTCCTTTCTTGCCAGAGCAAACCAGGTAGATCGCAAGGAACCATTTAGTGAGCGGGGTGTGCGAGTCGTGGAAGATGGTGCCAGTGGTCACGCTGTATTGATAGCGGCAGTCAACGCACTCGTACAGGTGGCGAACCTTCTGAGTCTTTCCTTCGGCGTCAAACTTCATAATGCGCTTCGATTCGCAGCGCGGACACTCAAGACCTTTAGGCCAACGAATGCGCTCAAAGTGAGCGATGCACTTTTCTTCGTCGGCAAACTTGTTAACTATCTCGAAAATGGAGGGTTGCATCTTCATGGCTGCCTCGCATTCTCAAAGTAGCAAATCCTCTATACTTTGTCAAGGGGATAATCACCAAAGAATTAAGACTTAGTTCCTTTCTAAGTCTCAGCGAAGCTAGATATGGCGTTGACCATCCCTAGGGAATTTACGGTGTAACGCGTGTTGCCGACGCACTCATCGATTACATGCTGGCCTTGCCCGGAAATGAGGATGTCGAGTCCATCAATCCGCTGGTCGGCGAGACCAACGACGGATATCTGAACGACATTCGGGCACGCCCCATCAGGCGGGAGGATGTGTTCGCCGCCATCAAGAACGCCAACGGCGGGGCGGTAGAGGAGGGTTCGGTCGGTGCGAGCACTGGAACCGTGGCATTCGACTTCAAGGGTGGAATTGGAACCGCTTCTCGCCGTCTGCCGTCGCAGCTGGGCAGCTACTCGGTCGGCGTTCTAGTGCAGACGAACTTTGGGGGCGTGCTCACCATCGCGGGCGCTCCCGTAGGTCGGGAACTGGGTCGATACTACCTTCGCAAGGAGCTTCAGCAAGAAGACACCGCAACGGATCGGGGAAACGGGTCGGTGATCGTTGTTATCGCGACCGATGCGCCCGTGGATGCACGGAACCTGAAGCGGATGGCAGCGAGGGCGATGCTCGAGCTGGGTCGCACGGGTGCTGCGGGCTCGAACGGCAGTGGGGACTATGTGATTGCGTTTTCGACCGCGCAGCAGGTGCGGATACGCTCAAACGATAAGGTGTCAACCCGGCATATCGAGTTGCTATCGAATGATGCGATGTCTCCGTTGTTCCTCGCGGTTATCGAAGCCACGGAAGAGGCGGTGTATAACTCCCTACTTCGAGCAACGACAATGACCGGACGTGGGCATACGGTCGATGCGCTGCCCATTGAGAAGACGACTGAAATATTGAAGAGCCATCGAGTCATCAAGTGACGAACAATAATCTGAGAGACGCCTATGCCGCATTAAATGCTTTGCATTGAGTCATCCCTAATCGGTCATTCCTGTCTCGGGGTAATAGAGCGCATTTAAGAACAGCTTGTAGGTGGCATGGCTCTGGGCACGGAAAAGCGGACGAAAGCCGAACATCACGATACGGCCCTTGCCGTCCTTTATGTCGACAACAGCCGCCTTGCCCGTCATCCTTTCGCCACCAACAATCCAACCCGAAAGAAGTTCGTTCTCGCCTGGATAGCTTGCTGCGATACGTGACTCCACGTTCACTCTGCCCGAATCGAAAATATCCATGGCGAGACTGTTGGCCCCGCCTGGCCGCGAACCGCTAAACATTACCGCGCCCTCGGTTGGCATGCCGAAGCCCAAAGGCTCGTTGGGATCTACGGTGATACGGATAATTGAGTTCGGTACGAAGAACTTCGAATGATCCACATCTCCCAGAGCATCGCGAACCGGCACTTGGAGATCCTTCATCGCCAAACCGCAGGCCTCGTTCACCGTTACAAGCGTCCCGCCGGACTTGATGAAGTCCTTGATCGCGCGCAGGCCTTCTTCGCCGATCCCGCCCGTGTATTCTGGCGGGAGATTGGGTTCGATGTCCGGCCTCCCAGGTTGCGGTCCCCGCTTACCCGTCACGATCGTGTCGCGGCTTTCGGCGGGAAGAATCAGCACGTCGAACCTATTCGCCAGTCCGCCCTCTTTCACGTCCTGGTTGTGCAGCGTCACGTAGGGAATGTGCAGATCGTCGAGCACATAGCGTGTCCAGCCTTCGTCCATGCTGCTTTGGTACGACTGATAGAGGCCAATGCGCGGCGCCTTGAGGTTGCCGAGTTTCATCCCCTGCGTGCTGTTCAGCGCCGCCGGCGTGATGTGCCATTTGCTGAGCAGATCGGAGATGACGCTCTGCCCCTCACCATCCTGTTTGATGACGAAGGCCCCGGGAGCCAAGGTCTTCTGTCCCAGAGTAGCCGGCGCGAGTGTCCGCCCGACACTACCACCGTGGGCCAGCACTCCGGCCGCTACCGCATAGGAGGCGTTTAAGCTGGGATCGAGTACTACGTAGGCCGGATTGCCGGACGGCGTCTTGCCGGCAGGATAGACAGCCTCTTCAACTGGCTTGGTGCGTACATTGATGGGTTCGCTGATGCGGTTGGTACTCACGCCCATCAGATACGGCAGTGTCCACCCACTGTTGTCATAAGGTGCAATCGGCGGTCCGTCCGGATACTGGCGGATATCCGGGTACTTCTGCCGGTCCAGCAGCGTGATTGCCTGCGCACGATAGGGCTGGGCCAGCGGCACGATGAAGGAACCAACGGGATAGCTCTTACCCCCAGCCACAAATGCGTCCTGAGCCTGCTTCACTTCGAGCCCGCCCATCAGCAAAGCATTCACCATCTTGATCGCTGTTAGCGAGTCGTGTTGTTCGGCCGAAATCACGAACCCGCCTTCGCCGCCTGGCGCCTCAATACCTTCCTTGTTCATCTTGTAGAAGTTAAGAAGGAAGTCGGTCTTATGCTCATGGGCAGTGCGGATAGCGGCAAAGTTCAAAATCAGCTCATTGTCCACGATGTCCTGAAGGCGCCACCAGCCGCCCAGCCAAGGATGTGGGGTGTTTACGCCTATTCTCGTCAAATCGTCGGGAAGCTGATTAGGAGAAATGAAGATCGGGGTGGCCACTCGTGCGCTTGCCGCTTCCGTCAAGAAACTCACTATGTTATGAGTCCACGCTACCTCGTCTTCTCCACCGGTCCACCAACCCGTGTACCCTTCATTATGGGTGATGCCAGTCTTACCGGCCTCATCGAGGGCGTAGCGCATGTTAGCGCCCATGACCTCAATGCCTGTCCATACCAGGGAGTTAACGTCGGGAAGGAACGGATCGCCGTAAGGAGAAATAAACTGACGGGGGCTGGTGATCCCGCTCTGATGCTCTGAGATAAAAATCTGGGGCAACCAGTCTCGGAACAGCACGCCACCTTCGGCCCGGACTTCCGGCAGGTTGAACATGTAGAAGTCGCGGTTGTCGTCATGGCCGGCATAATGATGGTAAAGCCACGGCATAGGCCCGCCCTCATATTCGGTGCCAACATACTTGCGGTACCATTCTGTCACCATCTGCTCGCCATCCGGGTTCACGCTCGGGATCAGAAGAACAATGACGTCGCTTAAGACTTTTTCCACGTCAAACGGAGCATCGCCCTTGGCCAGCCGGTACGCCAGCTCGAGCGACATCTGGCTGGCACCGATCTCAGTTGAGTGAATGTTGCATCCCATGGCGATGATGACTCCGCCCTCTGCGGCGAGCTTAGCGGCCCCCTCCGGCGTGAGGCCGCGTGCGTCACGCAACTGATGGCTGATTTGTTTATATCGATCCAAGTTCTTCATGTTCTCGGCCGTAGTGATGATCGCCATCATGTCCCGCTTCTTCAGGACCGTTTCGCCAATTTGAATTACCTTGACGCGAGGTGACTCGGAAGCCAGCATCTGGAGGTATCCCACGATTTGGGCGTAATCAGCGAGCTTGCGATCCGTTCCAGAGCGGAAGCCCAGGTACTGCTCGGGCGAGGTCTGCGCCAACCCGAGGAAGGGCAGCAAGAGCCAAATCGCCATTAAGCCGATGACGGCTCTACTGCAACGATGTTTATGAACGGCACCCATGGTTCCCCCAAGTCTCTCGCGGGGACCTACAGGTGTAACGCCTAGGCTTACCCGCCGGATGTCCAAATCACCGATTCGCCTTCCCCCGTGCCGGATCTTGTCAGACTGTCATCGCGCTTTTGCGCGAGCCCACGCCAGCACCTGAATCGCTTTGGCCATGGCTGGATCCTTCCCCGTGGCCAGATCGGAAGCGGAAAACAACGGAATCTCTATGTCAGGCGGAATTCCAGGCCCATCAAACGCCTTCCCCTCCGGCGTCAGAAAAACCTCATTGGGCAACCCGAATCTCCACCCATTGGGAAGTCTGCGGCCAAAAACATCAGAGAACACTCCTTGCGTGTTCTCGCCGATGCGCGTGATGTGCGGCGTCCGGCCCATCAGCGCCTGCGTGAAAGTTTCCCCGGCACTCACCGTACTGGGCCCGGTCAGCTCCACTACCGGACCCAGGAAGTGGGGCCGCGTACTTGGCTTGACGATACTCGGATCACCGGGCGTCCAATTATTACGATCCACGGGATCGGCCCGAGCAACTTTGTTGTATGCCAAATACTCGTGCGTGGCCAGCCGGGACGCAATCGCCAGCCCGAGGGGATCCGCTCCACCACTGTTGATCCGGACATCGATCACGAGAGCCTTTAGATTTGGGTCCGAAAAGATTGTGTCCAGCGCGTTCTCCAGCTCTGCCAGGTCCGATTCGAATTCACCAGTGGCACTATACCCCTCGAAGGAGAGAATTCTGAGATATCCCGTGGCTGTATCGATGTGGCCGTACTGAACCTGATCTAGACAAAACTTGCGCAAGGGCCCCGTCACATATGCGCTGTCGGTGACCTTCAGCACAGACTGCGGCGAGCGTTTGATGCCTAGACGAAATCCCTGAAAGCTCATCCCGATGCCTGGGGCATCGATGCTCGTATGCGCGTCACCAAAAGGCTGAATCATGCCCGCAAGGATGGCGAACAGGTCGATTGGGCTCGTCTCCGCCGTGACCTTCGGCCGGTTGGCGGTCACCAACTTGCCCCAATCCACATGCTTGAGATCGAACGAAATGTATTGCTCCGCCCAGGTTCTGGTAAACACCTCGAAGTTATCCTGAGGCGTGTCCGGAGTGAGATGGTCGCAAACCGCCGGCATGCAGGAGATGCGTTCCATCCGGATATCGGAAGCCGCGCCTTCCAGATGCAAGCGTTTGTGATCGTTGCTACCGTTCAAGCGGATAAAAAACTCCTGCGAATCAGTGTCGAAGTCTTCGTTTGCCCTGAAAGTGGCTTCCCGGTCCCCGGTGGCGCCGGTCGAGCGAGTCGCGCTGAAACCAGCCACGCAGGTTGTCGAGGTGACCTCAAACGTCTTCCAATCCGCGCCCTTGACAACAAAGACGTTGCCGTAACCCTCACTGCGCCACACCCCATCCAGCGACTGTGCCGCCAGGGGCAGGCAGGAAATCAACGAAATCAAGACCATTTCGGCCGAGCGGATTCTCATTTTCACAAACTATCTCCCAAGAGTGTTTAAGAGCGCTGCATCAGAATGCGATCCGGGCGCTTAACTGAAGAGAGCACTCCTCAATGCAAACTTCTTGAACTGCGATACCGAGATGGCCTGTGTTCCGGAACCGAATCCGCGTAAGAACGGGATTCGCGCAAGAACATCTCCGGGTGACGTCTTCGCAACAGCTTGTCCCAGCTTCGTCCGATAACTTATTTTCCTGCCGACGCTCGGGTAGCACCGCCAGTGGGCGTATGTGCCTTGATCGAAGCAAGCACCTCAATCGCTTTGGCCATCGCTGGATCCTTCCCCGCGGCCAGATCGGAAGCGGCGAACACCGGAACCTCTATGTCAGGCGGAATTCCAGGCCCATCAAACGCTTTCCCCTCCGATGTTAGGAAGACCTCATTGGGCAAGCCAAATCTCCACCCATTGGGAAGTCTGCGGCCCAAAACGTCAGAGAACACTCCTTGCGTGTTCTCGCCGATGCGAGTGATGTGCGGCGTCCGCCCCATCAGCGCCTGGGTGAAGGTTTCTCCGGCGCTCACCGTGCTCGGTCCAGTCAATTCCACCACCGGACCGCGAAATCCCGGCCGCGTACCTGGCTTGACGACGCTCGGATCGGTGGGCGTCCACTTATTACGATCGGCGGGATCGGCGCGAGCGACTTTGTTGTAAGCCAAATACTCGCGGGTCGCCAGACGGGATGCAATCGCCAGCCCGTAGGGATCGGATCCACCACTGTTGATCCGGACATCAATCACCAGCGCTTTCATGCTCGTATCGGAAAAGATTGTGTCCAGCGCGTTCTCCAACTCCGCCAGACCAGATGCAAAATCGCCGGCAGCACTGAAGCCGCTAAACGAAAGAATCCTGAGGTATCCGGTGGCTTCGTCAATATGGCCGTACTGCACCTGGTTTTCGCAAAACTTCTGCAATGGGCTTTTCAGGTATGCACTGTCGGTGACCGTCAGCGCATCCTTCTGCGAGCGTTCGACGCCCAGCCGGAATCCGTGAAAGCTCATCCCGATGGCCGGGGCGTTGATGCTCGTATGCGCGTCACCAAAAGGCTGAATCATGCCCGCAAGGATGGCGAACAGGTCGATTGGTCTCGTCTCGGCCGTGACCTTCGGCCGGTTGGCGGCCACCACCTTGTCCCAATCCACATGCTTGAGATCGAACGAAATGTATTGCTCCGCCCAGGTTCTGGCAAACACTTCGAAGTTGTCGGGGAGGGTGTCGGGCGTGGGATGGTCGCATATCGCTGGCATCCGTGAAAGGCGATCGATCCGCATGTCCGAGGCTGAGCCATCGAAATGCAATACCTTGTGGTCGTTGCTGCCACCAGGTCGCAAGAAGAACGGCCGACCCTCTTTTGTTTTGAAAGTGGCCTCGCGGTCCGACATTGCGTCTCCGGAGCGAGTTGCAGTGAATCCTGGCACGCAAGTGGTGGACGTGATTTCGAAGGCTTCCCATTCCCCGCCTCGAACATTGAAGGCGTAGCCATAGCCCTCGCTGCGCCATGTTCCATCAAGCAATTGCCCGGTAGCTGGCGCAACCGAAAGGAGAGCGGCAGCAAGCAGAATAGGAATCTGAATGGCCCATCGCATCACGTTCTTACTTAACCGGCTTGCCATATCGCCTCCCAGGAGATGTGGTCACTTTCATGACCCGCAGTAAACATGGGACTCATCGTTCTGAATTCCAATCCCTGCCTCGCCTTTGCGAACGCTGCGGGTGGGCAGTCGATGCGTGGCGCGTCCTGCCATCATCACCGGACCCGATTTGAGAGCCGGACTGTTGTGAACGCCCAATCAGAAAGTGATCCGGGCGCTTAACATCATTTGACGCGGACCTGCGGCGTCGACGGTTTGTACGTTTGAGATCGTGTTGAAATTGGGCAGGCCAATATCCAGATTTGTTGGCGGCTGATAGTTGGGATGGTTGAACACGTTCGCTACCGATGCTCCCAGTCTAAATTGCACCCGCTCCTGATAGAGTGGAATCGATTTGAATAGCGACAAAGATACGGCTTGGGTGCCAGGACCGACCACCGAACCCACCTGCGAGTCCCCAAAGCGGCCAATGTTGTTCGCCGGAACTGAAAAGGCTGCGGGGTTGATCCACTCGTTAATCGACTTATGTGCGGGATACAGAGGTACCCCGGGAACTCTATCTGCGCGCTCGTCGGTTCCATTGATAATGTCCCAGCCCGTTCCGGAGGGATCGACGCCATTTGCCTGTACCGACAAGAAAGGCCCCGTCTGGAACAACACAACGCCAGCCAGTTCCCATCGGCTCACGACCTGGTCGAGCAGCGCATTGCTCTTGTAGGTGAACGGTAAATTGTAAATGAAGGTGGTCTGGAAGCGTTGGCGGCGAGTGAAAGAGACGTTGCCGTAGTCATAGTTTATATCGTAGATATTGCTCGGAACGCCTCCATCGTCGCCTGAGGTGAACGAGCGTGGAGAGGCGCCTTCGACATTGGACAAGTTTACAGCGTGGTTGTAGCTGGCTTCGAACTGGAGGCCATGGGAAAAGCGCTTGTTTAGATCGATCGTAAAGGCTTCGTAATTGGTTCGCCCCCCGGTTGCATAATCATAGATCGGGCCAATTTGAGGAAATGGCTCTGTTGCTGCCACCGCGGCATAACCTAGCGTGTTGGGTTGAACTTGATTGATCTGCGGCAAGTAGCCCTGCTGGCTGCCATGACTTCCGTCATAGGTGAGCCGGAGACCGGTTTGGAAACCGAGGTCGCGCTCGTAGGTCAGGTTCCACTGGTGAACACGGGGATCCAGATGATGATAATCATAGGCATCACAGATAATGTCGGTTCCCGGCACCGCTTGCGGGGTGGGGAAAGGATGTGGGCTCGAGGCAGTTAATGATAAAGCCGGGATGTTGCCGTTCGGCCCGCTAAAGCTATTCGTGAAGAAACCATCAAAACCGGACTCAATGGCGAACATACCTTGGATGACTTCGCTATAGAGCGTCTGGTAGTAGAGTCCATAGCCGCCTCGCAGAACGTTCTTGCTATCCCTGGTAATGCGCCATGCAAACCCAAGTCGTGGGCCAAAATCGGTTGTCGGTGTATAACGCCCGATCGGCGGAAGTCCTAGCTGCGACGCGAGTACGAGGGGCGTCGGAGCGAGGGAAGTCGCCACGTTCGGATTCACGTAACCGGCCGCTATTTGATTCGGCAGCACGAAATCGCCATGCACTGATCCGACGCCGGTGCTGCTTGGACAAACTGAAGGCACGTACGTGTTTATTGTAGCGTTGCAGTTGATAGGGGTATAGATGTTCGGATCGAAGTTCGCCTCGTTCCAGCCGTAATCCTGCATGACGGGCTGATATTCCCAGCGCAGACCGAAGTTGAGCGTGAGGCTCGGCGTCACTTTCCAACTGTCCTGGCCGAAGAAAGCCCAAATGTTCGACCAACCGTCAAATGGATCCTTGGTGCTTGTCGCAACCGCCGTTTCATCCGGGATTCCCAGCAGAAAAGCGGCAAACGGATTCCCAATCAATGATGCGCTTTCGGAGTTATTGAAATCATACGATCCATAGCGGTTCTGGAATGAGTTGGAGCGATAGGCGGTCAGGTGCTGGAAACTTCCGCCGAATTTAAACGTGTGATTGCCCCGCACGATTGTCAGGTTATCGAGCGCTTGGACGACTCCGCTCCTTTGCACCTGGTCGTAAATGCTGGATGTCCCTGTGAAACCAGAAATCTCGAAATCCGGAATGACATTGAAACTGGGCGGCGGGAAACCAGTGGGTAGCAGTGTACTGAGACCGATTTGTTGGGCAACGGTAGCGCCTAACAATTTGTTAAACCCAAAGTTCTGGGGCGAGCCGCTCCAGCCCGCGCGGATTTCATTGACCACATTCGAGTTAAAAACGTAGTTGTAGGCGCCCATCACAGCCCAGTATTTCTGGTAAGTAGTAAAGGGACCCGCCAAGGGTGTGCCGGCGTTATCCTCACCGTTCAGATTTAGCGCTATTGCGTTGGGTGTTTGCGATAAATTTCTGATCTTGTAAGTCCCCCGGATGAACAACGACTGCTTCGCGTTGATGACCTCATCGAGCCGCAAATCGCCCTGGTTGCTGCTGATCGGGGTAGGAAAATTCTGGACATAGTTATTCACGATAGAGTTGGCTGGCCCGGTATTCGGCAGCGGGAACATGTACTGCAGCACGTTTTGCGCGTATGGCGAGATCAGGTTCTTTGGAATTTGGTTGCTGGGGAAGAACGTACATGGCGGCGAGCTGCATGCCGTGTCAGTGGGGCTGAAGGGATTGCCAATTGGTGTCGTAAAAACGGAAAGATCGCCACTGCGCATCGCTAGCGACGGCACGCTGTCGACTATCACGGTCTGGTTGGGCAGACGCAATCCCTCGTATGCCATGAAGAAAAACGTCCGGTCCTTCACGATGGCCCCGCCGAGACTGGCCCCGAAATCGTTCATATGGAGCGCTGGAAGCGTGTGGCTGATCGGGTTCCGGGCGTCGAAATCAGTGTTCATAAAATTGTCGTAAGCGTTGCCGTGAAACGTATTGGTGCCGCTTTTGCTGATGGTGGTGACATTGGCTACGGAGCCGTATTCCGCTGTGTTGTCGCTTTCATTGATGTGAATTTCCGAGATGGCGTCAAACGCCGGAAACAGCTCCGTCGCTGGGCCCTGGGCAAAAGGGCTTTGGGTGCTGAGGCCATCGATGCTGGTTGTCACCTGGGCCGGTCTCAAGCCGGCGACGGAAATATTGTTGCTATTGTCGATTTCCACTCCGGGCTGCGTCGTCAGCGTGGTCCACGCGCTTGTCGAGCCCGAAGCGCGGGTCGCGATGGCGACGGGAAGATCAACGAGTTCTTTTGACGTCTTCGTCTCGGAAATATCGGAAACCTCGGTGGAAATGGGGGCTTCTGCGGCCGCATTCACTTCGATCTTCTCGTTTGCGCTGCCCACCCTCAGGCTGCGATCAACACGGATCTTTTGCTGGGTGAGAAGCTGAATATTGGTAACTTCCTCGGACGCGAATCCCGGCGCTTCCATACGAATCTGATATCCGCCGGGCATGAGATTCAGCACCTCGTAGTTGCCGTTGGCATCGGTCTTCGTGGTTCTCCGCTCGCCAGTACCGACGTTTGTCACAGTAATCGCGACCCCCGGAACGACGGCTCCCGAGGGATCGCGCACTGTGCCGACCAGAGAACCAAAGGTTGTTTGAGCCGAACCGGTAACAATTAACAAACTCAACGTGCCGAACAAGACGCCAAAGATGAGAAGCCCCTGTAACCAGGCAGCGAATCTTTGTTCCCTCTGACGCGGAATAGCCTCTCGCGGTGAAATGGCCATGAGTTCCCCCTTGTCTCAGCAATACCGGCGAGTCCCCACCCCCCGTGGCTGGAAACAGTAGACCCAGCTGTCAGTAGGTGTCAAGCAGAAAAATGTATACTGGAGAGCATTAATTGTGTACAGTCCCAAAAAAAATTGCTGCGCGGCGCTAGTATTTCTAGCGGTAATCTACATTTTAAACACCGCTCGGGGGACTTCTTTGGGGTGGCACAGCGCCCGTCAACGGAATTGAGATTCGCTTCAATCCGAAGGAGGAGTATGTTCCCGTTGATCACCTTCAATCCCCCCCGGCCAGAACTTCTGGCCCTTTGACCCAGGCTCGCGAGGGCAAGGCACATATCCCGGCACGGGCTCCGGCATTTCACTACTTCGCCGCAGCGCGCGGCTTGAGAAGGCCGGAAAGGGTGTCTGGGGCAGAGTTCCTCTCGAGCTGCGGGTATTGCAATCCCTTGTGATGGTCGATGGTCGCCTTGAAAATGGCAGATTGGCTTTGGACGGTCATCTTCATCGGAGCGGAAGTTCCATGATCCGCCGCAATCGCATCGCGCAAGTTCTGCGCAGACCACGTACGGCCGTTGACGGCTAATACCTTCATGCCCGGGCCGAGGCCCGCCTTCCACGCCGGCGAATCGCGCACGACATCAACGATGGTGCCATCGGAGTGGATGAAAAGACCGATCGAGTAACGCTCTTCGACGGTGTGATGATCGGTATCGCGGGCGGTGAGCACGGGGCCGGGAACATCGCCATAGGTCAAATTCCAGCCGCTGGCGGCGAGTCCTTCGAGCGGCGGTTTGTCGGTTTTATATACGCCGTGCTCAAAAAAATCTGCCCAATCGTAAGGGGCGATGGCACTGAGAGCGTTGACCACGTCATCGAGCGTGTACGGTTTGACGGTGGGCGCACCACCGGGCGGGCCGAAAAAGGCGCGACAGAAGTCGTCGAGCGACTTCTGGCCGGAGGTCCTACTCCGGATGATCTGGTCGGCCTCCAACCAGATCAGGAGCGACTCATCGTAGTAGTCGGTACTCCGGCGCAAGGATTCCCACTCGCCGCCGCCATAGAGAAGTTGGACGGACACGGCGGTGTCTTCCAAGGGTCGCCACTGGCGCCCGGTGCGATGTTCCATCTCGGCGGCGATAATTGCCGCGTAGTCGCGGGCCTGCTCCGGGGTAAACAGGCCTGAACGAGCAGCCAAAACCCAATTCAAGTAACGGGTCAAGCCTTCGTAAACCCAGAGCAAGCTCCCCTGCATGGGATCCTGATAATTTTTCGTGTACAAATCGGCGGGCCGCCGATATTTCCCATTCCACGAATGCACGTACTCATGAGGGAGGAGATAAAGGGAAGCGACACGGTCCGATTGATCGAGAAAACCGCGCTCGCGCAAAGTGATATCGGTGGACTGATGATGTTCGGTGCCGTCTTCACCGACTTCGTCGGAAAGGGCGAGCAGAAAGACGTAATGCTCGTAGTGACGGGCGCCGAACAAGGCGTCGGTTTCCCGAACCATTCTTTTAAAGTTTTCGAGCAGCTGCGGTGACTGATCGAGAGCTTCCTCGCTGTCCGCAGCAACACTCATGGCGACCGGGATCGGGCCATTGTCCAGAGTAAAGGTGCGGAAATGCTCTCCCGCGAGCAGCGGGGAATCGACCAGAGTGGTCAGTGAGACCACGGGGAACTTAACCGTATCGTTGGCCAATGCCTTGCCGGGCATGGCACAGGCAAACTTCCAGCCCGAAGGCAAACGAATCTCCCCCTGAATATCGATGTCATCCGTGTTTACGCCTTGCGGATAGAGCAGAACCGCATTCCAAAACAGATAGAACAGAAAAGGGGTTGCCTCGTGGGGTTGGAGAGCGCAATCGAGGGCGATATCGAGTTTCTGCGCTCCCGGGGGTATCTGGAGGTGGAAGGCGAACATATCTACGGGGTCGCGCGTCCAGGAGACCGGCTGGCCGGCGACGGAGAATTTCATCCACACCACCCTGTTCAGCGGGCCTGAAGGCGTGTGCTCTCCTGGAATCCATTTCGGAAAAACGAGAGTGAGGGAGCCGGGCTTCGCTGGAATTTCCAGCTCTGCATGAATGAGCTTGCGACGGACGTCTGTAGCGTCCACACGCAAGGAAATGGCCTGCCGATCCGCTCCAACCGCGGCCGTGGTAAGAACGAGCAAGAACACAAGCACTATTGACTTTGGCAGCAGACTCGCCAACTGTGTGGAAGCTTTAACCCACATGAGCCAACCTCCGTCGCCACATTCACCGAGGAACCCGCCGCGCAGAGCAAAGCTGTTCGCCCGCGCGCCCTCCAACAATTTGTCGCCCAACGCTGCCTGCTTCATACGGTCGACCGACAATTCACAGGCCAATGCCGGGAAGAGGCGTTTCGCGCTTAGAAGGCGCCGACCCAGAGAGGCATGGCCGCTAGGCTCGGCCGAGCCGGAGTCTTGTGACGCCCGATCAGAAAGTGATCCGCGCGCTTATCTGCATGGCGCGCGGGCCGGAAGCGTCGGCGCTTTGCATGCCGGAGATCGTGCCAAAAGTATCCAAGCCGAGATCCAGCGCCGGCGGAGCGAAGTTGGGATGGTTGAACGCATTGGCTACCTGCGCTCCAATCTTCAGTTTCGCGCGCTCGTAAATGGGAAACGTTTTGAACAGCGATAGCGACACGGCTTGCGTTCCGGGACCGACCACCGAACCCACCTGCGAGTCCCCCATACGGCCAATGTTGTTCGCCGGAATCGCAAAAGCTGCCGGATTTACCCAGGCATTGACAGTCTGATGCGCAGGATACTTGGGCACACCGGGAACGATATCGGCGCGCGGGTCAGTGTAGAAATTCTCGAAGTTGTCTCCGCCAGGGTCGGCGCCGGCCGCCTGGACCGAGAGGAACGGGCCGGTCTGAAACAGCAGAACGCCAGCTACCTCCCATCCGCTCACGACGTGGTCGAGCAGCGCATTGCTCTTGTAGCTGAACGGTAAATTGTAAATGAAGGTCGTCTGGAAGCGCTGGCGGCGAGTGAAAGAGACGTTGCCGTAGTCATAGTTGACGTCATAGATGTTGGTCACCTGACCGCCGCCCTCGAACTGAAAACTCGTCGAGGTGCCGCCTTCGGCATTCGAGAGGTTCACGGCGTGGTTGTAGCTGGCTTCGAACTGGAGGCCGTGGGAGAAGCGCTTGTTCAAGTCGATAGTAAATGCATTGTAATTGCTGCGTCCGGGGGTTGCGTAGACATTGATTGCGGACCAAAGGGGATAGGGCTCTTGCACGCCCGGTGTGCCAAACCCCGAGGTATTGAGCGGGACCTGGTTTGCGTTTTCGGCGGCGCCCAGAGCGCTGCCATGACTTCCGTCATAGGTGAGCCGGAGACCGGTTTGGAAACCGAGATCGCGCTCGTAGGTCAGGTTCCACTGGTCAACACGGGGGTCTTTATAGTTCCAGTCGAAGGCGGCGCAGAAAATCACACTGCCGGGGATCGCCAGGTTGGAGGGGAAAGGCCTAGCGTTCGGGAGGCTGCTTGAAGGGAACGCCAACTGCGGCAATCCGTTCGAGGCAAAAGCGTTGTTGAAGCCAGCGATGTAGCTGGACTCGGCGTCAAGCATCTCGTTAACCACGTTGCTGTAAAGCGTCTCATAGTAGACGCCAAAGCCTCCACGGAGGACATTCTTGCTATCTCGGGTCATGCGCCAGGCAAACCCGAACCGCGGTGCAAAGTCGGTTTTTGGGTTAAAGCGCATGTCCGAGGGAAGACCGAGCTGGGCTGCGGTGTAGAGGGGTGTCGGCGCAATGGAAGCCAGCAAAAGCGGATTCAGATACTTGAGCGCTCTGTCATCCGGTATCACCAGAGCGCCATTCACGGTTTGCCCGTTGACTACAGTAGAGGTGTTGCCGTAGAAGTTGCCCACGTTGCCGGCATAATCCTGCATAATCGGCTGGTATTCCCAACGCAAGCCGTAGTTGAGCGTCAGGCTCGGCGTTACTTTCCAACTGTCCAGGCCGTAGAAAGCCCAAAGGTTGGAGTAGGAGTCCACCCCATCTTTGAGCACCGAGGAAACTTCGGTGAAATCGGGAGTTCCGAGCAGGAACTCGGCGAACGGATTGCCGATCGTTGAGCCGACGGCGGAAGAACCGTTGTAAGTGTATTCTCCGAGCCGGGCATAGCCGTCGTTGCTGAAGTAAGATGCGCCGAAGTGCTGGAACTGGACGCCGAATTTGTAGGTGTGGTTGTGGTGCATGATCGATAGGTTGTCGACGCCCTCAGAGACTCCACTGTGCGACGCATATTGATGCACGTTGCCGGTCTCGTCAAAACCAGAGATATTGAAATTGGGAACGAGATCGTAATCGGGAGGAGCTTGGGGCAGAAATGACGTCAGGCCGATCTGGTTGGCAATCGTGCCGGCGGGCATGGGAAAGGTGTACTGGTAAGGGGTGTTCGTCCAACCGCCACGGAGCTCGTTAATGACGTTCGAGCTAATGATGAAGTTCCAGCCACCGGCCAGATTTAAATACTTATAAGTAAACGAAATCGGGCCGATCAAGGGGGTCGCGTCGGAATAGTACGTGCCTGGCGCGTCGACCTGATCCACGTGCTTGTAGGTGAGCCGGGCGAAAACCGAATGCCGCGTGCCGATATTCTGATCCACGCGCACGTCGCCCTGGTTCGTGGAGATGGGTGTCGGGAAATTATCCACGTAGTTGTTCACGAGTGAGTTAGGGCCGCCGGTGTTCGGCAGCGGGAACAGATATTGCAGGGTCCTCTGCGCGAATGGCGAGATCATCGACTGAGGAATCTGGTTGTTGAGGAAGGGCTGGCCGGTGAAGGGATTCGTAATTGGCGTTGAGTAGGCCGAAAGATCGCCGCTGCGCAACGCCAGAGAAGGCACGCTTTTGACGAGCACCGTCGCGCCGGGCTTGCGCAACCCCTCGTAATCGATGAAGAAGAACGTCCGATTCTTCACCACGGGCCCGCCGAGACTGGCCCCAAAATCGTTCATGTGGAGCGGCGTTACCTTGGAACTGAAGTAGTTCCGGGCATCGAAATAGTCGTTCTGGAAATAATCGTAGAGGGAACCGTGCAAGGTATTGGTGCCGCTCTTGGAGATGGTCGTGACGTCGGCGACGGAGCCGTATTCCGCCGAGTTGTTCACTTCATTCACGTGAATTTCCGAGATGCCTTCAAAGGAAGGAAACAGCTCGGCCGACGGCCCCATCTCGTAGGGGCTCACGGTGCTGAGGCCGTCGATGGAGGCTGCCACCTGGGCCGGTCTCAACCCGGCGACGGAAATGTTGTTGCTGTTATCGATTTCCACCTCGGGCTGCGTCGTCAGGGTGGTAAACGCACTGGTCGAGCCCGATGCGCGGCTGGCGATAGCGACGGGAAGATCGAGCAGTTCCTGTTCGGTCTTCGTCTCGGCAATATGAGAGACCTCGGTGGCAATCGGGGCCTCCACGGCTGCGCTCACCTCGATCTTCTCGTTTGCGCTGCCTACCCTCAGGCTGCGATCAACACGGACCGTCTGCTGGGTGAGGAGCTGAATATCGGTAACTTCCTCGGATGCGAATCCCGGAGCTTCCAGACGAATCTGATATCCGCCGGGCATGAGATTCAACACCTCGTAGTTGCCGTTGGTATCAGTCTTCGTGGTTCTCCGCTCGCCGGTACCTACGTTGATCACAGTAATCTTGGCACCGGGGACGACGGCTCCCGAGGGATCGCGTACTGCGCCGACGAGAGAAGAAAACGTTGTTTGAGCCCAACCGCTCTCAACCAGCAGAGTCAAAGTCAAAATCGAGACGCCGACGAGGCGGAGTCGCCGTAACAAGGCACAAGACCCTCGGTGTCTCTGATGCAGAATAGACGGTTGCCTTGAGATAGGCATGAGATTCCCCCACTGTCCAGAAATGCGCGGCGTGTCTCACCCTTTGGGGCGGGAAGAATAGTACCGGTCCCTAGTGAAAGTCAAGCCAAAAATGTATACCCCGCATCGCTAATCGTATACACCCATTAAAGTCGCGGCGCTCATTCGGAACGGAAATCTACTCCATGAAAGGTGTCACCCCCCGAGAGCGAGTCGGTTTACTGTGCACGGCGCAGCAACATGAAGCAGTCCAAGGACTCCGACTTGCCTAACCGCCACTAGGTCGCAATTTCGCTGCGTGGGGAAGTGGAAGAAGTGTTATAGTGCCCGAACTGGAGGTCCAAATCAGAAGTTCCGGGATGACACGCGACATCCAGGCCGGGTTCAGCCGCAGAGACTGGCTTCGAATGTCGCTGATTGCTGGTGCGGCTGTCGTCACGGGTTTCAATCGTTCGTGGTGGCTGCCGGTTGCCTTCGCCGAGACGCAGGACGCGTTTCACGGTGGCAAGAAAATTGGTGACGTCGATTTCGTGGGAGAGATTCCGGTCGAGATGAACGCGGTCATCGGGACGGAGCTCGATGGCCGGCTTTACACGGATCTTTCCACCCTGGCTCCTGACCATCCTATTACTCCGACAAAGGACTTCTACATACGCACGTGCGTTTCGAAGCTGCTGGGGGATGACACGCGCGGATGGACAATACGGCTTGCGGGGCTTGCTCGGGAACGGGCCAATCTCAGCTTGGCCCGCCTCACAGCCATGGAAAAACCCTTGGGCGTCCATGTCATGGAGTGTGTCGGAAATCAGCGTGGATGTCATTTCGGACTCGTGAGCGCTGCATCCTGGACGGGCGTGGCGTTGTCCGAGATTTTGAATACGGTCCACATTGGACCGCGCGCGTCGCACGTGTTGGTCTCAGGGTTCGATCGTTACCAAGCCGAGTCGGTCAGCTCGATTCCGGGCGCCAGTTGGATATTCAAGCTTGAAGAGCTGAGGGCAAGGGGTGCGTTTCTGGCAACGCGGATGAACGGCGAATTGCTGCCGAGAGATCATGGCGCGCCGGTACGCCTAGTCGTGCCCGGTTGGTACGGATGCGCGTGCATCAAGTGGGTAAATGAAATCGCTCTCGTTCCCGATGATGCCCCGGCAACTTCGCAAATGAAGGAGTATGCTGAGCGAACGGGGCAGCAAGGGATCCCGGATCTCGCAAGAGACTACCTTCCTGCTGCCATGGAGTATGCCGCCACACCAATCAGAATCGAACGATGGTCGGTGGACGGCGGGTTTAAGTACCGTGTCGTGGGACTTCTTTGGGGTGGCTCGGCGCCCGTCAAAAAACTTGAGATTCGCTTCAATCCCGATGAGGAGTACGTTTCTGTAGATCACGTCGACACCCCCGGCCAGAACTCCTGGCGCTTCTGGACCCACACTTGGTCTCCTCGAAGCGAGGGCACATATCTGATACGCCTCCGAGTGAAAGATCCGATCGTGCAGGCAAAGCGCCTGGAGTCTGGCCGCTATGAGCGCGCGGTTGTGATCTGAGAGATGAGGATAGCGAATTGCCGGAAAGGAACCCGAACACCTTCTTGTTGCGCTTGAGCGCTTGGTTGCTTCTTGCTGCGACTGGCTGGGTGTGTGTTTCCCGGCCGGCGCTAGCTCAAACCGACGTCGGCTCACCCGGCGAAAAGATCGGTTGGGTGCCCCGGGCGATTCTCGAACGCCCGGTTCCAGTGCGTCAGGGGATTGGCAACCTTCATGAAAAAGTAACCACGTCTTCGCTAGAGGCTCAGACGTTTTACGATCAAGGACTTGATTATTTCTCTGGGTATGACTGGATCGAGGCGGCTCGGTCGTTCAATCAGGCGCTGCGTCTCGATCCAAGTTTGGCAATGGCATATATCCGGCTGAGCGAAGTATACACTCAGCTACAGGACAACTCCGCGGCGCGCATTGCCTGCAACAAAGCCCAGTCGCTTTCCAGCCGGGTGAGCGAGCGCGAACGGGCCCGGATTCAGATCCGTGCCGATCACCTTGACTACATCGAAGATCCTGATTCCGAGCAAAAGTACGTTGTTTGGAGAAAGGCGATCAGTGAGGCGCTCACGGCGAATCTTACGGATTGGGGGCTGTGGATCCTGCTTGGCAATGCTATCGGCGACGGCGAAGGTATAGAATCGGTAGCGGACTACGAAACTGCGCTCGCGTTCTCTACAAACAATTCCGCGGCCCATCATATTCTCGCCCATACATTCGAACATCTCGGTCAGACGCAACAAGCGCTTGCGCATGCCGAAGCCTTTGTGCGCGTGGCTCCCTCCATTCGTCATGCCCATCACATGCTGGGACATGAATTGCGAAGACTCGGACGGACCGCAGAGGCGATCACGGAATTTCGCAAGGCAGACGAACTGGAAAACTCCTATTATCGTACCGAGAATATTCCCGCCAGATATGATTGGCACCGCGCTCACAATCTTCTTCTCCTCGCCATGTGCTACGAGGCGTTGGGGCAGATGAAAGCCGCGGCACCGCTTCTGCACGAGGCCTTTTCGCTTCCCGCCTATACCGACACCGCCGAGTATTATCGGCGCGAATGGCCGGATTTCCTGCTCGATCGCGGCCGGCCGGAGGAATCGCTCACGGCAGCGCGGGAATTGATCGAAAGCAGTGCCTGGCCCTCGGGCCGCTTAGCCGGTCATGAGTCGGCCGGCAGAGCCCTGCTGGCACTGCACCGCAGCGATGAAGCCAAGAACGAGCTCGAATTGGCGGAACGAGAGATGGAACGCCTTCCGGCGCATTTGTCCAGCGAGCTGCCCGGAAGCGGAATCTTGAGCGGTGAAATATTGCTACGCGATCAAAAGCAGCCGGAAGCCGACGCAGTGTTCAAGAAGGTCGAAGCCGACCTTCGAGCTATGCCCGGGGCCGACACCTGGAGTCTGGCGTTGTTTCAACTCCAGTTTATCGCCCAGTTGGCTCGGCAATTTGGCGATTGGAATCTCGCGGAATTCACTGCCCGACAAATGATCGAGCATGATCCCAGCTATGCCGGCGGCTACTACGCCCTGGGCCTGGCTGCGGAGCACTCAGGTGATACGGCTTCGGCACGTCGGCAATTTCAGATGGCGGAAAAGCTTTGGGGTAGCGCCGATCCTGGATTACCCGAGCTCGTCCACCTCCAGGAAAGCTTGGCGGCAACGAGGCATGGCTCTGATTGAGCCACAGCGCGATTACTTCTTGTGCTCGTTCGCCATATCAGGTGTGTGTCCCCCGAGCTCCGCTAATCGGTACATCCTTGCAGCCAAACCAGCGTAGACAATCGCAGGCACATTGTATACAAGTTTCCTGTTGACTTTGCGCACCGGCTGTCCTACGTTATCAGTCCAAAAGCAAGCGGCCGTGCCAGGTGATTCTCTCAAGTTGACACTTGGAGGAATGAGGATGCGACTCCATCGCTGCTCCACCTTTCGCCGTGTCGTTGTAGCCGCAGCATTCTCCACTCTTGGCCCCATCGCTCTCAGCTTACAAGCTGGCGGCCAGTCTGCCATACTAGGGAAACCTTCGGACCAAAAGGAACTGGCCTGCAATGTGCCCGACGGGTTCAGCGTAGCAGCCGTGGGCGATGTGCTCACGCCGCAGCCATTTTCGATGATAGCCGATCCGCAGTTTCAGCACTCAGCCGACATTCTGCGCAACGCCGATATTGGTTTCGGCAATTTCGAGGGCAATATCATCGACATCCGCTACTTCAAAGGCTACCCCGCTGGCTCTCTCGATGATGTGGATATTACCGGCACCCCCGACCTGGCAAAGAGTCTCAAAAGCATGGGTTTCAAAATGATGTCGCACGCCAACAATCACAGCACCGACTGGGGGATTGAGGGCATGTTCCTGACTGATCGGGCGTTGGATGAAGCGGGAATTGTCCATGCCGGGACCGGCGAGAATCGCGCGGCTGCTCGCGCGGCCCGCTATCTGAACACGCCCAAGGGACGGGTCGGCTTGGTATCCCTCGCCTCCACTGTCGGTCCCAACTCGATGGCATTGGCACCGGTAGGCGAGGCACCGGGGCGGCCGGGTGTGGATGCTCTCCGGACAACGCGCTACGTGCTGGTAACTGCGGAAATGATGCGGGACTTGCGCAAGATTCGCGACGCACAGCCAAAAGGATCCTCGGGAAGCTTTGGGGAGAAGGAGAACCCGAATGAGCTTACCATGTTCGGCACGCATTATAGGGTGGGCGAACATACCGGATTGACTTTTGAGATGAATACGGTGGACCTCCACGAGATCCTAACGGCGATTCGCCAGGGAAAACTCAACTCAGACTTCGTGATTGTCACAATCCATGCGCACGATCCCGGCAACTGGAGCGAACTGCCAGCCGATTTCCTCCCCGCGCTGGCGCATGATGCGATCGATGCCGGTGCGGACATGTTCATCGGGCACGGCCCGCACCGCCTGCGTGGGATTGAGATTTACAAAGGGAAGCCGATCTTTTACAGTCTCGGAAATCTCATCTATCAGGATCAACTGCAGCAGCCGATGACAGAATCGCTGTACGAGGATCTGAAACTCGATCCGCGGCAAACCACCGATGCCGATCTTGGCATGGAATTCGTCGAGCACGACTTTCCTGACGTTGTTTATTACCAAAGCGTGATCGCAGTAAGCGAGTTCCGGCAGGGACAGGTTTCCGAAATCAAGCTGTATCCCCTGGATCTCGGCTTCACGTCGAGGTTCGCCGATAAAGGGGTGCCGCGACTGGCCTCGCCGGAAGTGGCCCGAACGATTCTGGAGCGGCTCCAAAGGCTGTCGCATCCCTATGGCACTACTATCAGCATCGAGCAAAACATAGGCGTCGTTCGTATTTCGAATGGGAGTTAACGCGCAAAACCCTGTCGAACATGTGTGTACTGGTGCGCGCATTGAGGCCTGTCCGATGACTGGCAGCGTCGCCCAAGTTTTGGTTCCAAGCGCATACGACCAAGCGAGGTTGCAAAATCCACTATGAGAAAAACCGCCGTCACATTTCCTGTACTGTTTGTATCTCTCATCTCATGCAGCCCCTTAAGAGGGCAGGCTGCGCCTGACCGCTACCACCAGAAGCTGCAGCCTGTGCTGGAAAAACTGATCCAGCAGCAGAAGTTGCCGGGCTTTGCGATCGCCGTCGTGGAGAATGACCGCGTCGCGTATGCCGCCGGTTTTGGCCTCAAGAACGTTAGCCGCCAGGACGACCCCATCACAACCCGGTCGCTCTTCCACATGTGCTCGATCACTAAACCTTTCGTCGCCACGTCCATCATGCAGCTTGTCGAGCGCGGCCAGATCGATCTCGACAAGCCGGTCACGACTTACCTGCCATATTCCCGCCTGGCGGACGAGCGGTACAAGGTTATCACCGTCCGCCAGATGGTGACTCACACTTCCGGCATGCCCGACGTGGAAGATTACGAGTGGGACAAGCCGCAATACGACGCCGGCGCCCTGGAGCGGTACGTGCGCAGCCTTGCCGATCTCCGGCTCATCTTCGCGCCTGGCACGCAGTACAAGTACAGCAACATGGCCTTTGAAGTCCTCGGCGATGTGATTGCGAAGGTCTCAGGCGAATCATTTGAGGATTACGTCCAGCATCACATCCTGACTCCGCTTGGCATGAAGGACAGCACGCTGCTGGTCAAGCAAGCCGACCCGAAGCTGCTCGCCTGGCCTCACGAACTGGATGCGGCCGGCAAACCGTTTCCCTGCAAGGTATACACCTACAATCGAATGCATTCGCCTAGCTCCGATCTGCACTCGAATGTGGTGGACATGTCGCGTTGGGCTATCGCCAACTTGAATCGCGGCGAGCTGGATGGCATGAGAATCCTCAAGACATCGACCTACGACGTAATGTGGAAATCAGTGGATGACTTCCGGTTGACCGGAGACGTTCCGGCAACCGCAGACGCGCGTATCGGAATTAGCTGGCGTCTGGGCGAATATCGCGGGAACAAGATCGTCTGGCACAACGGTTCGGACACCGGTTTCCGTTCCGGATTCGCGATGCTTCCGGACAAGAAGACCGCAGTGGTGTGGGTGGCCAACGGCGAGTGGCTCCGGGTCGGAGACGAGGTTACTCGCGCAGCTCTGGACACGGCCTTAGGGCTGGAGCCGCAGCCGATTGAAGCGAAGCCCGTTACCGCGGAGGCGTTGTCCACCGCCGCTCCGCCCAATTGCCCGAGCCTCGAGGATTGAACCAAGTGCCGTCTTCGAAGCGTCCTCAGCAGATGTCGAAATTGGAAGGAGGAAGAGCCATGACGCATGAACAGCGTAGCCGCAGGGATTTTCTAGGCCTGGCCGGGACGGGAATCGCCGCTGCCATGGGTAATTTCGCCGTCACTGGCCAAGCGCAGGGCGCTGATTCCGACCCGGGGAAAGCCGACCTCGTGGTCTTCAACGCCAAAGTCTATACGGTCGACTCTCAGATGCCGAAAGCGCAGGCCTTTGCCGTCAAGGCCGGCCGATTCATCGCTGTGGGGACCACCGACGACATGAAAGCGTTCATCGGCAAAGGGACCCAAACCTTCGACGCCAAGCAGATGACAATCGTGCCCGGCTTCATCGACTGCCACAATCACGCTCCTGGCAACACATTGCTGTACGAAGTTCTTGTCGGCAATCCGTATATTCCCGAGGTTGTCACTATTGCCAGCATCCTCGATAAGCTCCGCACCAAGGCCAGCCAAACTCCACCCGAGTTCTGGGTGACGGGGTACTACTACGACGACACCAAGGTGAAGGAAAACCGTCAGCTCAACATCCAGGACCTCGACCAAGTCTCGAAGGATCTGCCGGTCGTCGTCCATCACGAGGGCGGGCACACCGCATACTACAACAGCAAGGCATTCGAGATGGCCGGTATTAATCGGAACACACCCAATCCTTTTGGCGGAACTTTCGACCACGATGCGAACGGCGATCTGAACGGTCGGGTTACCGACAATGCAATGAGGGTGGTCAACAGCGTGGGCAAGCGGCCGACCTATACGCCCGAACAGAAGCTGCAACGCGACCGCGATGGGCTGGCGTTCATCTCCAAGCAGTACGTCCGCTTCGGATTGACCAGCGTTGTTCACGAAAGTGGCGATCTGTTAGCCCTGCAGCAGGTGCGTGAGCGCGGAGAACTTCTGCACCGGGTGCAGTACGAATCCAGCGGCGATGTGATCGATTCGCTCATCGCTGCCGGCATCGGAACTGGCTTCGGCGACGAGTGGATCCGCATCGGAGCTACGTCTGAGCACACGTGCGACGGCTCTTTCGAAGAGCGGACGATGTCGCGCAGCAGTCCTTATCCCGGCTCCCAACCGCCTTACCACGGCAATGTCACGACGACGCAAAATGACCTCAATGCCTGGGTCGAGCGGGTGCACCGAGCGGGGATTGAGGCCAACTGCCACGCGAATGGGGACGTCGCTATCGACATGGTGCTCACGGCATACGAGCGCGCACTGCAGCTGATGCCGCGAAACAACGTCCGTCACAAGATCACCCATTGCACGCTACTTAATGATGATCTCGTGCACCGTATCAAGGCGATCGGCGTCGTTCCCAATGTGTTTACTACGTATCTTTATTGCGATGGCGAGAAATTCCATTTTTATGGCGAAGAGCTCATGAACCGGTGCGTGGCCTTTCGTACTTTGCTCGATGCCGGGATTCCGGCGGCGACAGGGACGGACTGCCCTCCGGGACCGTTCGACCCGCGAGTCGGCATTCAAGGTATGGTGACGCGCACAGGCTGGAATGGAGAGACCTGGGGAGCCAAACAACGGGTCAGCGTAGACGAGGCGCTGCGGGTCAACACGCTCAACGGCGCCTATTATATGCATGAGGAAGTGATCAAGGGATCCATCACGCCCGGCAAACTGGCCGACTTCGTCGTACTGGCTGACGATCTCCACACGGTCGATCCGAACAAAATCAAGGATATCGAAATCGTGCGCACGGTGACAGGCGGCTCGACGGTCTATCCGGTGTGACGATTGTCTACGAACCTCTCATGCCACCTGGCTGAAGATGGCCCGGCGCGCATGTGAAGGATGCCCCAGCACAGCTGCGACACTCCAGGGCTTGCCCGATGCTCGACATCTACGAGCAATTCGCGCTCGCTATCCCCGGAGATCAGGCGTACCGGTTCACAAGGCCCAAGAGCGCAGCTCATAGTTGCTATCACTCTTTCGGAAGGACCATACACGTTCTCGTTTTGGTCTAGAAGAATGACAGCGCGAGTCTGCCCACTGGGGGCAATTCCGAAAACCGGAAGCGAAATGGAGCGCAGAGGCGTAACGGCCGCAGCGAACCCGGATCCCACAGCACCACAGAACTGCCTTCTCGAGATAAACTTATGGCTCTGTATCGACACCCCATGGGGAATGTCTCGGGTATTCACGGCCCGACATGTTGCCAGGAAATTTCTCGAAATTATGAAGGGCTTGTTGAGTTGCTTTCTTTTCAGCTACGCGGTACTAAACCTACGTTCCACTAACATAACGATGTCCGGCCGGCGAGCTATACGAGAAATCACTGGATTCCAGTGTGGTCCACCTCTGGCAATTCGCTGCTCGTTGAAAATCTTGGTCGTTTGTTGAAATGGAGGCTGTGTGCATCTGCTAATCCTAGGGCGCGGAAAAACGGGAACAGTAGCCGCGGAAGTCGCTCGGGAACGGAAACACGATGTGCGAATTTTGGGTGCAAGCGACAATCCGGATGGCTCTGCGCTCACTGCCGAGAAGCTACGCGATGTCGATATGGTGATCGACCTTACGACACCACATGCCGTCACGCATAACATGCATGCATGTATACAAGCTAGAAAGAGTATGGTTGTAGGCACAACCGGCTGGTACCAGGGACTGCCTTCTATCCGCACTCTCGTCGAAAACAGTGGCACCGGGTTTCTCTGGGGCTCGAATTTCTCCGTGGGAGTAAATCTTTTCTTTGAGATTGTGCACAAAGCTGCTGATGCATTTCGTTATGGCTATTACGGCGAGATCATTGAACGGCATCATTCACACAAAAAGGACGCACCCTCAGGAACTGCCATTACAATTCAGAAGCTGATCCACGAAATCTCTGGCCAGGATGTGAAGATTACCTCATTTCGTGAGGGGGACATAGTCGCAATGCATGAACTTAGGCTCGAGTCGGCAAGTGACACCATTCATATACATCATGATGCCAAGTCGCGCCGCGGGTTTGCTGAGGGGGCGGTTCGAGGCGCGGAATGGTTGGTGGGCAAAAAGGGTTTTTTCAATTTTAGCGAAATCTGGCAGCAACTGTGCGATCAAGACGCTACACAGGCCTAAGCAGATCGGACGCCTGCAGCATTACATTGCTGGGGCGCGCACTCCAGAGCTTGTTGATTGAGTCTCTGGAATGCGCGAAACCCGCGTCAAACGAAGCGACAAGGACTTCCCAAGACCTGTAGCTTCGTTTGTGACAGAAAATGGGAGCGGTTCAATCGGAGACGAAACCAAAGATGCGGCCGCTGAAAGAATGCGATGCCCGTGGGGAAACTGATGTGACGGGCCGCCGTAGAAGCGTGGCCCAAGCCAACTCGCTTACTTTTGCTCGTGGGAGAATGCCCGGAGCGTAACTCCCTTTTGCCGTAGGGTCCGGGCCACTGCCGCAGCAATGTCCGGAGCTCCCGGAGTGTCGCCGTGAATGCACAGGGTCTGCGCGTTCACCAGCACTTCGCTCCCATCCGAAGCAGTCACTGAGCCTCGTTCCACGATTCTCAATGCCTGCCGCTGTGCTTCCTCCGGATTGCAAATCAATGCGTCCTGAAACTTGCGTGAGCGCAAGCTGCCATCAGCTTCGTAGCGCCGGTCGGCAAACGCTTCGGCAGCCACGGCAAAGCCGGCTTCCCGAAACACCTCGAGCATGGGCGACCCTGCAAAACCCACCAGCGCAACGTCGCGGCTCCAGCGTGCGACACCATTGGCAATCGCTGCCGCCAACTCACGATTACGCGCCGCCTGATTGTACAGAGCGCCGTGCGGCTTCACATGTACCACGGGCGTGCCGCACTTGGCAGCAACTGCTGCCAGGGTCTGGACCTGTTCGAATACAAATTTGCTCACCGCTTCCACAGGCAAGTTAAGTTCCACCCGGCCAAAATTCGACCGGTCAGGATAACCCGGGTGCGCCCCGATCGCTAGCTTCCAACGAAGCGCTTGCTCGATGGTCGTCTGCATCGTCCGCTCATCGCCCGCATGACCTCCGCAGGCCACGTTGACCGACGTCAGCGACGGCATCAGCGCTTCTTGCGTGCCATCCGCAATAGCTTTCGGCAGTTCGCCCATATCGCAGTTCAGATCGAGCTGTTTCATTCCACGATCAACTCCTTGGAGGCCAGCAGCGCCTCCTGCTCGCACAACAGGCTTCCCATCCGACCAGTTCAAATCGAATTTCATCGCGCGGGCGAAGTTGTCCCAGACTGGGCAGGTCGGCGGAAATCACATTGGCGATCTTTCGGTATCCTCCGGTGGTTTGCTGCTCTACAAACAGGATGATCGGCAATCCTCCGTGCGGCACCTGAATGGCGCCCAGCGAAACGCCCTCGGTCACCATCTCCCCGGCGAAACTCGTCGGAATGGGCGGGCCCTGTAGGTGTGGGCCCACTAGGCGAAGACCCATTCTATTCGATTCCTCAGTCACACGATACCTGCTCCCATAGAACAATTGCCGCGACGATTCTGGAAACCAGAGAGCCTGCGGGCCCGGAGTAACGCGTAAGATCTGTCGCGGTGCCAGACGCTCCCGCGCTTGCTCGGCCAGCTTTCGTTTCCTAAAGGAGCCTTCCGTGGGCCCGTTGTTGAGCACATCTCCTTTGCGCAGCGCTCTGCCCTCGAACCCGCCCAACCCGCTCAAGATGTGGGTCGATGCACTGCCCAGAAATGGCTGGACCGCAATTCCACCCTGCACACACAGATAACAACGCGCTCCGGAACGCGTATCCCTCACGCGCAAGATCTGACCCGGACTGACCTCAACCGATGTCCACAACTCCACGGGTACTCCGTCCAATGTCGCCCCAAAATCAGACCCGGTCAGCGCCACGACAGCGCCCTGCGGAAACAAGAACGTTCCGCCCAGCAAGGTCATCTCCAGTGCCGCCGAGGTATCAGGGTTCCCCAGCAATCGATTTCCCAACCGCAAAGAAACCGGATCAGCCGCGCCCGAAGGTGAGACGCCGATCGGCCCGAACCCTTCTCGTCCCAAGTCCTGCACTGTTGTGAGCAGGCCCGGCAGCTTTACATGAATTTCCGTCATGCCTTGTCCAGTGCCGCGAATCTCTCTCGGGAAATCGGTTGAAACCGGACCCGGTCACCGATCGATAGCAGACTCTTCGGGCTTGTGTCACCGCAGTCCGGCCGAAACATTTGCAACGGTGTGCGTCCCAGCAGTCTCCAGCCACCGGGCGTGGCAAACGGATAAACCGCGGTTTGGCTACCCGCAATGCCAACACTGCCCGCCGGAACCCTTCGTCGCGGCGTGGTCAGACGCGGAGTTACCAGAGCCGCTGGCAGTTCTCCGAGGTAAGCAAATCCAGGTACGAACCCGAGGAAATAAACTTCGTACATTGCCGAAGCATGCAGTTCGATAACCTGTGCTGGTGTCATACCATGCATCTCTGCGACCTCGTTCAAGTCCGGACCGTGCTCTCCGCCGTAGCACACAGGGATCTCTATGTTCCGAGCCTCAGGAAGACACACGGCTTCTAGCCGGTCGAGATAGGGCCGCAGAATCGCTTCGAGATCGTCGTGTCCAAGCTTCAGCACGTCGAACTTGATCAGCAAGGAGCAATATGCAGGATGAAGATTGCGGATGCCCGCAATCGGTTCTGACTCGAGCAACCGCAACAGCTGCATGACATGCTGATGTGCCTCAAGCGTGATGTGTTGGCCGAAGTAAACCAGCAGCGATTGGTCGCTCGCAGGTTGGAATCGCACGTCACTCATACGTGCAATTCCTTACTCTTTGTTCTCGGCAACAAGACCGTAGCCAGAATCATGATTACGTACGTGCCCTCGACAAAGATGGCAATGACATGTCCCCGCGACAGCCGGGCACTCAGGACTCCGACCATGGTTGGAAATGACGCCCCAAGCCGTGGCCAAAGTTGTAGCTGAATCCCTGGCTAGTGCCGCGTAGTCGTCCGGGAAAACATCGGTTTAGAAGGCAATCAAAGGCCTGAAACGATCCCGAAGCAAAGAAGCCGAGCGGGACGCCGAGCGCCAGCAATGGCCGCCTCACGCTGTCTTCGTTGAAGTGGACCACATTCCGACCACCGGTTGCGATTCGTCGCGACTGAGAGCAAGCGCAAGCCTACTTCACCGACCCGGTCCACGGTCAACAACTTTCTTTAACGTTTGGACGCTCAGTCGGCCCATGCCAAGGCCGTTGAGGTCACGAGCTCTCGAACGAAGATCGATCTGAATCAATTCGCTAGCTAAAGTTATGATTGCGCTTGTGACGGGGGTGCAGATGCCTGTTAATCTCCCGAGCGATTCCATCGGCACCATTCCATAAGGAATATCCTCCAACAAGAATCGATGCTGGAGTGTAGGTGGTGCATAATCCTTCGCATAGACCGGATTTGTGGAAAGGACTTCCTGCAGGTTGGTTCCCTTGGCGCCTTCATGCCCGTACCACTCCAAAGAAACTTCTAACATGGAGTCCAGCGTCAAGCCGAACCGCTTTCCAAGAGAGATCCGTTCACGATCTACCGCCTCCGCTGTACGAGCAACCGCTGGCGTGCAGCCATCCCAATAAAAAAGAAAATCACCTTTCGTCTTCTCGGCCCAGCCAGCATTGTGGATCAGAATCGGCGCGTGGACCACTGTGTTTATATTTCGAAGCCCAGTTTCGAGGACGTTCTTCGCTGCGCGCACATCGGCATAAACGTTTAGAAGCGTTCTCATTACTCCTGGCGTATCTGAGCCAGGATAGGCAGCCACCCGAAGGCCCTTCTTATAACCGCTCACCCAGGCCACTGTCGGCTCCGACTTGAAGCCGGAATAGATCATGCACTCCATCTCAGCAACTTTTACTTCCCGCTTATTTCCCTTTGCTCTCAAAACGCGCGCAAACTCGATCGCTCCTCCGAAATTTCCTGGCGTAAGGACCACAACCTGACCATCTTCCAGATGCGGAGCGCAGACTTCGGCGAATCTCTTCTGGCCAAAAGCCGGGACGACGACCAAGACAACATCTGCCCCTGAAAGAGCTTCCTTGGGATCTGTTGTGACCACGTCCAACTTGGCCAAGCCTCCGTGGATTCCAGGATTACCGACAATCTGGAGTTCGATTGACTTGCTCTTTAAGATGCCTTCGATGTTGTTCTCGAATTCCGGCACCTCACAGATGGACACACGGTGTCCCCGCAGCTTCAAATCAGCGGCAGTGATGAACGCGCCGTTGCCGCCTCCTAGAACTGCTATATTCGGCTTCGTTGCCATTGCTCCCCCTTCGATGTGGACACGTGTGGAATCGCGGAACTATCCGTTTTCAACGTAAGAAATCAACTGCTCCAGATTCATTCCCTGAATACCCAATCTTTCCGGCGTCCAACCGGTCTGCCAGTAATCGGTTTGGTTGATTAAAGAAGCAATATCAATAAGAGCGTTGATTGTTGGTGTTCGCACACCCAGCATCTTGCCGAGATATGCCATCGGAACGATGCCATAGGGGACATCTTCGCTCAAAAAGCGGTGCGAAAGATTCTCAGGGGCGCGGATGAATCGGTTAGGCTCGCTCTCCTGCAGTGCGGTGTAGACCGAACCCGATTTGAATGCATTTTCGCTGGTTGAACCTGCCTTGTAAAAGTGTTCGACAAAACGGTCGCTTGAGTAACCGATCCGTTTGCAAATAGAGATCCTTTCTTTATCAATTTCATCAATCACTTTGGCAACAGCAGGCGTTGTGCCTTCGCAATAATAAGAAAAGTTTCCTTTGGTGAATTCAATCCAGCCGGCATTCATAATCATGCCCGGGGCATGCATCACCGCGTTGAAATTGGCAAGTGAAGTTTCCAGGACGTTCCTACGCGCCGTGCCGCCCGGAAATATCTCCTGAAAAACCTTGAAACACATGTTGGCTTGTTTCCCCGGTAGGGATGCAAATTGAGTCTTGGTCCGTACCGTAATCTTTACCTTGGCGCTTCCCGTGAGCCTGCAGACATATGCCAGAGTATTTGTTTCACACACCGGGATATCGGCACTGACTCTTTTGTCCCTGAGTATCTTTCTAAACGCCAAAGCACCTCCGGTGGAACCGGGGTTTAGAACCACGATCTGACCGGCCTTGAGATAAGGAGCACAACCATCGGCATAGGCCGCATGGGCGAGAGCTGGAACGATAATCAGGACAATCTCAGCTTCCTCCAGCGCCTCGGGGAGTTGCTCGCACACTCGATAAATCGGAACTAGACGCTCACCGCAGTCATCTATCAACGTGATGCCGCCCAGCTGCCGTATAAGATCGAGCACTTGTGAGGATAGGGAAAACAGCTTCACGCTGAATCCCTTCAGGGTCAAATCGGCGGCAGCCGCATGTGCTCCGTTTCCTCCTCCCAAAACGGTGACGGTTCTCATTTATGTCTCCGTCAGAACATACGAACACCAAGCCGCAACTTTCTCGCAAACCAAACTACTAAGTGGTCGCAAGCATATGAACTCGGGCCTCAGCAGGACATGGTAGTCGCCTTCTGAGTTAGTGTTCCCGGGCCGCGGCAACAGACAACAGCTCCAGCTGTTTCAGCGCGTCTTTGAGATCGTTCCGCTGGGCCGACGTAAGCGATGGCAGGGGAGCTCTTACCGGTCCACCTGGAAGCCCCATCATTCTGAGAGCTTCCTTGCAAGGGGCAACATAGCCGGGATCATATTCCAAAAACCGGTTAAGGATCTGCAAGTTCATATGCGTTGCCAACGCTCTCTTATGGTCTCCCTGCAGAAAAGCATCGTAAATCTCAACCATCATTCTTGGAGCCACACAGGCTGCTGTAGAAAAGATGCCCACCGCACCGACGCACAGCGCGGGATAAAACTGGCTGTCAATACCCGTGAGAATGGAAAATCCTTTGCGCGACGTGCGGAGGACTTCCACAAGCTGTCCAAGGTCGGGGTTGCTTTGTTTCAGTCCGATGATTCCCGGAATATTCGATATCCGAGCAATCAGCTCGGGGGACATATTATTGCCGGTGTATAGAGGGTTGTTGTAAATCACGACCGGGAGTCCGGCACTTCCAGCCACTGCTTCGAAGTGAGCATAGATGGATTCGTCGGGCAGCCTAAAATAATATGGTGGCACCAAAATCACAGCATCAGCGCCGCCGAGCTTTGCATCGTGGCAGAGCTGAATAGCTTCCATAGTGCCGCAGGCTGCGGTCCCGGCGATCACGCAGGCCTTACCTTTGGCGACCTTGGCAACGTTCTCGGTGACTGCCCTTTTTTCTTCGCGGGAAAGGTGCGGAAACTCTCCAGTCCCGCCGCAGGTCATAATTGCGTGACATCCTCCATCGAGCACATACCGCGTAAGTGTCGCCACCCCTTTAACGTCGAGAAGGCCCTCGTTGTCGAACGGTGTGGCAATCGCCGCAATTACGCCTTTGAGATTTTCTGCCTCCATATGTCTCCTTGTTCTTTTACAAATGACTACGATGCTTGCCGCTCGAGAACGTACACCGGTCAATTTAGGTCGGCTTCCTTCGCCTTCTCCGTGCTTGCAGAAGGGTGAACAACGCTTCAGGCGTGATTGGAATTTGCCTTAGACGTACTCCAGTGGCAGCGGCCACCGCGTTCATAATGGCAGGCGCCGTAGGGAGCAAAGCAGGCTCGCCCACGCCCTTTGCCCCAAATGGGCCAGTAGGCTCTTCTCTTTCCACAAAAAAGGAAGTGATTTCGGGCACATCCAAAACGGTTGGCACGATGTAATCAGTGAATTGGGGATTCCGAATGGTTCCATCTTTAACGACGACATGCTCGAGGAGTGCATAACCGATCCCCATTGCTACACCGCCTTCAATCTGGCCTGTTACATTGAGAGGGTTCACGGCCTTGCCGACGTCATGGGCTGCTACGACTGACAGCACGTCTATTCCACCTGTTTGCATGTCCACTGAGATTAACGCGGCTTGAGTCGCAAAGGCATAGGTGGCATAAGGATTTCCTTGGCCGGTGTTTGGGTCGAGCGCTGTCGTTTCGGGATCAAACGAGGCTTCCGCCAGAGTCGCGATGCCCTTCCTTTTCATGCTGCTGACCACCTCCGAAATAGAGACCTCTCGGGTTGGGCATTTAGAAAGGTAGAATGTTTCATCATCAACAGCAACATCCTGCTTAGCGGCTCCGAGCAGCAATGCTGCGGATTCTCGGAGTGATTCGCGTAGAAGTTCTGAGGCTAGCTGAACCGCGCGTCCTACAATATAGGTGGTACGGCTAGAAGACGAGGTCCCTGAATCCGGGCAGATTTCTGTATCGCCTATAACAGCACGCACAGTTTCAGGGGCAGTGTTAAGCGTTTCTGCTGCAATCTGAATCATGGCTGATTCGATTCCCTGTCCGCCATCGCCACAACCGAGATAAAGTACAAACTTTCCGGAATCTTCTGCCGCGATGCGTGCACACCCAGGATTTGGGCCAGCAGTCTTCCCGCATCCATAGAACATCGAGGCTATTCCCCAACCATATTTTTTGTAATTAGTGGATGCCGGCATATCTCGTTTCGCAATCTCATCGCGCACTTTCCGAATGGTTTCAGCCAAACCAACAGAATTCTCCAGTTTCTGTCCTGTTGCGGTGCAAGAGCCTCGCCGAAGTCCATTCTTAAGCCGAATCTCAAATGGGTCCATCTTGAGAGTCTCGGCGAGAATATCCATCTGAGATTCATGCGCAATCACGATCTGGGCAACACCAAATCCCCGCATGGCTCCAGCAATGGGGTTGTTCGTGTAAGCCACGCGCGACCGCACCAGAACATTCGGTACATCGTAAGGGCCTGCACCATAAATCATGGCGCGCATGAGAGTCGTAACGCTATAAGACGCGTAGGCTCCGCCGTCCGCCTTGATGGCAACCTTCACTGCCGTAATCCGGCCTTCGCGCGTTGCGCCGGTGGTGTAATCGATAACGAAGGGGTGCCTCTTCGTCGAGGCGATAAATGATTCTTCCCGGTCGTATACCATCTTGGCCGGCCGCCGGGTTTTAGCACTGACAAGGGCAGCATAGTAGCCTGGGTTCACGCAATGCTTGTCTCCAAAGCATCCGCCAACCGTGGTTAGAATGCATCGCACGTGGTCGATGGGTACGCCTAGCATGGCGGCGATTTGCTTATGGTCATCGTGGATGTATTTGCTGGGCATCCAGACATTGACTTTGCCTTCCACCCAGGCTGCCACACCCGCTTCCGGTTCCGTGTAGGCGTGCTCGACCATTTGGGTTCGATAAGTATTCGTGGTCACTATTTCGGCATCTCTCAATGCCTGGTCCGGATCGCCCTTTCTAAGCACCCGATCCAGCAGCAGATTCCCGGATTCGTGAATTTTAACGGCGTCAGACGCAAGCGCCTCTTCAAACGAAAAAATTGCTGGCAGGTCCTCGTAATCCACTTCAATTAATCCGGCGGCCTTCGCTGCAATTTCAGTGGTTTCCGCGGCCACTAGCGCCACTGGATCGCCAACCCGGCGGACCTTCTCATCGCATAGTATGGGTTGGTCTTTAATTCCGACTCCGGAACGATTCAAGCCTGGGATGTCGCGGCTGGTGTATATCTCAACAACGCCAGTAAACGCTTTGGCTTTCTCCGTGTGAATGCCCAGAATCTTGGCATGAGGCCGGTTGCTGCGGAAGACCTTAAGATAAAGCGTTCCAGGCAAACTAACATCTGCTGCGTAAATTGCTTTACCCGTCACCTTTGCCAACGCATCGACGCGCGCGAGTGGCTTGCCTAGGATTTGATGAGATTCCTTCATATTAAACTTGTTGCGCCTGGCCTCCTCCCTCGAAAAGCTCGATTTTGTTGCCGTCAGGATCGGCGACATAGATGGTAAGACCATAAATGCCCTGATGAAGATCCTGGTAGAAGCTTGCACCCGCTTCCCTGAGGCGCGTGGCAATTCCGGCCACATCGTGCACTTTGAAAGCAATATGATCGATCTTCAGCGCTTCCGCAGAACCCCCGGAGGTTAGTGCGAGCCCTCCGTAAAAAGCAAGGAAAGAACGCCCGTCAGCAAGAGGCTTGGCGGGCCGAACCTTGAAGCCGAGAAGATCAACGTAAAAACGTTCCGAGCGAGTGATATCGGAGACCTTCAGCAGTATGTGCGCAAGTTGCGCAACTTCTGGGATGCCCTGAGTAGGCATTGATCACGACTCCGATTGGATTATCTTCTCAATGCGCTCGCGAATTCCTTCCCACTGGCTCGCGCCGACGGTTACAGGCGCGCGGCTCCCCAACCCCCGCGCCCAGATTGCTTTGATTCCAAACTTCTTTGCCGCCTCACGGTCAACACTTCCGGGAGGCGCGGCGATATCCAACACAAGAGCTGCCTTATTCAATCGACCTAGAATGTCCTCACCTACAGCACGTGCAGGAACGGTCGAGAAAAGGATGTCTAACTGAGAGGCCAAATTTTCCAACTCCTCAGGGAGATGGATCTCCGCGCCCGACACGTAGGCTGCCGCCCTCCGATCGGGAGAGCGTGCTACGACATGAACCTCGGCGCCAAGGGCGATGAGATAGCGGGTCAGTAAAGATCCGATTGTCCCGTGTCCGACCACACAGACCCGCGCTTTGTGGATCGTGATGGCTGTGTTCTCGATGGTGACTTTCAGCAAGCCCTCGATAATTGCTGGGGCACGCCGCAACATCATTCCCCGGTCCGCTTCGTATTCGTGGAGTTGAATGGAAAGGTCTGCGGCATGGGTCTTAAGCTTATCGTCTGCCCATCCCAAAATGATGTGTGCAGGCGGTTTCATGCCGGCCAGCATGGATCTGTCGGGGATTATCGGTTTAGGACTTTTCGGCGCGAAAAGAGCACCGTCAGCGCCGATGCCGGGGATCGGGAAAAGCGCAAATTTGGCGCCCTTTAGTACGGCGGCTGGGTCGGCGAGGTGTTGGACTCTAGGAATCCCATGCTCCGGCCAGGGGATGCCGCAAGCGCGGACCTCTGCACCTGTCGCCGCAGCCAGGCGCGCAATCTCCTGTTCCCTCTCATCGCCGCCGAGCATGCCGATGGTCAATGTGGCCCAGTTCACTCGCGGCGTTTTAACCGCCATTGCTCTGGCTCCAAAAGTGGTTACAAGGTCACCGCACTTATCTTATGTGGCTTCTGCGTCTAGCCGGTGATCTACTCATAGTCTTACGCTTCTGTTCGCCCAAGAGTTTCGCATGAGCGTTGCAACCCTGCCACATTCTCTCTAGCACAAACCACAATCACGAGAGCGAGGGCGATTTCCAACAGTTGATGAACCGACCGCAGACCTCGCGGGGAATTGGGCACAAGTCGATCTAGCGACTACGTACGTTGTAGTCCGTCCCTATCTGCGGGTTCAACGTGATGTGGCTCGTTGCAACACTGCGGCCGCCTTCTCGATCGACTGGACAATCTTCAAATATCCCGTGCAGCGGCAGATATTGCCGGCGATGCCCTCGCGAATCTCTTGCTCAGTGGGATCGGGGTTCTTCCTCAAAAGGGCCCCTGCTGATATCAGCAGTCCAGGAATGCAAAAACCGCATTGCACGGCGCCATTGTCGATAAACGCCTGTTGCAGAGGATGCAGGTTGGACGGGTCGCCCAAGCCTTCGACAGTAACAATCCCTTTTCCCTCCATTGCAATTGCGAGGCACAGACAGGAATTGACCGCCTCACCATCCAGCAGAACCGTACATGCGCCGCACTCACCTGTACCGCAACCCTCCTTCGTGCCCGTTAGACCAACCTTCTCGCGAATTACATCGAGCAGCAGGTCCTTTGCATCAACTACCAAGGCACGAAGCTTCCCATTTACGTTTAGGGTGATGTTCTTTTTCATGATCGATCTGCTCCTCGTCGAAGCACATGTTCCAAGGCGCGGCCGACTAGCACGGTAGTGAGTTTGCGGCGGTATTCGGCCGACGCCCGCAAGTCGCTGATCGGCGATATATCGGTTGCAGCCATCGATGCAGCTTGCGCCAGTAATTCCAAACTTACCTTGCGCCCTTGCAGAAGCTGCTCTGTTTTATACGCACGGATCGGAGTCGGCGCAACTGCCCCTAGCGCAATGCGCGCGTTGACGATTTCCCGGTTGCCTTTGATGGCCAGCCCCACCGCTCCATTTACGATCGGCAGCGTCAATGCTTTGCGCCGGCCAAAGCGCAGAAAATTGACTCGGAACTGTTCCTCCATGGGCACGATAAGCTCGGTCAGGATCTCTCCTGGCTGCAACACTGTCCGCCGTGGGCCCACGAAAAAATCTTCCGACCGTACGATGCGCTCTCTGCCTTTGCTCTGCAGCCGGAAGCTAGCTCCTAGTGCGAGTAGTGGAGGACCCGAATCCAGCGAGGGAACTGCGTTGCACACATTACCACCAATGGTGGCCAGGTTTCGGCACTGTACCGCACCCACCTCGATGGCCGCTTCCGCGATAGCTGGCAGCTTTCTCCTAATCCCTGGATGCTCACAGAGGGTCGTAAAGGTAACCAGGGCGCCAATCCTGACGTGGTCGCTCTCAAAAATGAGATCATCAAGTCCCTTATCGGCAAGATCGACCACGTAGTCGGGTTTCCTTATCCCAGACCGCAACATGGGGATCAGGTCGGTTCCTCCAGCCAGAACCTCAACCTTCTTGTCCTTAAGTTGGTTCAAGACATCTAACGTGCCTGCCAAATCAGGAGGCTTCAGATATTCGAACGTGCTCGGTAACATAAAAACTAATCCATTCGTTGAGCTACTTGTGACCGACGAAAGATTCTGTCAGCTCCCGCACCAACTGCAACGCGAGTCCTCTTTCTATGGCATCTCCAACAATGGACACTACCGGCTCTTCTACTCCAGCGTCAATGAAGGATTTCAGACGATCGCGGCAGTGATTAGGTGTACCTGCCACCGCGAAGGTCTCTACCGCTTCGTCCGGCACAAGCCGCGCCGCCCCGCTCAGATCCCGGCGAGACACGGCGGCGATAATGGCTTCCTGGTCTATAGCGATTTTGGCGGCCGCGATATTTTCGGCGAAGAACTTGTTCCGGAAGACGAAGGCTAGCTGGCCGCGTACCAACTCCTTGGCACGCCCATCATCTCTGGCGACACCTAGAAAAAGGCGGGCTGCTTTGCGCAAGGATTTAGGATCTCGTCCTGCTCTCCGGGCACCCTCATCTACAAAGGACAAAGACTGGTTGATGAACTCTGGCGACAAACCGGCAGTGAGGACTACGCCATCTGCGAAACGCCCGGCGAGACGAAGCATGTTGGGTCCCATCGCGGCAATGTAGATGGGAATCGGGGTGGCGGGTCGGAAGCCCATACGAGCACCCGCGAGGCGGATCGTTTCGCCTGAGTAGTGAACTGCTTCCCCCGACCAGAGGGCGCGCAAGCATCCGACGAACTCTTCCACAGCACGAACAGGTTTGATCGGCTCCTTCCCTGATTCCTGGAGAAACAGAGGGTTGCCAATGCCCACGGCCAGTGCCACCCGTCCCGGCGCTGCCTCCGCTAGCGTTGTCATGGCCATCGCCGTGGGCGTTGGATGCCAGAGATACGGGCTTACTGCCGTGGGGACGAGTACGGCACCATCTGTCGATGTGGCGAATGCCATGCACACGAGGGTTGCTTCCCTGTAGCCGAGATGTTCGGCCGCCCACAAGCTCGTGGCACCAGCGGAAACGGCCTCCCGTGCCAGTTGCACCGCTTCAAGAATTGGGAGGAAGCCGTCGAACGCTACCCCTACAGGAAGCTTCATAGCGCGCTCCTCCAAGCGCTTTTCTCATCATCTTGGCCAATAATTTCTTGCCTAACCTGCTCCGCGGGCGAAGTCCGCCACGGAGGAGACTCTCCCACGACGTTTTGACTGACGTGCCATGTCTTATGTCTTGACGCTGCTGAGAAAGGATTCCCTATAAAATAAGGAATCATTGGATGACCAGCAGCTTATCCGTATTCGCATAATCGGATAAAAGCTCGCATCCGCTCTTGGTGACGAGGATCATATCCTTGTTCTGCATGCCGAAACCGTAGCCTGTTTGATAACACAATGGTTCGACGCCAAGAACCATTCCGGGTTCGAGCTCGGCATCAGTGGTCTTCCCAAGGATCGGGGTCTTCCCGAGATAGGGGTTCTCGTGCAAGTGCAACCCAATTCCGTGGCCAACAAAGGAGATGGGGGGCAAGTTCATCTCTTCAAGTTTCTTAATAAACGCCCTGTAAATAGCACGACAACTCGCTCCTGGCTTGATCATCTCCATGATTTGGTACTTGCACTCGACCAAATGCCGCCAAATTCCTTCGGCATTGGGCGGGGCATCTCGCACCACCGCCGTTCGGCATACCCCGGCATGATAACCGTTCATCACGGAGAATATCTCGATGCGGCAGACATCCTGGGGCTGAAGGCGCCGCTCTGTGGGCCCAACATTCGGGAGTTGGCTGCGTTCACCGGTTGCGACAATCATCAGTTTGAAGTGCTCCGCTCCCAGCGCATAGATGTTGCGGGTGAGAGCAGCGGCAATGTCCATCTCGGAGCTTCCGGCCCTGACTGTGCCAATTGCGTCTGTAATTGACTGATCCGCAATTCGCGAGAGATGCCGCAGGAGGCTGATTTCATCCTGAGTCTTGATCTGGCGGAGCCGGGAGAGAAGATCTTCGGCGGGCACAAATGTTGTCCCCGGCAGACAAGCTTGCAGAGAAACCATGTCTCTCGCCGGCAGATAATCCGTTTCAATGCCAATTTTGGCATGAGACAAGCCAAGTTCAGCGAGCAGGCTGGCAAGGACCTGCGTGCAGTTGTCAGAAAACTCTGACCAGATGCGCGTCTTCGTGTTTGGCTCACGTTTTTTCAGCGTGGTCGCCTCCATATCCACGCCGAGGATCGCACAATCACCATTCCGGGTCACAATCGCCATCGCATGGCGGTGACGAATCAGAGGCTGCGAGGGAACGACAAATCCGGTTACATAAGCGAAGTTCTCAGGCGAGCAAGAAATGATTGCGTCCAAATTTTCCGGTTCCATGGCCGCAACTTGGCGGCTGGCGATCTCGCTCCGCATCTTTGATTCCTTTGTGGACTAGGATCCGCTCTTTTAGAAGCGGAAGAAGTTTACTAGAAATGAATCCCGCCATTCTTAACTACCGTAGAAATGGAATTCAAATAGAAAGAACTGCCCTCTGCCGATAGACTTCTTGGCTTGAAAAGCAGGAGACAGTTATTATGCTCATCCAGCGGTCTGGATGCGAACTTTGATCCGACATCTGAACACAGATCAAGTGTTCGTCACTAAACTACCATCTTCTTCACTTTGCAATACGTGTCTTCGGCGAGAGGCATTCAAGCCAACGTCGTCAGATGACGATTGATCAGAACTGATTCACAATCGAACTCAGATGGGAAGCACGGAGCAAGCCCCGCATTCGAAAACCGCAGCTGAAATCATCGAGGATCTCCCTTGGAGTTTCGGTGTGCAAGGAGTGATTTTCCTCGCTTGCGGCTTGGCCTACATGTTTGACGCCGGGAATGTGCTGCTGACAGGCTTCGTCATGTCAATGATTAAACCTCTCTGGAAACTGAGTGCGATCCAAGTGGGGACCTTTGGCATGGTTACTTTTCTCGGCATGGGGATTGGAGCAATGATAAGCGGTGCCCTGGCCGATACCTTTGGCCGTAAGCGCACCTATGTTGGCACCCTCCTCTGTTTTTCGTTGTTTTCGTTTGCCTGCGCTCTGGCGCCATCTTTCCCCTGGCTTTTGGCCGCCCGATTCCTCGTCGGACTCGGACTCGGCGGTATTGTTCCAGTGGTCTACTCCTTGGTTGCCGAGTTTATGCCGGCACGGGTGCGCGGAAAAGCTCTCAACGTGATCGATGTTTTCTGGGGAGTAGGAGGCATCTTCAACGGGTTTGTCGCGACCTTGCTAGCACCCTATGAGAATTGGCGCTTGCTTTTCTTGCCCACCGTACTTCCTTTAGTGCTCGCTTTATGGGCGATATTTTATCTTCCCGAATCCCCATCTTTCCTGGCCCAGAAAGGACGCTGGAAAGAGGCGTCTTCCATAATCAATCGACTGATTCAGAAAACGCACGCCGAGCTTGGCGATTGGACCTTAACCTTCGGAGAGCAGCCCCCTCCGCGAAATTATGGGGTTATTTCCCGTTTTACGAAGCTCCTTGAATTTGACTGGAAGCTCACGGTCCAGTTATGGATTGTCGTGATGTTAATCTTTGTGCACCGGAAAGGCGTAGAGGTCTGGCTCCCCTCCATATTAGTTGCTGAAGGATATAGTCATCAAAAAGCGTTCCTGACGGCGGGTATTATGTATCCTGCCGGTTTGGCGGGCATTCTCGTATCCACCTGGCTCATCGACGTTTGGGGTCGGAAGAGATTTATTATTGTGAGCTCGGTCCTTTCAGCCGTGCTGATCGTCGGATTCACAAAAGTGCTGGCGATGCCAGGCTGGGCTCACCTCGCGATTGTGTTGTATGGCTTTGTAGGGGAGGCAGCGATCGCAACGCTTTATACATTCACTTCCGAGAGTTACCCCACCGACTTGCGTGCTACAGGATTCGGATGTGCTTCGCTAGTCGGCCGCCTTACGATGGCATTCCTCGTTTCGCTCGTATTCGGCGGTATCTTGTGGCCCACAGTCGGACCTTCAAATGCTTTTATCGTCGTCGGGATTCTTCTCATTGCAAGCATGGTGATATTGAATCGCTTGCCTGAGACTCGCGGTAAGGCGCTGAACTGAAATCTGGGAAATCAGGGCGGCAAAACGAGAATCGATCAACTCCGGCGCGTGACTGCAAATGCCTCCGCTCACGATCACAGCCGAAGCGGGGTTACCCGGGTAATTTTCGAAGGAGGTCCTTGATGGCAGTAGTCATTGTCGAGATGTGGCAAGGGCGCACGCTTGAGCAAAAACGAAAATTGGTCGAAGCGATTGCTGCGGCCATGAAAGAGCACTGCGGTGCGGGTACGGAGCACCTGCATGTGATTATTCATGAGGTAGCGCGGGAAAATTGGGGGCGTAACGGTAAGTTGGCTGTGAATGACAAGAACAAATAACTATTCCAGGTCGTCAGTTGCGGGGTAGAGCACTTGCCCAAGCATGCGCTTTGGAATCAGAATCGGGCCGGTCAGTTCCAGCTACTGCGCTTTGCACACGAAGTTTGCTGCCACCCAATTGCGCGAATCATTTTGGCCGCCAGCCGGTCCCTGATACACGGCCTGCTGCGGATAAGGGCAGAGCTTACGTTCATCATCGACCGGTGCATCAGTGGGCACGCCGTTTCTCTTATCGCTGCGATGCACGGCAACGACATAGTCGGGTGCCTTCCCGTTCTCCACCCATTCAGCCAGCGGCGCCAGCTTGTCCCACTCGTTCGGTCCCGGCCCTCCTCCGCAGTGCCCCATCCCCGGCGCCATGAACAGCCTTGTTTTGTTCGCTGCGGCGGCGGAATCGCCGTTGAAAGTGGCCTTTACCATTTCTTTGTAGTAGTCGATGATGGCCCCGGGATAGGCATCGCCGTCACCCCAGCCTTGATAGAAGATCAGCTTGCCGTTGTGCCTGTTTAAGAACCTTGTCAGATCCGGGTAAGTAGCATCTAGCAGCTTTGACTTGGAATCCCCCTTTCCAGCGGTGACATCGTCGATGTTGAACTCCCACCAGGCATATTCTGGGAAAGGTGCCTTCTTATCCGGAGGGAAGGAGAGGTCTTTTATATTCGTCGGAGCGACACCTGGAGAGTGCTCGAAAAACAAGAAATTCACGTGATCTACCTCATAGATCAGATGTGAAGGGGTGAGGTTATTTCCCCCATACGGAATCACGTTTTCGGGCCACGAGAACTCCGATCCGTAAGCAAGCCCGTTAAAAATGCGAACGCCCTTGCTGTCGTGTGGTCCGGCATAAAGTTTCTTGATGGTTTGCACCTGCACCTTCGTGAAACATGTATCGGCGTTCTTGTCACCCGGACACATCTTATCCGCCAAGTCGGTATCGGGGTTGAAGTTGCAACTTTCGGGATCACTGACGATCCCGTCCTTGATTCCATCCCTGGCGTCGCATTTGTCGAGCACGGCTTTGCGCAGTATCTCCAGCTTGGTCAGGCTTTTATAGGTACCGTCGCCAGATACATCATAGGCGAGGTTGCCAGCAAAGTGGTCTTTCATCAGTAGCTGCAGGCTCCACAGGTCCTCAATGTTCAGTCTTTCATAACTAAAAACCGGGGCGGTAACAGCGATGCCGTCGAAGTCCTCGGGGAAACGTTGTGCCTCCATCATGCCTTGGCGACCACCCTGCGAGCAGCCTTGCCAATAGGCGTACCGCTGAGGCTTGCCGTAGTACGCCTTAACCAGAGTCTTCGATGCGTTGGCCGTTACGTGGACAGCACGATAGGCAAAGTCGATCAGGGCTTGCTCGTTTGCGAAGGCGAACGAAGCATAAGGTTCTGAGCCATTGTCGTGGCCCGTGTTGCTATTCGCTACGGCATACCCTTGGGTTAAATGTTCGCTGTCGTAGACCAGGTTGCCTGCTTTTCCTCCGTTACCGATATTCAGCAGTTTCCCATTCCAGTTCGCCGGCAACGGCAGCTGCGCATGCCAGTGGATGCCGGGAGAGATCAGGCCGGTCACATGGCAATATCGCGGCGTTGTGCCGTTCGCTTCGGTGATCTCGGCGGAGAGAATGGTCAGATTCGGAAGACGCAGCAACGCATGGCAGGCAGCTTCCTCGCTCAGCGCGGTTGCTTGCCCTGCGCTATTAAGCGCAGTCGCTATCATCAGGACCAACAGCAGGAAGATCCTAAGCGGTAACCGCGCTGTAGCTGCCATCACTAAATCCCCCAAGTCAGATATCGCCAAGCTGATGTCCATACTTCCGTCCAGAGCGAACACCTCCGCCAGGTTGGCCCGATTATCAGACGCCTACCCTGCTTGGGTCTGTTGAATGCCCAGCCAGTCTTTGGCTTCGTCCATGGTCCTAAACACCGCGATGCTCTTATCACCCCGTGCCATCTGATACATATGAACCGTCGCCGATGTAGCCGCTCTGGGCGCCACAAAAGCGCGTCTTGTTTCCCGCGAAAATGGATCAATGTCGCGGGCGAGCATCATGGCTGCTTGAAAGTCCAGGTCCGAACTGACGACTTGCGTCAAGTCGACGAGCTCGCGAAAAGTCGCTTCGAACGTGGCATCAGATTTCAACTTCGCAAGATACTCCCTCACATCCTGTACGGTCACATTGCTATCGAAGCGAACCGTCACAAGACGCTCGCTGGAATCGACCTTGAAGTGAGCTGCCACTCGCGCTCGGTATCAACGAATTTTCTGCTCCAGTCCGTTTGGGTTTCAATTGCCGCTGCAATTTTTGAGCCTCAGCCGGTTGCGGACGGGGAGCGTTCGCCACGGACAAGGTGATTTCCTACGCTATACGGCGTCCAGCAATTCGCGCTGGCACGCTAAGCGCTGCTCACGATCTTCTGCGAACCGCTGAATGCCGGCGAAAATCGACGCTTGATCCAAATGGGCTTCCACAATCACGTCCGGCTCTAGACCGCCGGTCAGCCACTGATTGTCCCAGTCGGAGGTAAGGGAATACTTGTCAGTGAGAGGGCCGACGTTGCGTAGGGGCCAAACACGGCGTGTACCGGTGCTGATCACCATCAGGTCAAAAAGAGCCTCGTGAGGCAGCACCATTCGGCGGTAGCTGTCCGGCTGCCTATCGAACAAATCTTCGCTTATGGCGGAAATGATCTTCACGTTGATTCCGCGCTCGTCCAAGTGCGGCAGCTCTTTTACGACATTGACGGTCGTACTGGCGCCCTGAACGATAACGTAGCCCTGACGAGGCCGGTCCGGGGCAAAATCGCGAATCACGTAAAGCCCCTTGGCGGCGGCTTTCAGATCGGGATCGGCAAAACGGCTGCGGTCGGCCACCGGGAAATCGGGCCGCGCCACCTCAAGAATGATGATGCCCACCTTGGGGTCACGCGCAGCAATCTCCGCTGCGGCAAAGTATCCCGGCGCGACATCATTGTAGTCCCAGAAATTTAAGTTAATAGTTTGTCCCCGTGGGAAGAGCTTCCATACTTGTGGAGCGAAAATGCCGAAGTGGGTGCGGGCATCCGCCGCCGTTTCCGGTCCGGAATGTCCTGCCAAAATGTGTAGCACCCCCATGCGGAACTTGCTGTCCTGATTCTGTTGGCTCCAAACGCGGGCTGGCGTGTACATCAATGGCGTGAACGCGCCGTAGGTGCCACTCAAAGCCCACACTCCCGCAAATTTAGCGGGATCGACTGAGGCACTCTGGTTCACAAGCCCAATCGCGGTCGAGACGTTACCAGCTTCCTGAATGGCGGCCTTCAACCGCGTGCCGAGCGGGTTTTTCTCGGGATCGTAGTGGCCCCACAAGCTGCCGTGCTCGACGTTGATCGACTCGGACAGATCGGCGGCGATGGTAAAGAACCGGTTATCGGTCACATAGTTCATCCACTTGATGATTTCCGAAACGGCCCGCCTCGCCCCCGCAGCTTCCCCGGGTTTGCGAAAGAGCGTAATCCCGACTTCCTTCTGTTCCTCCGAAATTGGATTCGTTACCGAAAGCTTCTGCGGTTCGCGCGGCAAGTTTGCGACTCGCAAGCGATCATCGAGAAAGGGGTCGTTTCGGACATCGATGCGAACGGCAATCTCGTCCTTGACTGTATCGCCAATCTCAATCAACCGATCCGCGACCCAGTCGCCCAAACCGTTGCGATCGAGCACCGACATGATAATGTCAATGTTGGTTTTGAACTGGATCAGGCGTTCTCTGGGATCCGTCACGGGCCCCTGACGGATGCCGTTGAATTGGACATCATAGTGACGCTCAAAGGTCTCTGCGAGGGCGACAAAATAGTCCGAGTTCATCTTGAGCGAGTAAGGATGGCTGGCGTAGCCAACCAGCTGCTGGCCGTAATTGGCGATCTCACCGTGGATCGCCGCAGGCCAGTAGCCCTTGACGGTGTTACCAATCGCTATCATGGGACGCCGATCCGCCGGGTCCCATTCATCCATCGCTTTCAGCACGGCCACGATCTGCCCGTAATCATGGCCGTTATCCATTGTGAACACGTTCCAGCCATACGAAGTCCACTGATCGATGATTCTGTAGCCGTCATATCTTTTGGCAATAACGCCGCCACACAGTGAATCGTCGATGCCGCTGTTGTTATAGGAGAACAGAATCCGCAAGCGCTTGCCGACTTGCAGCGCGAGCGCCTGGGTCTTCAACTCCTGGGCGTGGCCCTCCGTCATAGCAAATTCGCCTTCGAAGGCGATCACCTTTGGGTAACTTGGGGCGCCGACGAAATTCCAGAATGCGGCTTTCCCCGCGGCTGTTGCGATGCCAATACCGGAAGGGCCTCCATTTACATCATTCGTGAGATCTGTCGATTCGGCATGACCGGCCAGGGCACGGATGCCGCGCCCTTTGGCTTGGGCAAACAGCGGGTGGTCTTCCAATCCCAAGCTTTGCAACAGCGTTTTGAGTGCTCCCGCGCCCCTGCGGAACCCAAGGGCATCGATCGGCAGCATGGCGACGCGGGGATCCACTTTGTAGCGTGGGTCGCCGGTCATCTCGAACTTCCGCAGCAAGGCCTGACCCATGATCATCCACAGGGCATAGCAGGTCGGAATACAATGGCCACCAGCCAGCATGAATTTATCCCCGTAAGGGTGCTTAGGGCGACGGTAGTCGTATCGTAGACCGCCTAGCTCCGATCCGGCGAGGTGCGCGGCCACGTTGTATGGTGTGTACGCAAGAGGCCCGCCGAAATGGCCGGTTTGCGCGTAATTTCCGAGCATCACCAGGGTCATGCAGGTCATGTACCCGATATCTTCCATACGGTGGTCATACGCCAGAGGAACCGGAGAAATGGGCGATAACTGCGTCTCTATAGTTGCCAAGCTGAGCTCCTGATTTCTGGCATCATGCAATGACGGAGCGCCAAGGCCGAAATGATGATGCCTAGGTTGCGAGCTGCATACTCCATACAGAAGTCTACAATCAGTTACGCTCTACAATTACGCACGCCAAAATACCTCTCTCTGAAGTTTCTGCAAAAGTCCTCCCCGTGGTGTAATCTTCAGTTACGAACCACGTCGCTACTGCCGTTGCAAGCCAAGTGTATACGATAAATGCTGAAGTGCATACATCTCGCTTAGTCCCCACGAAACGCAAGGTTGTGACACACGAATACCCGAAGTCCAACTGTGCATGCCAGCCGGAATCGTTTGTTGTTAGCGTTCCGAATCCCAATCGCAAATCGGCATCCTTCGAAGCCGGCTTCCAGGTCAAGAACTCCGAACATCTCCATTCCATCGCTGGACACGGCGAACTCCTCGCCAACTACACCGATGTGCCGATGACTCAAAGTTTCAACCAAGGTTTCCACGACTGCCGCGTGCGCGATCGGGATATGCGTTTCTGTTTTAGGCGGTGTTAGCAGCGTTGCTAGCTCCGCCCGGGTGATTTTGCCCGTGCATGAAATAAGCGTGCTTGTTTCCGACATCTGATTCTCCTTTCAGCGTTAAGTTCACTTCCAACACAAATCTCTTGCGCTTGATCGTAGCCACGCGTTCCCTCAGCCTCCCGACGGAGGCTTCTATGACTACGATTCGAGCCGCGTTTTATGCACGTGTGTCCGGCGAACAACAAGCAGCCGCGCACACCATCGAAAGTCAGATTGCTGCGCTCAGTGAGCGCGCCAGCGGTGACGGCATGCCAGTGCCGCCCGAGCGACAATTTGTCGATGATGGCTACAGCGGTGCGAGCCTCATTCGTCCAGCCCTGGATCGACTCCGCGATCTTGTGAATGTCGGCGCGATCGACCGGATCTACGTTCACTCACCCGACCGGCTCGCGCGGAACTACGCGTATCAAGTCCTATTGCTCGATGAGTGGCGTCGGCGCGGTGTCGAGGTGGTGTTCATGAACCGGCCTCTCGGCCAGAGCCCGGAAGATGACCTCCTGCTTCAGGTCCAAGGCATTGTCGCTGAATATGAGCGAGCCAAAATCATGGAGCGGAGTCGGCGGGGTAAGAAGCACGCAGCCCAGAGCGGTTCGCTCAACGTGATGTCGGGGGCTCCGTTCGGATATCGATATTTTTCTGTTCGCGAAGGCGATGGCCACGCGCGGTTCGAACCTGTAGCTGAACAGGCACGAGTTGTCCAACAGATCTTCTCTAGGATCGGTCACGACCGCTGTAGTCTTTCCGAAGTCTGTCGCAGACTTCACAAGGGCGGTACGCCCACCGCTACTGGTAAGCACATCTGGTCGCGTGAGGCCGTGTGGCACGTTCTCCAGAATCCTGCTTATATGGGCCAGGCGGCATACGGAAAAACACACATGATGCCGCGGGGAAAGAAGTCACGGCTGCGGGCAGCGCGTGGGCATCCGGCTCAGCCTCGCCGAAGTAATGCGCCAAAGCCGACCGATCCGAAAGAATGGGTGTTTGTTACCGTTCCCGGCTTGGTCGACGAGACACTCTTTCGTGCAGCACATGCACAGCTTGAGGAAAACAGAAGTCGCGCTCGTCAAGGGCGATGCAGGCCTGGCTATCTGTTGCAGGGACTTGCTTGCTGTGCGAAATGCGGGTATGCCTATTACGGCAAGACGCTCCGCCAACTAGGTGCGGGCCGTCAAATGAGGGATTTCCTCTACTATCGATGCAGCGGCTCGGATGGTTATCGCTTTGGGGGCGAGCGAATTTGCAGCAACGCGCAGATCCAGGGAAACATCCTAGAGACCACGGTCTGGTCCGAAGTTTCCAAGCTTCTCACGAACCCTCAGAGCGTAGAGCTAGAGCATCAGGACAGGACCAAGAACGGGGCGTTGTTAGACAATCTCGAAGCCCTAAGATCGCAAAAAGCGAAGCTCGAGCATGCAGTGGAGAGATTGATCGACAGCTTTGCCGAAGGTCTGATTGAGAAAGACCAGTTTGCGGCGCGTATGGCTCGAACCAAGAGCCGAATCGCTGATCTCGACACCAGAGTTGAAAAGTATGCAGGGGATCTCGATCAGCAGGAACACCTTCGACTCGCAACGAACCGGCTTCGCGAGCTAGCGGCAACTATTGGGCCAGAGTTAGGAAACGCAGACTGGCAACGAAGGCGAGAAATCATCCGGACGGTCGTACAGCGAATTGACATTGACTCTGAGCTTATCAAGATCATTTTCCGCGTAAACCAAAACACCCGTGGCGCAGATTCTGACGCCATCGCAATCACAGTCCCGCGGCCGTCAAAACGATTTAGATTCTCTGGCTAAAGAAACTCTGCTGAGTTCTAAAGGCTCGGCACCTGAAAATTGCCAGTGATGGGGAAACCGACTTTTCGGTTTCCAACACGGTGGAGGACTGTTTTTAGAACCTGAAACCTTATTAATGCAACATTGTTACAGGCATAAATGCACCGTCGATGGCCAAGAGGCAGACTGTTTGAATAATCGACCGTTATCCCTTCTGAGATTGCATCCCGCTCCACATCCTGTTCATCGCTGATTGATGTTAAAAGATGAGAGTCGTTCTCGCAGCGGGGATTCGGTACACGAAAGTGCGGGTTTCGAACGGCACAAACTATCCGGAGGCGGAGGGCCGGCTGTACGGAAACTGTGTCAAAACCCTCGTTTTTAAGGGCGCTGAACATGTGCTTGAGCGAAATGCAGACTCCCCAAGTTATTGTTTTTCCAGAATTCGTCAGAAGTAGGAATGCGCGTTTAGAACGGGCGTTTGTGCGCCCGAGGGGAGGTGTACGAGGCTCACGGAGAAATCGACAACGGTCTGCAAGTATTTTCTTCACGTCAGGGATCCGCACTCGCCGACACTGAACTGAATCGAGGGCTGGTCCCCCACGATGCAGCCCGCGAAACCCACTTGCCGCGGTTGATAATTTTGGTAGCATTTTGGCAGCAAATTGCGCCGTTTGGGCCGGTTTTTACCGACTCCGCCGGTCGTAAGTCCTTTAAGAATCAATGGCCGGCTGCTACCTTATTCCCATGGCATGGAAGAGGTCGTCGGTTCGATCCCGACCAGGTCCACCAATCCCTTCTCCGAAGCCCGCTTTTCTCGTTCTATTCATAGTGTCTCTCCTGCTGGTTCGGTCCGGCAGGGCTGCGCCCGTTGGCAAAGGCGTCGAGTCCTGGTCCGTGCGCTGGCAGCCCGTTGAGCTAATCAATGGGTCTCCTATTCTCTGGCAAGTCAATTCGCCGGTACGCCTCGAGTCGCTTTCCGGGAAGTGGTTCGACCACGAGGTCTTCTTCTCTTTTGATGCGCGAACCCGGCTCTGGTACGGAATTGCGGGCGTCAGCCTCGAGACTCATCCGGGCACATATTCGCTCGCGCTGACGGGGAAGACCGGCGATGGAAAGGAGATTTCATTCAAGCGACAGATTGCGATCAGCAAGGGCAGGTACCGTCGCATTGAGGTGAGCGTCCCCAAGCAATTTACCGAGCCGAACCCTGAGCAACTGTCGGAAATCGAGGAAGAGCAGGCGCTCAAGAAAGACGTCTTCGCCCGAATGGATCCGAAGCGTGAATGGGAGGGCAGGTTTCTGCCGCCGGTTTCAGCTTCGATTTCCGATGTCTTCGGCACCGCCCGCGTGTTTAATGGTGAGACTCAGAGCATGCATCAGGGCCTCGATTATGCGGTTCCGTCGGGCACGGCTGTAGCGGCCCTCAACCGAGGTAATGTTCTGCTGGCGCGGCCTCTGTTTTTTGAAGGGAATTGTGTGGTGCTCGACCACGGACAGGGATTGCTCAGCCTTTACATGCATCTTTCCAAACTTGAGGTGAAAGAGGGTGATCAGGTTGCGAAAGGGCAGGAAATTGCTTTGAGTGGCGGCACGGGCCGGGCCACAGGTCCTCATCTGCACATCGCGGTGCGCTGGCAGGGAATTTATGTCAATCCGGCGACGCTGCTGAGCTTGAATCTGCCCTGAGTCCTGGATCGTTATTTAAGCGGCCGCGCTATACTTAGCCCCGCATTAAGCCACGGTATAACGTCAGGGCGCCGCCCCCGAGGGTAACAACGATGTTTGCAATAATTGGCGCAATCAGGTTGCGCGTTCGGTAATAGAGCAGGGCGGAAACCACACCCAATATCGTCGCAACAGGAAAGCTCAGGGCAGGATAAACCCACGCGAATAATAAGCAGCTTCCGACGACTGCTGCTGGCACGCTGGCGGTTTCCACCAGAGTTCTGAACACCACCCCTCGGTACGCGAGCTCACTGCTGAGACCCAACGCAACAACGAACAGCACCACACCGGCCGCACCAAGAGGTGACAAGGCATTTGCGATCAGCAATCGGACGAAATACAGTTGCCTGTCCCCGTACCAAAATATCGGGCTCGCCGCTGCGAATGCAACCACACCACCGGCTAGTCCCCACGCGGCGCTTCTGAGCGCACCGACCGCAATGGGCGATGACCATCGAAAGAGCTCTGACTTCGGCCGGTAAGGCAGAGCGACCGCCAGCATCAGGATTATGAAGAGTACATTCAGAAGAGCAAACCACAGATCGAAACGAAAATGCGCCCACGGGACCCTTCGTATCTTCGTAAACCACCACCAACTACCCACCTCCAATCCCTTGTACAGAAGCATGGCGCCGGCCATGGCATAGATCATGCGTGGCAGCGGGAAAGTGCTGTATCTATATTCTTCGTGATTGCTCGTTGTCTGCACGCTTGGATAGTGATGCGAGGAGTGTAGCAGCGCCGCAATCGGCCGTGCGCGTTACCGTTGTAATGTTAGAAGGTCAGAGACAAGAGTGCTGGACGAAAGTTGTCAGCAGGTTTAGTCCATAGCGGCCGAAAGCGGGGAAGTCGAATGAGCTTCCCCCGGATCGACAGCTGCCCCATCACGGAAAGTTACTGTCCTGCCGGAAATTGCCGGCACGCGTTCGCCAGGAACCAAGATTCCAACCAGGTTCAGCGGGTCGGCCGCGGACAGCGTGATGGCTTCTCCCGTCGGTTGCATCTTTCGCGTAGCCCGCAGCGACTCCACCGCGACTGGCAAAGCGAATTGCTCGCCCAGGAATCCATCGACGAAACGGCCGCCACGAATCTCCCCGCGATCTTCCAAGCGGCGGAATGCCATCTGCAATTCACGCCACTTGGGCAGATTAGTCTCGCGCGCCAGCAAATCTCGGAAGACCACTCCGTATCGTTTCAACAACATCCAGCAGGTCGCTTCGACGGCACGATTGCGTTCGACAGCCTGATCCGTGTATAGCAACGCCCAACGCCCGGAACTGTGCCGCGGGCGTGCGGTGCGTCCACTGCCTTGCCCGGCGCGGCGTTTGGGATCGATCAGCGACCGCAGATTGTCGAAACCATCCGCCGTGCCCACTCCCGCTGCCACCAGCTCCCACAGCGCAGTCTCGACCTCGGCCTTTAACTTGCCGGTGCCGCGGACGATGTCCGCAAAGAACGACGCTCCACGCTGTCGCAGAAATTCCAATACTTGACGCGCAGTATCACTTAGGCCGCGAGCCTCGGGTTGATCGGCGGCGGGATTGTGTGGAGTCATCCAATCTGCTTCTTCGCGAACAAAAAATGTAATCGGAGCCACGCTGGTCGGAATTACGCGACGGCGCCCATTCGCCGAATCTTCCAGCGTGGCTGGATGCGGCGATAACCGTCCCCACCCCACGGCGCCTGTGAGACAGAGCTGATCGAGCCATTTGGGGTCATAGTTGGCAATCCGCCGACCCAGCACTTGCCGCTCCCAGGCGTTAGCGGGAATTTCAAATCCCTGAAGCTGGCGCAACACTTCCAGCGTGGCGCGTTCGCCTTGCACTTGCGAACCCGGCGCGACATGTTGCCAACGCAGCAGCCAGCGCATGAACTGACCCGCAGTCACGGGCTCGATCTGTTTGCGCAACGTGGCCACAGTCAGCCGATGAATGCGCGCCAGCAACCGCCGCTCGCACCACTCGTGTGGCCACGCAGGGACAGCCGTTCCCGGCTGTCCGGTCGAGCGCAGCTCGACGGTTTCGGTGGTAGCGACTTGCCCAGTGAAGTTTCCACGCAGCACTGTGCCGCTCGCTTCCATCCGCAACAGCGCTTTCTCAATCTCCGAAGATGGCAAGCCAAGCAGCGATCCCAGCTGATCCGCAGTGACCGGGCCAATGTGCGACATCCAACCAGTCACGAGAGCTAAAAGCGCATCATCGGGCGACGGAAGCTTCTCCGCGATTTCGGTGGCGCTCTGCTTAAAAGCACAGTTCGGGAAGAGCAGAGCAAAAACTTTCGTCCGCTCCGCTGCAATCCAGTAACGTCGGCCCTCGCTGATCGCTATCGTGGCCCGGTGCTGCCGAAGGAGATTCTCGAAGAACCATTGCCATTTAGCGCCTTGTACGTACGCTCCTACACTTTCAATCGGCAGCGCGATCAGCGTGTGCAGCACGTCATGCAACTCGTCCTCGTCGCGCACGTCCGGCCACGCCTCTTCCCGCACCTGCGCAATCGCCGCCGGATCTAGTTTTCCAACCTCTTCCAAAACCGATTCGGGCAGAATGCGCCGCATCTCGACGGCTCGCGCACGGCGCTCTTCCAGAGGCGCATCATCGAGATAGGCGTATGGATTCGCATTCAGAATTTCATGCGAGAACTGCGAGGGAACCGGCGTGTCCACCGCCAGAACCCGGATTCTCCCATCTTCGATTCTGCGCAGGAGATTCTTCAGTCCCTCCAGGTCCATCGCTTCGCTGAGAACATCTTTCATCACCTCGTTCACCAGAGGGTGATCGGGAATTTGAATGTCGCCCACGATGTTCTCCTGGCAGGCGGCAACATCGGGAAATACCGATGCCAGCAAGTCGTCCGAGCGGATGCGCTGAATCTGCGGCGGAACCTTCTTGCCTCCCTGGAAGCGCAACAGCGCCAGCGCGCGATTCGCATCCCAACGCCAGCGCGTTCCGAAAATAGGGGAAGCTAAGGCAGCTTGCTCGAGGATCGGCTGTACTGTTTCTGCATTCAGAAAATGAAAGACGTCGCCCAGCGGGAAGCTGTGCTGCTCGGCCAGCGCAATATTCAGGCCATTGTCGGTAGCCGCAGCCTGGAGTTCGAAATTGAAGCTGCGGCAGAAGCGCTTGCGCAGCGCCAGACCCCAAGCCTTGTTGATGCGTCCGCCAAAAGGCGCGTGGATCACCAGTTGCATCCCGCCGCCTTCGTCGAAGAACCGCTCGGCGATGATGGTGTCTTGCGTCGGTACCGCCCCCAGAACAGCCCGGCCCTGCAGGATGTATTCAACCATCTGCTCGGCGCCGGAGTCGTCGAGCCCGCATTCTTCCTTCAGCCAGGCGATAGTCTCGGCCACTTGGGGTTGAGCTGGCGAAAATCCAACCGGGGAAATATCCTGCAATCGCTCGCTGATCTCGCGTCGTAGATCAGCCACGTGAGCAGAAAGCTCTTCGGTTCGGGCCGGAGCTTCTCCGAGCCAGAAAGGAACCGTGGGCGGCGCGCCATGAGCATCTTCCACCAATACCCGCCCGGACTTGCCTTCAACTCGGCGAATCCTCCACGAAGTATTGCCGAGCAGAACGATATCGCCTGCATTGCTCTCGACCGCGAAATCTTCATCGAGAGTGCCGACCGTAATTCCTTCCGGTTCGGCGACCATGGTAAATAACGCCGTTTCTGGAATTGCGCCGCCGCTGGTGATTGCTGCCAACCTGCTTCCACGGCGCGCCCGTAACCTATGGTTCACGCGATCGCGATGCAGATACGCGCCATAGCGTCCGCGGCGCGCGGCGATGCCTTCGGAA
>DASPSE010000412.1:0-4572 GCA_035624085.1 Terriglobales bacterium
TCGCTCTCACCGCCGCTGATGTCTTTCTGCGGCGCAACGGGTTTTACATTGAGGTCGAAGCCGGAGAAGGATATTCCTTCATCGCTGGCTCAATGGAGCGCCACCAGTTCCGCTTTGCCCAGATCCTGGACTGGCTCCGTCAGCACATCAAGTCTCTCGTTTAACTCGTCCTCTTTCACTTCCTATCCTTCGTTCTTCTTACCCGCGGGATGTCGCTCTCATTGACTTGCCCTGCCCTCCCCGCATAACATGGCGTCGCGCCAGGTTCGACTGAAATGATCGGCCAGATCATCTCCCACTACCGCATTATCGAAAAACTCGGCGGAGGCGGGATGGGCGTCGTCTATAAGGCCGAGGATGTAAAACTCCACCGCTTTGTCGCCTTAAAGTTCCTGCCCGACGATGTCGCCAAAGACGCACAAGCCTTGGCCCGCTTCCAGCGCGAGGCGCAGGCGGCCTCGGCGCTGAATCATCCCAACATCTGCACAATTTACGAAATCAGCGAGCACGCGGGCCAGCCCTTCATCGCCATGGAGTTTCTGGACGGCGTAACCTTGAAGCACAAGATCGCCGGTCGCCCCATGGAGACCGAGGAAATTCTCTCTCTGGCCATCGAGGTTGCCGACGCCTTAGACGCCGCCCATGCAGAGGGCATCGTTCACCGCGACATCAAGCCGGCGAATATCTTCGTCACCAAGCGGGGTCATGCCAAAATTCTCGATTTCGGTCTGGCCAAGGTGGTGGTTTCAGCCGGTTCCGCAAGCAACATCGCAGCCGAGGGTACGCAGACCGGCTCCATAGACCATCAGCACCTGACCAGCCCCGGCTCAACGCTTGGAACAGTCGCGTATATGTCCCCAGAGCAGGCCAAGGGCAAGGAACTCGATGCCCGCACCGATCTGTTTTCCTTCGGCGCAGTGATGTACGAAATGGCCACTGGGCAGTTGCCCTTCCATGGTGAAACCTCTGCGCTCATATTCAAAGCTATCCTCGATTCTGATCCGCCGCCGCCCATTCGTTTCAATCGCGATCTGCCCGCGGAATTGGAGCGGATCATCTCCAAGGCTCTGGAAAAGGACAGAAATCTCCGCTACCAGCACGCCTCCGAAATGCGTGCCGACCTGCAGCGGCTCAAGCGCAACACAGATACTGGGCGCGTTTCATCGCCCGGTTCCGGAACGATAGCAACGGTGCAGGAAAGCGGGGCGCAAGCCGCAACGGTGCAAGCACCCCCACCGTCGGGTCCCACGAGCGTGGCTGCGCCGCTGTCATCGGGCGCGGTGAAAGTGGCTGAGGTTCCTGTAGCCCAGAAGAGAAACCTCTGGAAGATCGCAGTTCCCTCGGCCGTCGTCGTGGTCGCCCTCATCGCCGGCGGCCTCTACTACTATCGTTCGCGCCAAACCAAGCCCCTCACCGAGAAAGACACGGTCATCCTCGCCGAGTTCACCAACACCACTGGCGATTCCGTTTTCGATGGCACGCTGCGCCAGGGACTTTCCTCGCAACTGGAGCAGTCGCCATTTCTCAATCTGCTTTCCGATCAAAACGTGGCGAGGACGCTCGCTCTGATGGCTCAGCCCAAAGACGCGCGGCTTACCAGCGAGTTGGCGCGGGAAGTCTGCCAGCGTACGGCCAGCGCCGCCACCATCGAAGGCTCTATCTCTAGCCTGGGCAGCCAATATGTGGTAGGCCTGAAGGCAGTGAACTGCCATACGGGCGACCTGTTGGCCAACGAGCAAGCTACAGCCAACAGCAAAGAGCAGGTTCTGAAGGCGTTGGGCGAGGCGGCTACGAAGATTCGTGAGAAGCTGGGCGAATCCCTGGCTTCGGTGCAGAAGTATGACGCCCCGACCGAGAGCGTGACCACGCCATCGCTCGAGGCCCTGCAAGCCTATACCTTGGGCGTCCAGGCGATGACAGTAAAGAACGACTACCCAAGCGCGATCCCATTTTTCCAACGCGCCATCAGCCTGGACCCCAACTTCGCAATGGCCTACGCACGATTAGGAACAAGCTATAACAACCTGTCCCAGAGAGAGCGCGCAATCGAGAATACCCGCAAGGCATATGAGCTGCGCGAGCGCGCGAGCGAGCGAGAGAAGTTCTACATCGCCTCGCACTATGAGCATATGGCCGTCGGGAACCTGGAGGCAGCCCGCAAAACCTACGAGTTATGGGCACAGACCTATCCCCGCGACAATGTTCCGGTCGGAAACCTGGGTGTCATCCACCAGCAATTGGGAGAATACGACAAGGAACTGGCCGCGAACCAGGACGCGCTCAAACTAAGTCCGGGCAGCGGGCTTGCCTACGCGAATCTCGTCAACGCGTACCTGAGCGTCAACCGTTTGGATGAAGCCAAAGCCACCGCGCAGGAGGCGCAAGCGCACCATCTGGATTCTCCCATTCTTCATCTGTTCCTCTACGCGGTCGATTTTTTGCAGCACGACGCGGCTGGGATGGAGCGCGAGGCGGCAACGCTCATGGGTAAGCCGGGGTTCGAGGACGCCATGCTGATCAACGAATCCCAAACCGCCGCTTACGCCGGGCAGTTCGCAAAAAAAAGAGAGGCGCTGCGGCGCGCGGTCGACTCTGCAATTCGTGCAGACGAAAAAGAGACAGCGGCCGGCTACCAGGCCGTAGCCGCCGTACATGAAGCCGTGGTGGGCAATGCGGCCTTAGCCAAACAGCAGGCGCAGGCTGCGCTGGCGCTCTCAAATGGCCGAGACGTTGTGGGCTATTCTGCCACTGCTCTGGCGCTCGCGGGCGACTCTGCCCAAGCCACGCGGCTGGCTGAGGATTTGGCCAAACGCTTCCCCGAAGATACCATCGTGCAGTTGGAGTATTTGCCGATGATCCATGGGGCCGCTGCTCTGCAGAGTAACGCTGCCAAGGCCGTTGAGGCGCTCGTAGCGGCTACACCTTACGAGCTTGGGTCGACTTTGACGGTTGGCTATCCCGTTTACCTTCGAGGGGAAGCTTACTTGAAGTTGGGGCAAGGAAGTGCCGCCGCCGTGGAGTTCCAGAAGATCGTCGACCACCCCGGAGGGGTTGGAAACGATCCCGTCGGCGCGCTCGCGCATTTAGGTCTGGCCCGCGCGTACGCCCTCGAAGCTGGCATCGGCCACGTGGGGACGGGCGCCTCGCCCGTCCAGGCCGGGCAAAGCCCCGCTGCAGATCCCGCTGCCCTCACCAAAGCCCGCACCGCCTATCAGGATTTCTTTGGGCTCTGGAAAGACGCCGACCCCGACATCCCCATCTTGAAAGAAGCGAAAACAGAATATGCCAAGCTGCAGTAAGCCGACGATGCAGGCCGGCGTCCTCGCCCGTGCGGCGCAGGATGGCGTCCGCCCTACACACCGCAGATGCTAAACTCCCTTCGTGGCCCGCATCGCTTATCTCGAATGCACCAAATGCGGCGCGGAAATCAGCGCCGATCAGCCACCAAGCGTTTGCCCGAAAGACGGCGGCGTGCTCTACGTCCGTTATGACCTTGCGGCATTGAAAAAGACCTTTACCGCAGCCTCATTGTTTGGACGAACTCCTTCCATGTGGCGCTATGCCGAAGTTCTGCCAGAAGCCGAGCCAGTCTCGCTCGGCGAAGGCTTCACGCCCATGCTGCCCAGCCGCGAGTTTCCCAACGTCTATATAAAAGATGAAGGGCTGAACCCCACCGGATCATTCAAAGCTCGCGGCATGTCGGCCGCCGTTACCATGGCCAAGGCTTATGGCCTCAAGAAACTCGCCGCTCCCTCTGCCGGAAATGCCGCCGGCGCATTGGCTGCCTACTGCGCCGCTGCCGGAATCGAAGCCCATCTTTTTATGCCCAAAGACGTGCCGCTGGCCAATCGCATCGAGTGCGAGAGCTATGGCGCGTGCGTCACGCTCGTTGACGGCCTTATCAGCGATTGTGCGCGCATGATCGCAGAGAGGAAAGAAAAAGAAGGCTGGTTCGACGTTTCCACACTCAAAGAGCCGTTCCGCGTCGAAGGCAAGAAGACCATGGGATACGAGGTCGCCGAGCAACTCGGCTGGCGCCTGCCGCACGGCATCATTTATCCCACCGGCGGCGGCGTCGGCCTGATCGGAATGTGGAAGGCCTTCGACGAGATGCAGCAATTGGGCTGGATCGGATCAGAGCGTCCGCAAATGGTCTCGGTGCAAGCTTCCGGATGCGCTCCGATTGTGAAAGCGTGGGACGAAGGCAAAAGCGCCTCTGAATTCTGGCCGGACGCTTCCACGCTGGCTGCCGGCCTTCGCGTGCCCAAAGCCTATGGCGATTACCTCATTCTCGACATTCTGAAAAAGAGCGGCGGCATCGCCATCGCCGTGAGTGATGAAGAAATCATGGACGCATTGCGACATTGGGCGAAAGTCGAAGGAATTTTTGCGGCGCCCGAGGGAGCAGCGGCGCTCGCCGCCTATCGCAAGCTGCGCGCCAACGATTTCTTTAGCGCCGACGACACGGTGGTTCTGTTCAACACCGGTTCGGGATTGAAATATTTGGACGTAATCGAGAAGCAGAAATTGCGTTCTCGGCCTCGTCCCGCTTCCCGCCACATCGGCGGAATT
>DASPSE010000441.1:0-14928 GCA_035624085.1 Terriglobales bacterium
GCCGCTGGCATGGCAACCCTTGAGTTTGCTGATCCCGGTGGCCGTGATTTACCTGGCAGCGTGGGCCGGCGTACCGGGCAGCGTGGAAAACGCTTCGTTGTCGCTGCATGGCGTTAACAATCTCATTATCGCGGTTTTTGCGCTGTGGATCCTGTTTCGTGTTCCCTGGTTTTTTGCGCACGCTGCAGTCGCCACCGCGTTCGCGTTGATCGGCTACGCAGCCTGTCTGTGGCTGCGCTTCATCCGCAGCGAGAAGGCAGTTCACTCGTTCGCGACCGTTCTCCTCGGAAGCGGCGGATTTCTTTTTCTGCTTTACAGTCACAGCCAAGTCACGCTGACAGTTGGGGCCGTGCTCGGTCTGCTGGCGCTCGGCGATCTGTACTCGCGAGGCGTCCTGCGCCGCGCGGAGACTTCTGCTCTCACTTTCGTCGGAGCTTATCTGCTTTTCACGGCATTCACCTCCACGCATGCGATGAGGCTGCCTCTGGGGTATCTGGTTCTGGCAGCCATGTGGTTGCACCTGGGGCTTGAGCTCTATAGGCCCGAGGAGGTGCCGATTCTCGGACCGCACCCGGCGCCGCTTCCGCGCTTGGTGCCCCTATTCGGGGCTGGGATTGTGCTCGCGCTGGTTCCCGTGGTGCTCTTCTATCCTTGGGAACCAGTCCTCGTGGCATTCGCGTATCTATCCATTCTCTTCGTCTTGTTCTGGGCTATTGGACGTGAACTGGCCAACCACGCCGTCACTTTACTAGGAGTTGGCCTGGCTCGGGCTCTCGCCGCTTTAGGCCGTGTGGCGCCTTTCGCCGCGCTGGCATACCTGGCGTGGCTACGTTTTCCTGCGAGTTACTCGTCTGCGGCGGTTGCATTGTTCGTGGGTCTTGTGAGCCTGCTCGCCGGATGGCGTCAGGCGCCGCGAATGTTTCCCCGACGTAATGTCTACGCATACCAGGCGGGAGTCTTTCTGACCCTTGCCTATTTTCTGGCGGAGCGCCGTTTGGCGGCGTCAGGCATCTTCGCGACCGCTCTGGACTCCAGCGCCCTGTTGTTACTCGGCCTGATCGCCGCAGGATATTGGCTGCGCAACCTTCTACCTCGGCCTTATGTGCAGTCGCTGTATGACGTAGCTGCCGTCCCGGCAGCCGTTGCCTGCATTTTGCAGGTCACCCGTGATCCCAGTTCAATTCCCCAGGCACTTTTCCTGGGAGGAGTACTGGTCGTCGCAGCTTTGCTGGCTCTGATTAAGGCGAGACAACCGGCAGTGCTGTTCACCTTGCCGGTGGTTCTGGGGTTCTGGATCTACGTCATCCAGTGGTCGGCCGGAATCCGCGGAGAGGCTTTAGGTCTGCCCTATCTGGTCTTCGGTTTCATTTCAGCAGGCGTGGGTTACTTATTGCTACGCAAACAAAACCGCTGGTACGAACTGTCCTACTTTGCGTGGTTTCTCTGCACCGGCGTTTCGCTGATTCTGTTCTACCCCTATCACGCCGCGGGCGCATACACGGCAGCACTGTGGCCGATAGCCTATCTGCTGATCGGCCGGACATCCGCTAGTTGGCGTGACACTCTGGTTGCATCGGCCCTCGAAGCCGCCAGCGGAGTGCTGGCTGCCTACAGCGTAGCGGTTCTGCTCTTCGCCGGACTGTACACAGCCGCCGCGACAGCTTTGTTCATCTACGCGCTGCTGTATGCGTGGATCGCGGTCACGCGCCGCATTTCGCTGTATTTCTATCCCACCGCAGCTTGTGCCGTCGCAGGATATTTCCTGGTGGTCTTTGTAAGAGCCGGTGCGCGCGTGTTCCTCCCATATTTTCTGCCATTAGCGGTTGCGTTCTATTTTCTTGCGGCCTGGTTTCGTGATCGTCAACGATTGCGGGACGCTTACCCATTTGAACTCGCGACCAGCGCCGCAGCAGTGCTCGGCGCATTCTTGTTCCTGACGCTGCCCTTCGGGCACGCGACCACGACCGGCTGGCTCACCGGAGCGGCCTATCTGGTGCTCTTCGTCCAGTTGGCGCGCTACACCCAGGAGCGGGCGTTTCTCGCGGGAGCCGGTCTGGCTGGGGTGTTCGCCATCTACGAATTTCTGCCCGCCCTGCCCGGGGTGACACAAGCCAACCGGCTCGGCATTTTCATTCCCGCCGCTTTTCTGCTGGCCTTGCTTGGACGGCTGCGGCACCGGGCGCAGGACGCTCGTGGCTCTTGGAGCCTCTACGCTGCCGCCATCGCGACTACTCTCACCGGCAGCTTCTTTGCGCTGTGGCCCGCGCCGGCATCGCTGGCGGCGTCGAGGGTCGTGTTGCTGGTGGCGATGGCAGTATGGGTGGCGCTGCTAATTTGGACGCGGCAGGAAATTTTTATCTACTGCGCCACGCTCGGACTTGCTCTCCTCGCTTACAACTTTGTGCAGAGCTCGGCCGATATCTTCGGCCAGCATCTGGTCGCGTTCTTCCTCTACGGAAGCATCGCGCTGGGCCTGGTTTTTCTGGCTTCTGCCGCGCGCAGGCGGTTGAGTTTTCGCCAGCCGCTGCTGTTCGTTCCGCCTGCGCATTGGTACGGGCGCTTTGCCTACGTGCTTCCGATAGGAGTTCTCGCCCTGGCGACGTTTGGCAGTTGGGGAGTCAGCACCAGTTCCAACCCGCACTTCTGTGGCTCCTGCCACGACATGGGCACGTATTTCGCGAACTGGAAGACCTCGGCCCATGCGCGCGCCGACATCAGCTGCGATAAGTGTCACTATGAGCCCGGCTTACAGGGCTTCCTGAAAGCCAAGTTCAAAGGCACGTCACAGTTGGTCGCCACGATCACTCAAACCCAGGCGCACCGGCCGGTTGCTGCGGTCAATAACGCGACTTGCCTGAGCAGCGGCTGCCACTCTATGGAGACATTGCGGCAGCCTCTGTACGTCCATCAGACCTACTTTTTCAGCCACGCAAATCACTTGCGCACGCTGAACCGGGGTCCCGATCTCCGGTGCACCAGTTGCCACACGGCCGTCGGTACCGAGAGCCACTTCGCCGTGGACACCAACGCCTGCTTCACCTGCCACTTCAAAGCAGCTGGTGAAACCCAGCCCGCAACTACGATAGGATGCGTTGGCTGTCACGGCGTCCCAACGCAAACCGCAGCCGGCTTTGATCACGTAGCTGGCGGCGTCAAGGCCGACGATGCTGCCTGCATGAGTTGCCACGAGCACGCGGCGTCGGGTTCGCCCGCCGTAGAAGCGCGCCAGTGTCACCACTGCCATGCCGAAACCCCGGCCACGCTCCTGACCGCTGGCACTTCCTTCATCCACAGCAAACACGTCACCGATAAAGGCGTAGCCTGCGACTGGTGTCACGGGGTGGTCAAGCACGGGAAGCTGGATGTGATCGCGTCGGTTAAGTGAGCCGTTGAGAATCTCAGAAGAAGTTGAAAAATTCTGGTAGCGCTACCGGGAATCGAACTTGAGCCGCTTTGCGGGCCCGTTCGGCGCCCTCACTGTCGCTCGGTTGCTCAGGGCAGGCTGAAAACGAGCGAAGCGGGAGCCTGCTGCCGAAATCCCGAGCGGAGGGAAGCCGACTTTCAGACGGCAGCTTTTGTGTTGACAGGGTTTTGTTAGGCGCTCTAATGAAGTTTCGCAAGCTCCGCCCCGGCTTCCTTAAGAAGAGGAACATCCGCGTCGGCATCTTTCCATAGAGTAAGGAAAGTTTGATATTCGGCGAGTGACTTCGCGAAGTCTCCACTAAGCGCGTACGCTCGAGCGAGGCCGATGTGGGCCACGAATCCGAGCGGCTCCATCTGGATCATCTGCGGAGTATCGAGGATTTTGCGGAACTCGGCGGCTGCCGCTGGTCCTTGCTTATTCGCTAGATATGCTTGGCCCCGAACAAAAATGGGATAGAAACAAATTCCATTATCGATAGCCGTTACACCCCTCTCGTAAGGTGCCGCTGAGGCCAGAAATTGGATTGATTTTTGCGGGTCTGGCTTGGCGCCGGGATTCCACAATTGGGCAGCCGCGTAAATAGTAGGCAAGTAATTCGATTGAATGATAGTGTCTTTCGGATAACGCTTTCCGAGATCGTCGGCAAGTTTTGTGGCCTGCGCCGCGTCGCCAGCCAGGCTCAACGCAAGGGCCGACATCGCTCGGGTGTCCTTGGTGTCGGCGAGTGCCAGCGCCTCTTTAACGAATTGCTTCAACTGAGCTGAATTGCCGACCAGGGCTTCGGCGAGCGCGGCCTCGGCGTTGTATGAGGCTGCCGATTCCTTTTTGTCCCGCTTGATAGCTGCGTTGACAGCGCGACGGAGGAACTCGCGGCTCTTCGCGAACTGTCCGAAGTAAGCCAGGGTGTTAGCTTCCAGATCGAGCGCGCTGTCGCCCCACGTCGGATTACCAGTCAGGATTTCGAGCTCATGTTTGCGCGTTGCCGCATCGCCCTGTAGAAATGCAAAAGAGTAAAGGGACATATCGTACAGTGGATCATGAGTGGAAGCCTGTCCCTTCAGCGCCATTGCTTTCGCATCATCGATCCGGTTCATGAACGTCCAGGCCCAGACAGTGCCGATATTGGTGTCGCTCGGTCGCAGTCCGGCTAGCTCCATATTCTTGTCGACCAGAGGAAGTATCTTTTCGAACTCTCCGGTCAGGTAGTAAACAGCTGCCAGTCCGGTGTTTGGAGCCTGATCGCGAGGATAGATCTCCTTCCACAACTCATAATCCTTGCGGGCAGCTTCGAGATCGCCGTTGACCTGATGATCATAGCGTGAGGCGATATAGAGCTTTTCGCGCTCGCTGACATGATCGCGCAAATCGTAAGCCCTGCGGATGTTCTGTGCCCCTTGCTCGTTCTCACCGATATTGATGTACACGACGCCAAGCTGGGCGTAGGCCGTGGCGAAGTTGGGGTCCTGTTGGATGGCACGCCTGGCCAGTTGGACGAAAAGATCGAAGTTGCCGTTGCGGTTCTTCATGGCCAGGCTGTAGGAATGCAACGCTTCGAGCGACGGAGTGGTTACGTCCTCCGGCCGAACGTCATACTTCTGTATCGAAGCGAGAGATTCGCCGAGCTTGCGGCGGATATCCGTGGCAATCTTACCCATGGCTTCGAGGACGCTGTTCTTATCCAGCGCCTCGGCTTCGCTGCTCGCCAGTGTTTCCCCCGTAGGGCACGCAATCGCCTCCAGCGTCAGCAGATAGCGCGTACCGATCTGGGCAATCGAACCGTCGAGCGCCGCAGCGCTGGAAGTGCGCTGGCATACCTCGCGCGTTAGGCCGGGATTTAGCCGGGAATCTTTCGGCTGAGTCATCAGTGAGAGAGTCTCGGAGATACGCTGCTCGGACAACAGATTCAGAAACGGCGACTGCTCCAGTTGCGCGGAAAGCCCCTGTCGCAATGTCCCATCGAAGACCGGATCGTCTGTCTTGTTATCGAAGTCGCCAAGAACAATGGTGTCTTTCTCGGTCAGCTTAGGCGGTCGTTGCGACCGCCAGTATAGGCCGATCGCCACCGCGATTACCGTCACTGTCGCCGCGACTGCGATCCAGATCCGAAGGCCGCTTCTTCTCTCTCGTTCAAACGTTATCCTGGCTAACGAGCGGCTGGCCACTACAATCTCTTGTTCTTTCTCTACCGCATCTTTTTTCTCTTCCTCCGCGGCGGCCGCCCGCGCCGTCACCTTTTGCTCCTCTATTACCATGTGCGACCGCGTGTGGTTCTCGACAACAAATTCCTCTTCTGGCCCCAAAACACTCACACTATGCGCGAAGCGGTAGCCACGGCCCGGCAGGGTAACGATGTAGCGGTTCTCTCCCGCCGTCTCCCCGAGCGTCCTGCGCAGGACGGATATGTTCTGGGCGAGATTTGCCTCCTCCACAAACGTCTCCGGCCACACCATTTTCATGAGTTCGTCTTTCAAAACCACTCTTTCTGAGTTCTCCACCAGTGCCAGCAGGATGTCGAAAGCCTTGGGTTGCAGCGGGACGGGCTGGTTTTCCCTCAGTAGTTGGCGATGACCGGGGTCTAGGCGGAAGGGCCCGAACTCGTAGAAATGCCTTGTATTGCTGATCATAACCACGTCCTTAGAAATTCTCAGAATTTCTTAGGACCTGTCTAAAGACTTTTGAAGACCGTTTGACCCAGGATGCCTGCCGTTCGAGGGAGACAGGTGCCGACGGACCACAAACGTGGCAAGCAATGTATCACGATTTCGGCGCTGGGCAAAGAGGCTGGTGGGAGCCTCGACCGTCAGCAGGGCGACTGTAATCACTATCGAAACCGCCCGAGTTTCAGTGATTCAGAGGCGCCAGTCCACACGACTCTGGTGCCGCGAGTGTGGGCGTGTGGTCGATATGGTGGGGTTAACGCAAGCCGCGGTGCTGGTTGGCAGTAGTCAACCGCTGCTGCGCGATGCCGCAGAAAGTCACGGATGGCACCTCACCGAAGATCAGTGCGGATCGCCGCTGATTTGTTTGGATTCGTTGCTGGACGCGAAGTAGGCGGATACCGGACGAAACCAGCAACGGAGCGATCAACAGGCTGACGTAAGCGTGGATGGGGCGCGGCAATCGTCAGCCAGCGCACGGCGGGCTAGTTGAGGACTACGGGAAAGACTCGCAGTTGCGAATTCGATGAGAGGTGGGAGAGACAACATGGACACGGTGCGAGCGAAACACTGGAGATCTGGCTCTCTTCGTCGGAAGAGTGTCCTGGTGATGGCGATAGCTTCGATCTTGTCCTATGCGCGCCTGTCAACAGCGCAAGGCACGACCATGTACGTCTATGACCAGCTGGGCCGAGTGGCTGGCGTAATCAGCCCGACCGGGGACGCGGCAGCGTATACCTATGACGCTACCGGAAACATAAGTTCCATTTCACGGTACACCAGCGCGCAGGTATCGATCGTAACTTTGACCCCGAACAGCGGTCCAGTCGACAGCACGGTGACGGTCTACGGCACTGGCTTTAGCACCACCGCCACGCAGAATACAGTTGCGTTCAATGGCACTCAAGCCAGCGTCATTTCCTCCACTCGCAACGCCATTGTGACCGAGGTTCCCACTGGTGCGACCAGCGGACCGGTGACCGTGACTACGCCGACAGGTTCAGCCTCCAGCAACACTCCATTCACGGTCGCAACCAGCCAGCTGCCCACAATCTTGAGCTTTACGCCGACGATTGCCGCGGGTGGCACGGCCGTTACCATTAACGGAACAAACTTCCAGACAACCGCCGCCAATAACACGGTTCGGCTGAACGGAACAATTGCAACGGCTAGCTCAGAAAGCTCTTCCCAAATCCAGACGTCGGTTACAACGGGAGCAACATCGGGCCACATTTCTGTGACGACACCTTTCGGTCAGGCCACCAGCACGGCTGACTTTTTCGCTGTTCCCTCCCCGTTCACCGCAAGTCAGGTCGGATTTACCGATCGCATGTCCGTCGGCACGACCAGCACTCTCGGCATTCAAACCGCCGGAGACATCGGGTTGATACTTTTCGATGAGACCTCGGGACACCGCGTGACTCTTGTGCCAAACAACTCGACGTTCGCGAACTGCGGACTATTTCTTTCCATCCTCAGCCCAAACAACGTGACTTTTACTTCAAACTCTACGCAAGGCGCCTGCGCGAACGCACTGCTGTCGACCCCTGTGCTCACTGAGGGTGGAACCTACACGATCCTCGCGCAGGGCTCGGCTAACGGTGAAACCGGAACTGCAGCCCTCAGCTTGTATGACATCCCCCATGACTTTTCCAGTTCGATTACGGCCGGAGGGTCACCCGTTAATGTGAATCTCACTATTCCCGGACAGATGGCCAGATTAACTTTTGCGGGAACGGCAGGACAGAACGTGAGTGTCAATTTCACCAATGGGACATTTCCGACCTGCAGCCTGAACCTGGTCATCCTCAATCCCGACGGGTCCACTCTGAACTCGACAGCTTGCGTCGATCCGTCGGACCTGGTGTCACAGCAAATCCTGCCTCTGACCGGCACATACACCATCATCCTGACTCCCGTTGACCCGAGCACTGGCAGCATTACGGTGACGCTCTACAACGTAACCAATGTGACGGGAACGATCACGATTGGCGGGCCGGCTGTGAACGTCACACTAGGAACTCCGGGACAAATTGCGGATTTGACTTTCAGTGGAACCGCCGCACAGAAAATAAAGGTCACCGGAACGAGCGACACGGTTTGTGCGACGGTGAGCATATTGAACCCGAAAGGCGCCGCTGTGGTTTCTGAGGTCGAATGCCCGGCGGGAAACTTTAACTTTGGCCACACCTTGTTGACGACGGGCACCTATACGCTTTCTATCGTTCCGAGCGGTGCGTCCACCGGAAGTATGACCGTACAGATAACCAGTCCATAAGGCTGCGGAGAATTGAAATGAAAAGACTGCTGCAGTGCGCTCTGCTTGTAAGTTTGGTTTGTGGCGGCTTGGTCACGATGTGTGTCGCTTCCACGGCAGTCTTGTACTTGCCCGGCCAATCTGCCACCTTGCTCCCGGACGGACGATTGCTCCTGATCGGGGGCGAGGGATTGCAGGGGCCGGTGGCAACGGCTGCGATTCTGAACCCTCAGTCAGGTGTTATTACGATGCTGCAGTCCGGGCTGCATCAAGCTCGTGCATGGCACACGGCGACCCTGCTGCCCAATGGCACCGTTCTGGTTTTCGGCGGTATCGATGTGAACGGTCAGCTCGTAGAGGCGTCCGAGATTTTCGATCCGGCGATAGACACTTCGCTGGCACTGCAGACGGCACAGCTCGAGCCGCGTGCGTATCACACGGCAACACTGCTGACTGACGGGCGCGTGCTGATCGCTGGTGGACAGTCGCAATCCGGCCAAGTCCTGGACAGCGTCGCCCTCTGGGATTACCGTTCCAATTCAGCGACCGAGCAGGCGGCCGCATTGATTGTGGCACGCGAGAGACATACGGCGACCTTGCTGCCCGATGGTTCGGTGCTGCTCTGGGGTGGGATTGATGCTGCCGGCGTGAGTGTGGATTTCGGCGAGAGTTTTGATCCGGTGTCGGAACGCACCAGTCTGCAGGAATCCCCTGCCGCAGCCGCGCAACCGGACCTGCCTTTGCAACTCGAAGCATCGTTGCCTCCCGATGGCGCCAGCGATGTGCTAACTGACGCGGTGGTTGCCCTGCGTTTCTCCAGGCCGCTCAGTGTGGTCACGGCCAACGCTGAGACGGTTACGCTTGCCGGCCCGGAAGGAGCAGTGCCCGCAATGGTCGTGCCCGCCGAGAGTGGCAGGCTGGTCTTCGTTTCTCCGCAAAGCGCTCTGCTGCCCGCCACCACTTACACGGTTTCCATGTCGGGCCTGGCAGCGGGTTCGAGCGTTATGCCCGACACCATTATTTCCTTCACGACGGCCGGATCGCCATTTGCTGGGGCTGAGACCGGGATTGGGACAGTCGCATTCGAAGACAACAGCGCGGTGGTCACATCCGCCTTCGGCAATCTTCCCGCTCTTCAGGCCGCCAGCGGAGTAACGGCGGTAAGCGGGCAAGTTCTCCGGCTCAGCGGACTTCCGCTGCCGAACGTCACACTGACCATTGCAGGCCAATCAACCGCCAGCGATGAGACAGGACGCTTCTTACTTTCGCCGGTACCTGCTGGTCATCAAGTGATGCTGATCGACGGCACGACCGCCAGCACTGCTTCCGCAACGTTTGGAGTATTCGAGGCCGGAATCGATGTAGCGGGCGGAAAGACCAACACTCTGCCGTACAAAATCTGGATGCCTGCACTTGATACCGCTCACGCGGTCACTATCCCGTCTCCTACCAAAACTGAAGTCGTGATCACCAACCCGCGATTGCCAGGACTGGAGTTGCATCTGCCTCCGAGCACGGTTGTCTACGATCACAACTGGAACGTGGTGACGCAAATTGGGATTACGCCCATCCCGTTGGATCGCCCACCTTTCCCGCTGCCCAACGTCAATGTTCCGATTTATTTCACGATTCAGCCGGGCGCGGGTTACATCGAGGTCGAGAATCCGAAAGAGCCTCAGGGCGGCTGGCTCGTGTACCCAAACACCTATCATTCTCCTCCAGGCACACGCTACGATTTCTGGAACTACGACGCGGCGGGCAAAGGCTGGTACATCTACGGGCGTGGCACGGTCGCGCCTAATGGCAAACAGATCGTCCCCGACCCGGGAGTTCTGATTTATCAACTGACCGGAGCGATGGTTGCTTCGCCCAGTTTTGCCCCGTCCGGAGGGCCCACCCCTGGCGATCCCAGCAGCGGGGATGGCGATCCGGTCGACCTTGGCACGGGTCTGTTTGTCCTTAACAAGACCGATCTTTACCTGCCCGATATCATCCCGATCACCTTGACCCGCACGTATCGGCAGAAAGATTCCAGGTCACGAGCTTTTGGTATAGGCACAACCCACTTTTACGACATGTTCCTTATTGGAGACACCCTCCCCTGGACATACGCCGACTTGGTCCTTCCCGACGGCGGCAGGATCTACTACAAGCGTATCTCGCCCGGTACTTCCTTCAGCGATGCCGTGTATCTGCACACATCCAGTCCTACCATCTTCTACGGTTCGACCCTGAGCTGGAATGGAAATGGTTGGAATCTGCGGCTCACGAACGGCACTGTGTTGGTATTCCAGGACGGGTTCGCCGCGACGGTTCCCCAACAAGCAGCCCTGATCTCCATAGTCGACCGCTCTGGGAACACCCTGCAGTTGACCCGCGACAGTTCGTACAATCTTACGGCGATCGCCTCCCCCAACGGTCGATGGGTGCAGCTCACCTACGACTCCTCCAATCGTGTCATTGGTGCGCAGGACAATTCGGGACGAACCCTGACCTATACCTACGATAGCGGAGGGCGGCTGGCAGAAGTGATTGACCCGGCCGGCAATACGACGACCTACGCCTACGACAAGTACAACGACATGGTGTCCTTCACCGATGCTCGCGGAATTGTCTATCTGCAGAATACCTATGACTCCAACCATCGGGTCATTTCGCAAACACTGGCCAGTGGCGGGACTTATCAGTTCGCTTACACCCTGAACTCTTCGGGCCAAGTAACTCAAACGCAGGTCACGAACCCGCTCGGCGTCGTCCGGAACGTAACTTTCAATTCCGCCGGCTACACCACAACCGACGTTAGAGCGGTCGGTAGGCCGGAGCAGGAGACCACTACCTACCAGTGGCAATCTGGAACGAATCTACTCCTGGGTCTTACGGACGCCTTGGGCCGGACTACTGCCTTTACTTACGATACGTCGGGAGACGTCACTCAGGTCACGCGACTGGCGGGCACTTCGTCACCCGCAGTCACTTCGTTCACCTATGATCCGGAATTTCACCACATCACCAGCATCACCGATCCCCTGAATCACACTTGTACCTTCACCTACGACGTCGCCGGAAACCTGGTTGAAAATGTCGATGCTCTGGGAAACCAATGGACCGCCACCTACAACGGAGCGGGTCAGCCCTTGTCGATCACAGATCCCTTGAACAATACCGTAAACCTGACTTACTCGGTCGGCGATCTAGTCGATTTCACCGATCCTCTGGGTGACACGGTAACTCGCATCGTCAACGGCGCCGGACTCCCCGTTACTCTGACGGATGCCTTGGGCAACTCCACAGTGTTCTCGTATGACCTGCTGGACCAGCCTACGAAAATTGTAAACGCTCTGGGAGACACAACGCAGTTCAGTTACGACTCCGACGGCGACTTGGTGACCACTACCGACGCCCGCAACAATGTGAACACCTACGCCTACGACAATCTGGATCGGCTGATTTCCCGTACCGACCCGTTGTCCAGAATGGACAGTTATCAGTACGATCTGTTCGGGAACATCACCCAGTTTACCGATCGGCGCGGAACCACAATCACTTTTGCCTACGATGGACTCAATCGAATTGTCTCGGATGCGTTCGCGAGCGACGGGACCACCACCAGCACCATCGCCTTCACCTACGACGCAGGCAATCGCTTGACGCAAATCGTCGATTCACGCTCAGGCACCATTACCCGTACGTATGACGGTTTGAACGACTTGACTTCAGAGACTACACCGCAGGGCTCGGTCACCTATACCTATGATCTGTCAGGACGGCGCACCAGCATGACGGTCAGCGGCCAGTCGACTGTCAACTATACCTTTGACAATGACAATCGCTTGACCAACGTCACCCAAGGCGGTGCAACAGTTGCAGTCGCCTATGACGCCAGCGGACGCCGTGTCTCGTTGACCCTTCCCAACGGCGTGGTCGGCAGTTACACCTACGACCAAGCCTCGCGGCTTACGGCGCTTGCCTATAAGAACGGAAGCACTACGGTGGGTAATTTTGCCTACGCATACGATGCGGACGGTCGGCGCATCAGCGTAGGCGGAACTCTTGCCAATCTGACCTTGCCGGCTGCGGTTTCCTCAGCGACTTATGACGCTGCCAACGAGCTGACCCAATGGGGCGCTATCACGCTGACCTACGATGCCAATGGAAATCTCGCCGCCGACGGGACCAACAGCTACACCTGGAACGACCGCAATCAACTGGCCCAGATTGCCGATGCCGGTATCACTTCGGCCACGTTCCAGTACGACAGTTTTGACCGACGGATCAATAGCGCCACGGGCGGACCGGCGACTTCCTACCTCTATGACGGAATCAACGTCGTGCAACAGCAGTCCAGCACTACCGCGAATCTGCTGACTGGACTGGCGCCGGACGAAATCTTCAGCCGCACGGACACGAGCGGCGCTAGCAACTTTCTGACCGATGCGTTGGGGAGCACCGCAGCCCTTACGGACTCGAGCGGGACCATCCAAACCGCATACAGCTACGCGCCCTTTGGCGATACCAGTTCCAGCGGTGCGGCCAGTACGAATCCGTTCCAGTTCACGGGGAGGGAGGACGATTCTACCGGACTCTATTACTTCCGAGCCCGCTACTACTCTCCAGTCTATAGCCGGTTCATTTCTGAAGATCCCCTCAGATTTTTCGGCGGAGGAGCCGCCAATCTCCGCTTTTCTGAGGATCCGTTTGCGAACGGCTACGAGTACGCATTTGATAGCCCGACCAATCTGCGGGATTTTTCTGGACTTTCTCCAAACCCCTCCGTGTTTACGGTCTTAGCCGCAGGGCTTCCAATATTTGGTCCGTCTTTCCCCATGACCGCCGAGAACGCTAATCTACTACAAGAAGCCATGACGATTGATCTAAGCCCTGGGGTGTCCCCGTTAGCCTACGAGGTCGGGCTCGTTCCGAATGGTGCCCCGTGGCTTGGCGACGTTGGCGTAGGTCACTACGCATTCCCCGAAACGGTCACCGTCGTGGCCTCGGGCCCAGCCGCAAACCCGTTTACAAGCACGGTCGCTTCCGCAGACCCGTTCGCCCCCACGGTCGTTGCGGAAGCAGCCCCGGCTCTTTCGTGGGTAGGTCCTGCTCTCGGCATAGCCGCAACTGCTGCATCTGCTGCGGGCGCAGGCTATGGCTTTTATCAGGCGTATAACGCGTTTAACAATGGCTCGGGCGGCGGCTCATGTTCATCAATACCCTGTCCGTGATTGTCATCACCGGCTGAGGCCCCGCGTTGATACCTGACCTGGCTGACGCCGAACGCAAAGAGGATCACTTTATGCGAGGCAAACAACTTTCTGCTGGATTGAGAGCAACGCTGATCATCTTCACGGTCACCCTGTTCGTGGCAAGCGCGGCAGCGGCCACTGCGCCCACCGAAAAGGTGCTATACAACTTCAAGAACAATAATAAGGACGGAGTTGGACCCTACGCCGGCCTGATCCGCGATAGCGCAGGCAATCTCTACGGAACAACGCTATACGGCGGCATTTACGGCGGTGGCTCGGTCTTTGAGTTGTCGCCAAGAACGGGTGGAGGGTGGACGGAGAAAATTCTGCACAACTTCGATAACACCACCCTCGAAGACGGATATTCGCCTTACGGCAACCTCGTGCTCGATGCCTCGGGCAATCTTTATGGCACGACGGTACTAGGTGGTAACAACAGTCTTGAGGGCTTGGGCACGGTGTTCGAGCTGAAGCCTAAGACGGGCGGAGGCTGGACGGAACAGATTCTGTATAACTTCGGCAACAACGCTACGGATGCGGTCTATCCCTACGCTGGATTGATTCTGGATTCCTCCGGCAATCTTTACGGTACGACCAGCGAAGGTGGCAGCTTCGGTTACGGCACGGTATTCGAGTTAAGCCTGAAGGCTGGGAGCTGGACGGAAACGATTCTGTATAACTTCGATGACAATGGCACGGATGGGATCAATCCCTATGGCAGCGTGATCTTCGATTCCACCGGCAATCTCTACGGCACCACCGGCCTGGGCGGCGTTGACTCCGAGGGGACAGTCTTCGAGTTGACGCTTACGGCCGGAACCTGGACAGAGAGCGTGCTGCATAGCTTTAGCGAGACAGATGGGTATGAACCCTTCGCCAATGTGATCTTCGACTCTGCCGGCAATCTCTACGGCACGACACTCTATGGCGGCGTTTACGACTACGGCACAGTGTTCGAGCTAGCATCCGTGAGCGGGAGCTGGACCGAGACCACGCTGCACAGCTTCAACGACAACTTCACAGACGGATATTTTCCGGGTGCAGGCTTGATCATCGATTCTGCCGGCAACCTTTACGGTACGACGACCGAGGGCGGCGTGGATGGTTACGGAATGGTATTCGAGCTGAAGCCCAAGGCAGGCGGTGGCTGGACAGAAACAGTGCTGCATAACTTCAACGACAACGGTAAGGATGGGTTCTATCCCTACGCCGGATTGATTTTCGATGCCTCCGGCAATCTCTACGGCACTACGAGCAGTGGCGGAGTCAATTCGGAGGGAACGGTGTTCGAGGTGATGCCGTGAGCTTTACTCGCAAAGGCTATTTCAGCTTCGCGTACTCGGCTTTGGC
>DASPSE010000446.1:0-4315 GCA_035624085.1 Terriglobales bacterium
GATTCCACCGACCTTGCATGTTGGCAGTCGGCACAAAGCCCCGGACCGAGACGATTTTCCTGAGGCTCCGTGGAAGACATCCCCGCAGGATAACAGGGGCTCTCTGCATCCTACTTCTTCGGACGCGACTCTGGCGGCACCATACCGGCAGCGCGATAGTAAACCGTGAGCTGGCCGTAGATCTCTCCCGAATGCTCAACAAAGCCGTAGGCGAAATCGCTGATGCGAGTCTGCTCATTCTCAAACGGATCGACCACCAGATCGGACATGCCGGCATCTCCCTTGGCCTTAATAGCCGCAGCGCCGTCGGCAAACGACTTTTTCACAAACGCAACCACATCGGCCTTAGTTTTGAACTGCTCGCGTTTCGGATCGTCCATGCCCGGCGGTTTCTGCCCCAGCACAGCGTTGGTGAAGAAATAATTGGCATGGGCAGCATGGATCAGCCGCTCGGCGAAGGTGCGCACCGTGGGTGCCGCTTTGAAGTCGTACTTATCTTCTGGGAAATCCTCGGCCATCGCGATCAACTTCCGTCCAATATCATTCCACTGATCGAGCACGGCCTGCGACGGGCCCGGCGCGGGCTTGGGCTCCGCTTCTTTTTTCCCCATTTCCTGAGCGTGCGCAGCCATGCCCAATGTGCAGAGGGAAAGAATCAACGCAGCTATCGAACCTGCTTTCTTCATTGCTGGAGATCCTCCAATGTGATTTTTGACCGGCCCATCTTATAGGAATTTCTTGAGCGTGAAAACCGATCCGGGAAGCAAAGCTAGTTTCACGTCCTTGAATCGCTGGCAACCCCTGCCCCCGAACTGATACCCTGCTTCCGCGTTCCCTAATTCACCTCCCGAGGTTCCTATGAAACTGCCCCTGCTTGGTCTGCTTGTTCTTTTGTTATTCGCGATCTCGTCTGCCGCGGATGATTCCGGCCGCAAGCACATCGTGATGAAGCGCGCTGCGGAAATGAAGCTGCCCTTCAGCGACGGCGTTCTGGTGGACGACACGCTATACGTCGCCGGTCACCTCGGCCTTGATCCTAAAACCGGCAAGCCTCCGGCCAGCGCGGAAGATGAAGCCAAATTCGCCCTCGACGGAATTAAGGAGGTCGTCGAAAACGCGGGCATGACCATGGACGATCTGGTTTCGGTTCAGATCTTCTGCTCCGATCTCAGCCTCTACGAGACATTCAACGCCGTCTATCGAACGTATTTTCACGAACCTTATCCTGCGCGCGCCTTTCTGGGCAGCGGCCCACTGCTGCGTGGCGCAAGGTTCGAGGTCATGGGGATCGCAGTGAAAAGTAGGAAATAATCTCACGAAGCTGCCTTCAGATAAAACTCCGCCAACTCCAGATCGGCCGGAGTCGTGATCTTTATATTCCTCGGTGAACCCATCACAACCGCGACTTCGTGCCCGGAGCGTTCGACCAGCGCCGCTTCGTCCGTCCCCAGGAATCCGTCCGCTGTGGCTTCATCGAAAGCCTTCTTCAGCACGTCATAGCGAAAGCCCTGGGGCGTTTGCGCCATCACCACTCGTTCACGCGGAACTGTCGCTGTGATCAACGCCCCCTCCGCCGTGCGCTCTACCTGCTTAACCGTATCTACGGCAGGCACCCCGGCAATCGCTGCACCATATTTCTGTGCGGCTCGAGTTACATCGCGGATGATCTCTTCCGTTACGAACGGCCGCACGGCATCGTGGACCAGCAAAATATCGTCCGGGGCCGCGGAAATTGCCGCTAGCGCGTTGCCCACAGACTGCTGGCGATGCTCTCCGCCTTCGACGATCTGAATTCTTTTCTTCAGCAAATCTTTTTCCTTTTCGAGCCGTTTGCGGAAGCCGTCGATCTCGTTTGCCCGCAGAGCAATGTAAATCTCCGCAACTTCGGGACTCGCAGCGAACTTCCGCAGCGTGTGGAGAAGAATCGGCGTGCCGGCCAGCTCAGCGAATTGCTTCGAAGGCGCAGGCTTCTTACCTTTTGCTGTTGCAGCGGAGGCCATCCGCGTGCCCAGGCCCGCTGCCGGGATGATTACTACAACCTTCATGGCGGGCTGTAAGTATACGAGGGTGCATGGATGGTTTCAAATCAAAGCAGGCTTCTTCTCTTCTAATAAGGAGCGAGCGCGAAGCTGCTTTCTTGTCTTCGTGTGCCTTGGTGTCCTTGGTGGTTTCAAAATCCGTTCAACCACGAAGGACACAAAGTTTCACGAAGGGAAGCGAAGGCAAGCGGCTCATATTGCTCGCCATGCAATCCAGCGATTTATCGCGGCGTCCACTGCGGGTGAGTGGTGAACAGACCGTCCACGAACCCGATGTGGTAGGCCAGGAACAAGCCGAAAGCGAGGCTGAGCAGCCCCGATGCCATCGCCAGGCGATGAGAAAACCGCAGGCTTCCTCCAACCAAGCGGAACGTGGAAGCGATGCTCATGGTGATCAGCATCATCCCCGCGATTGTGCCAATCCCGAAGACGAGCAGGTAGGCGACCGCCCAGCGCGCATCCCGGATGGTCGTCAATACCAGCAGTGCCACGGCCGCCGAGCCGGCGAGACCGTGAACAATTCCGATAATCAGCGGACGCAGCGGCCGATACACTCGGGTCTTCCCCAGCAGATGATCCAACCAAGCTACCGGCGTGTTTTCGGCTGCGTGTGGATGGGCGTCGGGATCATGGCTATGCGCATGACTGTGAACATAGTCTCCGTGGCTATGGTGATGGGAATGGACTTTAGGCGAACCGTCATGTGAATGGAGCGCTTCCTCAGGGAGCGCGCGGCGAAAACTGAGCACGTTCATGAGGCCGAGAATGATCAGCATCAATCCGACCGAAAATTCCATGCTGAGGCCGACACGCGTCGGGATCACCAGATCGAAGAGAATGATGGCGACGCCCACCGCAAAGATCGTCAGCGTATGACCAACCCCCCAGAACGCTCCAATTGCTGCCGATTTCAGAATGCTGCGCTGCCGGCTGACGATAGTGGTGACCGCAATCACGTGATCCGGATCCGTAGCATGGCGCATGCCAAGAAAGAAGCCGAGCGCGATGATGGAGAGCAGGTTGACCATGTTGGCCAGCGCAGAAGATAAGCTCCCACGCGAACTTCCGTCTGTGATCTATAACACAAAAGTGGGGGCTAGTGGAGGAAGAAGCATTCGAATTTGAGGTGGCTGCGCGGCCCATCCGCGGACTTCGTTAAGCTTAGTCCCTCAGGGCAGGCCAAAAGCTGAGTCTGCGGGACGCCCTCGAACCACCCGGGGGTATTGAGCGATCGCCGTTGCACTCGGGTGACGTTAAACGGGAGCAGTCGTTTATAAATTAAATGCATCTCATCAAAAGGTAGTTGGGGAACCGCTTAGTTTCACCAGTTGAAAGAGTGGGACGCGAGATTTCGGACGGCCGTTTTATCCCAGGCTGGGCTGTACTCGCACTTTGGTTTCGGCGGTGACGGAATAATGTACTAACTGGCCTGATTTCTTGATAGAAACCATTCGAAAGGATATTTTGAATCGGTCATGGCCCTTCAATTGAAGTTTGCACTCATCATACTGGTGTTTTTTATTTTGGGCTGGATGTCATACTGCTTAGCACAGAGTCCTGCGGGAGCAGCCCTGCCCGACCCATCGCAATCGGGCGCGGTCGCAAAGGATAACCAACTGCCGACCCTGGGACTACCCGCCAGCATCAGCGGGACGGTCGTTGATCAAAGTGGAGCTTTGGTCGCCGGGGCCCGGGTTAAGGTCACTGGTGATCAATCACTGAACCAAGAGGTGCTATCAGGCCCCGACGGACAATTCTCATTTAGTAACATGGCTCCTGGAAATTTCCGTCTCACAATTACAGCGCCGGGCTTCGCAACGCAAACCGTGTCTGGAATTTTGCGTTCGGGAGAGGACGATGAGCTCCCGCAGATCGTATTGGTGGTTGCCACCAATCTTACAGAAGTGCGGGTCGGAGTTCCCCAGACCGAAGTAGCCCAGGAGCAGATCAAGATTGAGGAGAAACAGCGCGTTCTTGGCGCCATTCCAAATTTCTACGTTAGCTACATACCCAATGCAGCTCCCCTCAACGCAAAACAAAAGTTTGAACTGGCCTGGAAAACGGTTCTGGATCCTGTGACCTTCCTGGTGGTAGGAGGTCTGTCGGGCGTGCAGCAGGCGCAAGATCACTTCGTCGGGTATGGGCAGGGTGCACAGGGTTATGCAAAGCGCTTCGGCGCCAACTATGCCGACACGGTCAGCAGCACCTTCATCGGCGGCGCCATATTGGCAACGCTGCTGAAACAGGATCCGCGCTATTTCTATAAGGGAACCGGC
>DASPSE010000019.1:0-2909 GCA_035624085.1 Terriglobales bacterium
TGACTTTGAAACCGGCACGCGCGCAGCGCTGTTCGGCGGGACGACAACCCTCATTGACTTCGCTATTCAATACAAGGGTCAGTCGCTGCGCCAGGCATTCGATACCTGGATGGAGAAAGCGTCCAGCAAGGCAGTCTCCGATTACGCATTCCACTGCATCATTACTGATTTGCCCGACGCACGGTTGGAAGAGGTCAGCGCCTTGGTGCGCGATGGCGTGACCAGCTTTAAGCTCTTCATGGCATACCCCGGCGTCTTCATGCTCGACGACGCCACGATCTTCAAAGTTTTCCAGGCCGCGGCTAAGCAGGGTGCGCTGGTCTGTATGCACGCGGAAAACGGCGGCGCCATCGACGTGATCGTCAAACAAGCCCTTGCGGAAGGCAAGAAAGCGCCCAAATATCACGCGCTGACCCGGCCAACAACGGCGGAAGCAGAAGCCACGGCGCGCGCCATCGCGCTGGCGGAAATGGCGGGAGCCCCGGTTTACATCGTTCATTTGAGTTGTAATGATGCATTACAGAAAGTCCGCGAGGCGCGCGATTGCGGATTGCCCGTCTACGCGGAAACCTGCCCGCAATATTTGTATCTTTCGATCGACAATTTTGACGTTCCCGGTTTCGAGGGCGCCAAGTACGTTTTCACCCCGCCGCTGCGCGAGAAATGGCATCAGGAAAAGCTCTGGGAAGGCTTGCGCCAGGACCAACTTCAGGTCGTGTCCACTGATCACTGTCCGTTCTGCTACAAGGAGCAGAAAGAACTGGGCAAAGACGATTTCACGAAAATTCCCAACGGCGGTCCGGGAATCGAGCATCGCTTGAGCCTGGTGTACAGCGGTGGCGTGGCCGCTGGTCGCTTCAGTGTGAACCGCTTTGTCGAACTGGTTTCCACCACGCCGGCCAAGTTATTTGGACTGTATCCGCGAAAGGGTACGATCGCCGTGGGCAGCGATGCCGACCTGGTCATCTTCGATCCCAAGCGTCAGCACACCATCAGCGCGAAAACTCACCACATGCGGGTGGACTACTCGATGTTCGAAGGGATCAAAGTTAGCGGTGTCCCGCACATGGTGCTTTCACGCGGCGAAGTGATGGTGGAAGGCGACAAGTTCCTAGGACGCCCCGGGCGCGGGCAGTTTGTGAAACGGGGCACATACAATCGGGTATGACGTGCTAGCGGTTCACCAGACTTCGACCCAAGGGAACACCGGCCAGGTCGGTCCAGCGGTTGTTTTCCTCTTCCCGCACGAAGGTTAGTTCGCGAACGGAAATGCGGCGGCTGCCCTGATACTCCGCCCAGCGGTCACGGGCGGTGATATAAGCTCGTTGCGCCTGCTCCTCAGTGCTGACTTTGACGATGGTCAGGTGAGGCATATAAGGCCATTCCTCCTCGGCCTTCAGCGCTTGTGTGTTCAAGCGGTCATGCAGCTCGCGCATCCGATATGCGGCATGAGCCACGCGGATAAACACGGTCGGTGTCACCGGCACGAAGGTTTCCGCCTCGCCCAGCACCACCTCGAAGGGCTCGACCCCGCTGCAGATGTCTTCCAGCGTTTCCAGGGCGGAAAGTTCGCTGCCCCGGAGATGGCGGGGCGGCAGGATGGTGAGATGAGCCGGCAAATGAGGGAGATCGGGATGCAGTTCCTGGCGGAGGCTCTGGACAAAATCACCGACAGAATTTTTCACGTAAGCCACAAGGGCGTAACGGGGATTCTCCATCTCAATGGGAGATTATACCTCTTGCCTCACGCTGGCGGCGTGGCGCAGCGGGTTCGGGGCGTCGTCTATAATCGAAATGGAACACGAGTCGGGGCGTAGCGCAGCCTGGTAGCGCACCTGCCTTGGGCGCAGGGGGTCGTAGGTTCAAATCCTATCGCCCCGACCATTCTTCAGTTTTGACCCGCTGAGAGATCCGGTCAAAGGGTTTTCTATATGTAGGAGTAATAGTTGCGCCATCGGTGATGCAGTTCGAAAGCACCATTCTTAAGAGTTGGCCTCGTTCGGCGTGATTCCCTGCAAGATAAAGAAAATCGCCTTGTTCGCGAGTTCTAAGATTCTTTCCCTTATGCAATTCGGCCGTCACGGTGCAGTCGTCATGCGCACAGCGCAAAAGCCCTGCGAATGCGAACATGTGTTTGGAGTGCTTGGATTTATTGCGCCCGGTGAACACCTGTTGCACTCGCTCGAACAGATTCGCATCAATTAGCGGTTCATGTGAGCCTTTGTACTCCATTCCTTGCCACAGGAAATATCCAACATAGAAGCGATTCTTCAGAATGGTTTCCAGATACGATCTGCAGATCTTGATGCCGAACTCCGCGAACAGCGCCTTTCTTAACGACACCAAGAAATGGGCTACGACTTTCATGCGCAGCCTCGCCGCCGGAAGCATCAACGACTCAGCGTGGGACGCAGGTGCTGTTACAGCTGATTCACTTTGTGGATCAATTTGTGTCTCAGTTCTGCGGTTGAACTGAGAGGAACGATCCGGTTAAGCGATTGAGTTCTCTCCCAAGAGAACCGCGTTCGCCTTCCGGATTTCCGTTCGCCGGACTACCTGAAGGGTAGGGTTGTGGCCCTCGGCATGAATCTACAAAGCCAAAATCGGCCAAAAGGGGCTGACTGCGCCAATGTTATTTCTGCAATGCAGCGCCTGCCGGAGTTCCGTTAGTCGGATTGCGTTTTTCGGTGGCGAATCTTTCGTGTGAATGTGCAGCCACTGCAGCCACAGGTTTGATCTTAGGCAACAATAGAAGTCCGCGATTCGGAATATCGAAGCCGCCAGCTCATCCGAACCATGTGCCACCTCCTGCAGTTTTCCCAGCGATGCGCCGCCGAGCGACAGCTTCCGATCTGTTGGAGATTGACCCCGCTTGCTCATGAGCCAAAGCTACAACAGAATTCGCCGCA
>DASPSE010000022.1:0-10710 GCA_035624085.1 Terriglobales bacterium
GCGGTCACACTCTCATGGCTGGGAAGGGGGACTATGCAAGTAAAAACTAAGGGTGGTTCTGGCAGAAGCGCAGCTGTGCTTGCGGCTTTGATGGTATCGCTCTCATTCACATCCGCACAACAAGTTGCCACCCGCAGCTGGCCAAACTACGCGCACGACCCGCAACACAGTGCGGTATCAACGGTCGCAGTTCAGCCGCTCAAAACGATTCACTGGAGCACGCCCGTCGATCTTGATCCGCCTAGCGGGGAAATTCTCATCCACTATGGCTCGCCAATCATTACGGCGGGGAACACGGTGATTGTTCCGGTTAAAACCGGGACAGACAGTTTCCGCGTGGAAGCCCATAACGGTACCGACGGCACTGTGTTGTGGATGCAAAACACGAACTATCACGCACCATCATCGGCAGCATTCCTGCCCAGTTTCTCTCCTGTGCTTAGCCACAACCGGCTTTACATTCCCGCTGCAGGCGGCATAGTTCTGGTTCGCGAAAATCCGGATCAGTCTACCGGGAAGTTTTCCCGACTGGCCTTCTATGGGCTGTCGAACTACGATGCGGATCCCGAAACTTATAACAAAAATGTGGAGATCAACACTCCGATCACCGTGGATTCGCAGGGCAACATCTATTTTGGTTTTCTGGTGCTTGGGTCAACGCCGATTGGGCTGCAAAGCGGGCTGGCTCGCATTAGTGCGAGCGGAGTGGGTGCGTCGATTACTGCCGCCTCTGCCGCGGCAGATCCGCAGATCACGGAAGTGAATATGTGCTCCGCGCCGGCTTTATCACAAGACGAAGGCACGCTTTATGTGGGTGTGAATGGTCCGAGTGCAGGATATGGTTATCTCGTGTCCCTCAATAGCCAGACCCTGGCGACAATCGGTACCGTGCGCCTCAAGGACCCTTCTTCCGGTCTGGACGCCTGGATCTACAGCGGCAGCAGCGCCAGCCCGACCGTCGGTCCCGACGGGGACGTCTATTTTGGGGTTTTAGAGAATCCTTTTCCTGACCATAATGACCGTGGTTGGCTGCTGCATTTCGACAGCACCCTGACGCAGACGAAGATTCCTGGCAGTTTCGGCTGGGACGATACGCCTTCTATCGTAGCTGCATCTTTGGTCAGTTCATATCAGGGCACCTCGTCTTACTTGATAATGACCAAATACAACAACTACAAAGACATCGGCACAGGCAACGGTGTCAACAAACTCGCCGTGCTGGACCCGAATGCCACCGAATCAGACCCGATCATTCCGTCGGTCAAAGTCATGAATGAAGTTCTAACGATCAAAGGTGTCACGCCGGACCCGACGCTTCCCGCAGTGCGGGAATGGTGCATCAACACTGCTGCGGTCGACCCTATAACTAAATCAATTCTTGCCAACAGCGAGGATGGGAAACTTTACCGTTGGGATCTGAGCACGAATAACTTCAGCCAGCGAATTATACTCAGCAGCGGCATCGGGGAAGCTTACACGCCCACTGTTATTGGTCCGGACGGAACCGCGTACGCGATCAACGATGCGGTGCTGTTTGCTATCGGGAGATAGGGTCGATTTAAGGTTTCAGCGTTGGCCGCAGCAGGACTTCGCTGGCGAATGATTGGGGAGCCTGGGTGACCAGCATTTCCACTGCGTGGGCGACATCCTCGGGCTGCAACATCTTGCGTGGGTCTTTCCCTGCGTGCGGACTCAGTTCGGTATCCACCGATCCCGGGCAGATGACGGCAACGCGAATGTTGTAGCCGCGCAACTCTTCTGCCACCGAATAGCTCAGCCCGTTCAATCCCCATTTGGAAGCCGCGTAGGCAGCGCCGTTGGGCAACGGATTTTTTCCAGCAAGGGAAGAGATGTTGATGATGTGCCCGTTGCAGGCGCGAATCATGGCCGGGGCAAAAGCGCGAATGCAGTAATAAACCCCGCGCAGGTTGGTGTTCAGCACCTGGTCCCAGGAATCCGGCGGCATCTGGTGCAGAGGCCCGCCAAATCCGCCAATGCCGGCATTGTTCACCAGAATGTCGAGCCGGCCGAAATTGGCATCAACCTGCTTCGCAGCGTCCTCTACGGAGCGCAGATCGGTCACATCACACAAAACCACCTTAGCCTGGCCTGCGGCCTGCGAAATGGCGGATGCCGTCGATTCCAGCGGCCCGCGCGTACGGCCACAGAGAATCGCGGCAGCACCCATACCGGTCAACTTCTGTGCGATAGCCGCGCCAATACCGCGGCCAGCGCCGGTTATCACCGCGACTTGCCCTGCCAACGGTTTTTTCTCCAGCTCTGCCATAAGCACGCGCCAAAACCACCGGGATGTCGACTCCCGCATCTTACAGCACGGGAAGCAGTGTCGCATTTGCCGACTTGCCTTCGTCGAGGGACATACTTATAATCCGCTCACCGGACCTAGAGCCTTTATCTCGTAGATGTTACATTGGGGCGGGAGGGTTACCGGTTCTGTGGCATGAGCTGGCGAGGTTCGTGCGCTTAAGAACCCGGGTGACGCGGCGAGCTTACCCGGACAGTGTTGTCATCGCCGATTTCCCGAAAATCCAAGGAGCCATCTGAAATGAAGACCAGTCTAACGGTGATGGTGCTCGCGTTTGCTGCAGTAGCTTCGGGTCAGCAGACCTCCACGCAATCCCAGACCCCACCTGCCGCACCAGCACAAGCGGCGCAGCCCGCCACTCCGCCTCCGCAAAAGAAAGAGATTAAAGATCCCGCCGAGTACAACGCTTATGTTGGGGCGGTGCAGCAACAGGATCCCAACGCCAAGATCAGCGGCCTGGAAGCCTTCCTCACGCAATACCCCAACAGCGTCATGAAGGAAGACGCGTTGGAGTTGTTGATGGGGTTGTATCGGCAAACCAACAATGCCGCCAAGATGGTGGACGCGGAACAGCGTTTGTTGCAGGTGAATCCCAATAACCTGCGGGCCCTGGCATTGATGACTTATGACAAGCGGGCGGCGGCGAGCGCGGGTCAGAATCCCCAGCAGAATTTGGCGGACGCGGCGCAGTACGGCGCAACAGGCTTGGAGGCCTTGAAAACCGCCCCCAAGCCGGAAGGCATGTCCGATGCCGATTTCGACAAGCAGAAGAAGCAGATGAGCGTCATCTTCAGCGGCGCGGTGGGAATGGCTGCCTTACAAAACAAAGACTACGGCAAAGCACAGGAGACTCTGCGTGCTGCCGCGGAGGGTGATCCCAACGACATTCAGAATGTTTATCCTCTGGCCTTGGCTTATTTGTCTGCTAATCCGCCCGACTACGTGAACGGTCTGTTTTTCATCGCCCGCGCGGCCGCGCTGGCGGCCGGTTCTCCGGGCCAGGCGCAAATCGAGAAATATGGCAAGAGTCAGTACGTCAAGTATCACGGTTCCGATCAGGGTTGGACCGATGTTCTGGCCACCACGAAAACTACCCCACTGCCGCCGACAGATTTCACTATCACCAAGTATGTTCCTCCCACCCCTGCCGAACAGGCCGCCGATCTGGTGAAGAACAAGACTCCGAATGACATCAAGCAGATGAGCTTCGCTGACTGGCAGCTGGTGCTCTCGGCCGGAAAGCCGGAAGATCAGGACAAAGTGTGGAGTGTTATTAAGGGCGTTCCGCTGCAGATGGAAGGCCTAGTGATTGCCGCAACCTCTACGGAGGTACAAATTGCCGAGAGCCAGGACGACATCGACCAGAAACGGGCCGACATTGTGGTTACCATGTCGGGGACGATTCCCGACAAGTTGATGCCAAAAGTGGGAGCTAATCTTCAGTTTGAGGGCACGCCTGTTTCCTATACGCCGAGCCCCTTCGTGATGAACATGGATAAGGGGGCCTTACTGACAGCGAAAAAACCGGCGCCCGTTCACCACAAACCCAAACCGTCCCAATAACTGCGACGCAAGTGGAATGAACCGAGGGCAGCTCTCAGCGCTGCCCTTCATCTTTTGGCCTGGAACACCCTACAAGGTATCAGCGGACCACCTTCTTTTCATAGGGTATCGGACGGGCACTGCGGGGAGGCCGCTTGACGCCGGCACGCAGTTGGCGCACGTCGATCTTCAGCTCAGAAACGGTTCGGCTGAGCGTATTGCGATGCATGCCAAGCTGCCGGGCGGCGCGGCACTGGTTGCCCTTGTTTTCCTGCAGCACGGTCAAGATAAACCGCTTTTTGAACTCGCGCACTGCCTCGGAATACAGGATGTTGCTCTTATACATCTGCATGACGAGTGCTTCGAGCTGGTCTCTCACGGTGTCTCTCTTTCTTTAGAAGAGCTGCGCTCCTCGATCTTAAGAATCAGTTCTGCTGGACTGGATCATTTGACCTGGCGCTCTTGCTGACGTAGCAAGTCGAGCCCCTGATAAAAGCGTGTACGCAATTCCGCAGGCGCCACCCAGACCACGGCACGTCCCGCCACCAGAAAATACGGCGCCAGCTCCGAACCTTGCAGCCACTTTGACGTGGGCGTAAACGCGGCCAGGCTGACTAAGGCCACGGCGTTAATCAAGCATCCCCGCAACAATCCCAGCGCGGCACCGAAGATGCGGTCAACCAACGTCAGTCCAGCTTCCTGCATCATCCAGCGAGTGATGCGTCCGGCAATTCCTGCCAGCAGCATGACCCCCACAAAAATGACCAGGAAGGCGGCAATCTCAACCAGCCAAGCTGCACCATAGGACGCAAAATGACTGGCCAGCCGCTGGTAATTCCACGCGGCCAGCAGGTATCCCAGCACAAGCCCGGCAATCCCGAATGCTTCCTGGAAAAAGCCGGAACTGGCGGCCTGAATCACCGACAGCAAAATCACGACCAGGATGATCCAGTCGGCGCCGGTCACTCCGTGCCCCTGGCTGCGCTCTCTTTGCTAAACATCCGGCTCTTGTCCGGTGAGCCGGTGGTATGCCTCCAGATATTTTTCACTAGTCTTGCGAGCCACTTCCGGGGGGAGGGCCGGTGCAGGCGGTTGCTTGTTCCAGCGAATTTCTTCCAGGTAATCACGCACATATTGCTTATCGTACGAATCCTGCGCTCCACCGGGCCGGTACGTGTCAGCGGGCCAGAAGCGCGACGAGTCTGGAGTTAAAACTTCATCCGCCAGGGTTATCCCCTGCGGCGTAATCCCGAACTCGAACTTGGTATCGGCAATGATGATGCCCTTTTGCCGGGCGTAGTCCGCCGCTTTGGTGTAAATCCCGAGGGAGAGATTGCGTAATTCGCGGCTCCGCTCGGCTCCTGCGATGCGCGTCATTTCTTCGAATGAAATGTTCTCATCATGGCCAGTCGTCGCCTTGATAGCGGGAGTGAAGATGGCCTGCGGCAACTTGTCAGATTCCTTCAGACCCTTGGGCAGTTCGATGCCGCAAACTCGGCCGCTAGCCTGGTACTCTTTCCACGCGGATCCAGAAATGTATCCTCGCACCACGCATTCCACGGGGATCATTGCGGCGCGCAACACCATCATGGAACGGCCACGGAGTTGGTCGGCATACTTGCGGGCCGAGACTGGGTAGCGTTCCACATCGGCAGTAACCAGATGGTTGGGCACGACGTCACGGAGAAAATCAAACCAGAAGAGAGAAAGCTGAGTCAGCACGCGTCCTTTGTGCGGAATGCCTGTGGCCAGCACGTAATCGAATGCAGAGATACGATCGGTGGCCACGAAAAGAAGGTGCTTGTCGTCCAATTGGTAGATATCGCGGACTTTGCCACTTGCGTGAAGTTCGAGTTCCGTGAAATCAGTGCGCAGCAAGACGGGTTCGAGGACTTGGGGGTTCATGAAACGATTTTACAGTTAGAAAACGTCGCGTATTTTAATCCCTCAGAAATTTTTGTCAACGCTTAACTCGCGTTATGGGACGGGTGGTGCTCAAGTGTTGCGGCGAAAAGAGTTGACAACGGAGCAGTACTCAAAATGTGGCTCAAGGTGCAGGTTTTGTGGAAAAGCTGAGGATGGCAGAGGAAAAAGGGGACAACACCCCTTAAGAGTCCGACCTTTCGCCCACGTCTTAGGCCGTGGCCCCAAATCTCACCGACACCAGCTTGGAAACTCCCGGCTCTTGCATGGTGACGCCGTAGAGCACCGGGGCGATGCTCATCGTCTTCTTGCTATGAGTGATGAGCACGAACTGGGTTTGCACACTCATTTCCTTGACAAGCTCCGTGAAACGCCCAATGTTGGCTTCGTCCAGAGGCGCGTCGACTTCGTCGAGGATGCAGAACGGGCTGGGCTGGTACTGGAAGATGCCCACCAGCAGGGCGAGGGCGGTCAGGGCCTTTTCGCCGCCGGAGAGCAGCAGCACGTTTTGCAATTTCTTTCCCGGCGGCGATGCCACCACGTCGATTCCGCTTTCCGCACTGTTCGCCTCGTCCGTCAGACGCATCAAGGCGTGGCCGCCTCCAAACAGCTTCTTGAACGTGCTCTGAAAATTCTCGTTAATCTGATGAAACGCCTCTTCAAATTTTTGCCGCGAGACTGTATCGATTTCTTTGATCGTGGCTTGTGTGTTCTCGATTGATTCCAGCAAGTCCTTTCTTTGGGTATCAAGGAAAGCGTGGCGCTGGGCAGTCTCCTTATATTCTTCGAGCGCCATCATGTTGACCGGACCCATGGCTTCCAGACGCGCGCGCATCTCGCGATAAACCTGATCTTCGGCCGTCAATTGCTCTCCGCGAACGACGCAAATCGTGTTGTCAGCGGACAATTCGTGGCGCTGGATGCCCAACTCATTTAGACAGATTTCCGCCATGTATTGCGCGTCGGACTGCAACTTTGCAGCGGCGGCTGAAAGCTCAGCGCGCCGGTCGCGAGCCTGGTCAAGCAACTGCCGAGCGCTGCGTAAAGCCTCATCGATCTCCGCCAGCCGGGAGCGCACCTGATCCGATTCGAATTGCAACAACCCCTCCCGCGCTTCGCTGGCATTACGTTCGGCTTCAAAATCGCTCAGCAAAACGGCGAGCTGCTGGTTCTCCTTCTCGCGCTGCAGCTTCTCCTCAGCGCAAGATCCAATTTGTGCCGCGAGAGAATTAATGCGCTCACGCATCTCGGCTACGATTGATTCAATTCGCTGCAATCCTGCGGCGGCGGAGCGGTGCCGCTCTTCGAGAGCAGCTACTCGCGCCAAATGCTGTGACGCCTTCTGCGCCACAGCATCGCGGCGTTCGCGCAGGCTGGCTAATTCCGCGTTGGCAGTCGACGCCAGAACTTCAAGCTCCACCCGCTTTCTTTCCAGATCGGCCAACTCCGTTCGCCGCAAATTGATCAGCGCCTCCTGTTCGGCGCGATCGGCACGCAATCGGCCGAGCTCCCATTGACACGTGTTTAGCCGCTCCATCACGCGGGTCACCTCGGAATCGAGTTGCTGCAGCATGTGGCCCGATGTCATAGTCTGCTTCTCTGCCTGGCGCTTTTCAGCTTCGAGCCGGTCCAGCAGGGAAGTGAGATCCTTGATTTCACGGCCCAGGGTGAGGACCCGCAGTTCCTCATCACGCAGGGCAGCTTCCAAATGTCCGAGCATCCGCATCACATCCCGGAGTTCGCGCTTCATCGAGAGCGGACCCTCGGCGCGCTGCTTTCCACCAGTAACGGTTACGTTATGAAAGCACTCGCCCGATTCGGACAGGAAGAAAGCATCGGGATTTTCCAGAGCGAGTTCGCGGGCGGCATTCTGCTCGGGCACGATATATCCGTCCCGCAGCTTGGGCAGGATCACCTCCAGCGATCGGCCGAAACCGTTGAGCACGCGAATCGTGTGCTTCAGCGGAACGATCGACTGGCCGGGGGTAGCAGCCCGCGCCGCATCGACCGCGAAGGAGAACTTCGCCTGCGAATCTTCCGGATGGACCAGGAATGTGGCGCGACCATCGACATCCGTGCGCAGCAGGCGCAATCCTTCATCTGCAGCATCCCAGGACTTCACGACGACGTAATTCAGTTCGTCGCGCAAGAAATCTTCCACCACGTTCTCGTAGCGCGGATCGACCTCGAGGAAATCCGCCAGCACGCCAGCCGGCGCAAGCCCGCCGTTTAATGCCCCGGACTGAAACAGCCGCCGTACCGATTCCGTTGAATAACCGTGCTCGGCGATCACCGCTTCCAGCGAGGACTTCTTTCCGATGGCCGACGCGTACTCCGCGCGCAAACTGTCCAGGCGGTTCTTGGCTTCGGACTCCTGCCGCCGCTTCGACTCCACTAACCGCCGTGCCTGGACGATCTCCTCCGTCAGCCCGGCAACACGTTGCGAAACCGTTTCAAATTCCAGCACAAGTTGCCCTCGCTGCCCGCTAAACGCATCCGCCTGCGATTGCGCGGCACTCATTTCGGCACATAGGCGCTGGCCTTCACGATCCACAGCCGCCATGCGTTCCTCGGCTTGGGTCAGATGATTTCGCAGATGGGATGCCGAATTCACGGCTTCGAGAATCGCTTGGCGAGAAGCTTCCTGTCTCTGCTCGAGTTCCGTGAGCGCGTTGGCAGCGGCAGTCGAGTCCTTCTCGCAGGCTGTATATTCCTGCTGGGCCGCTGACAAATCGGCAGCGGCGGAATCTAGGATTTGTTGATTCGAGTCCCGTTCTGCTTCAAGCGTCGCCAGCCGGGTGCGGGACTGAGCTAGCTCCGCTTCCGCCGCTGTAGAGCGCTTCACCAGCTCTGCACAACGCTCTTCATTGTGGCGCCGCGTGGCCTGAGTCCGGTCCGCTTCCAGCTTGATTTCACTCAAACGCTCACGGTTCTCGCGAATCTCGGTTTCAACCGCATAGCCGCGTTGCCTGCGCTCGGCTTGCTCGGCTTCGAGTTGCTGGATTCCCGCTGCCTGCTGGCGCATCTCCTCGGAAGTCGCATTGATCTGCCCCTCGAGTTCGATGCTTTCCTGATCCAGTTGCGCGAACTTGCTGGCCAACACGATCCGCAACCTGGCCCGCATCTCCTCGCGCAGCCGGGCGTAACGTTCCGCTTTCGATGCCTGGCGCTTCAACGAATTCATCTGGCGCGTGACCTCATCGAAAATGTCGTTTATGCGCGCGAGGTTTTGTTTGGCATCTTCGAGACGAGCTTCGGCTAGCCGCTTCTTGGTCTTGAATTTCGTGATTCCGGCAGCTTCTTCGATCACGGCGCGGCGATCGGTGGGGCGGCTGCTCAGGATTTGCCCAATTCGTCCCTGCTCGATCAGCGCATACGACTCCGGGCCAAGCCCGGTGCCCATGAACAACTCCTGGATATCGCGCAAGCGGCAGAGCTTGCCATTCAGGAGATATTCGCTGTCGCCTGAACGGAAAAGCCGGCGAGTCACCACAATTTCTCCCGTGCGGAATTGCTGCTGAAATTTTCGCCGGCGAATTTTGAGGACAACCTGGGGACCTGCGCCGCTTGGCGGTGCAGTTTCCCGCAATGGAGGGTTAGGATTCACGAACACGGCAAACCGCGGCTCGTCATTCGGATCGAACTCGGACAAAGCATCGCTGCGAGGATGGGACGATTCAATCTCTTCAACCTTTCCCGGCTGCGTTTCTTCAGTAATACGCTCGACTTCCTCCGCGGCTTTGGCTCTTATCTCAGCTTCATCCCAGTCCTCAGTGGGCATCTCATCCTGGATTTCGATCTCGGTGGCGTTGTTGGCGTCGGGTCCGTCGTAGACCTCGGGGTCAATCAGGGTGAGCGCTACTTCGGCCATCCCTGTCGGCTTGCGATCGCGGGTGCCGGCGAAAATGACATCCTCCATGCGCGAGCCGCGCAGCGTCTTGGCGGATTGCTCGCCCAGAACCCAGGAGATGGCGTCGGCAATATTCGACTTGCCGCACCCGTTGGGACCGATGATCGCTGCCACACCGTCACCGTGAAACTTAAGCTCGGTGCGGTCGCAGAAAGATTTGAAACCGAGAATTTGCAGCTTTTTCAGTTTGAGCAACGTGTACTCCTTGGTCGCGCTAAACCTACTCCGATCTTGTCATCCAATCGGATTCGCTTGCCAATCCGATTGCGAAATCGAGGAACCTGCTGTTTCTGACGAGTTAACTAATAAGATTCCTTCTACCGTTGCTGCCTATGATGCCGTCTTGCGGCTGGAGCGCACACCACACATTGGAGCTAATGTAACGGTCAAATTGCGCCGGGGTCAAGCATGAAAACACTATATATAGTACCGCCTTTTGCACAACCCCTTGATCTCGCAGGCACATTGCAGCCTATGTTCGTAAAATTGGTGCGGGAAAAAAGGAAGGGAGAATCGCGAGAGCAAGATAAGCCTAGCGCAAATAGGAGCTGAGGGCAACGGTGAATCGCGCACGTCAACTAGAAGAGTAGGTGTCGAAGGAGGGCAGACTGACTCAGCAATTATCGAGCAAATCCTCTGCAGACAGCTCGACATCGCGGAGGATTGATCGAAGCAGCCCGGGGCCAATGGTCTCGCCGGAGTGAACAGGAACAGTCGTCACCCTGCCGTCTGCGTGTCTCAAGAAAACATGGCTGCCACGAGTCCGAACAATCTGAAAACCGATTCGCTGGAGCAGGCGCACGATCTCCTTGCCCTTCAGGCGCGGAAGGCGGGTCATACAGAGATCTGCTGAATGCCCACGAGGTCTAGGGACTCTGTTGCGCCGTGGTTATTTGCCAAGCACAGCTCCACGACTTCTCGGACGCGCTTCATGAGGGTATCGAGATTCTTGGCTTGGGTGTGGCAGCCGCGCAGGGCGGGGACAGTGCCAATGTAATAACCTTCTTCG
>DASPSE010000050.1:0-9486 GCA_035624085.1 Terriglobales bacterium
ATGTGCGGCAAGAAGCACATGATGGAGGGCGATCCCGCTGCCTGCCTTCGCGCCTGCGTGCAGAAAGGCTCCAAGTATGCCTTGGTCGTAGGCGATAAAGTTTATACCCTGGACACTCAAGATAAGGCCACGTTAGCCACTCTGGACAAACTTGCCAACCAAAAAGCCACGGTAAAGGGCCATGCCGATGGTGACGAGATCGAGGTCAGCTCAGTGTCGGCTGCCAAGTAATCGGCATTCGGGCTTGAAGCGGGCGGAAATCCGCAGTTGGGCTTTCCGCCAATATTTTCTTGCTCCGAACCCGATTTTCACATTCCCTTTACAATTCGCTGTGTTAGATTTGACCGTCATCTGAGGAGAATCGGAGGAAAGGCGAATTGGGCAAAGACATGGTCCCCAGGCGGATGTTCTTTACCAAGGGGGTCGGAAAGCATCGCGAACGTCTAACTTCTTTCGAGCTGGCGCTGCGCGACGCCGGCATCGCTGCACAAAATCTGGTGCGCGTATCGTCTATCTTCCCGCCGCAATGCAAGCTGATCCCGCGCTCCCAGGGGCTGAAATATCTGTACCCGGGCGAGGTGGTATTTGCGGTGGTGGCAGAAAACTCCACCCGCGAGCCGCATCGCCTGCTGGCCGCTAGTATCGGCGTCGCGATTCCGGCTGACCGCAATACGTACGGCTACTTGAGCGAGCACCATTCCTTCGGCGAAACCGATAATGCCGCCGGAGATTACGCCGAGGAACTCGCCGCCGAGATGCTGGCGACAACGCTGAATGTGGAATTCGACCCGGACCGTTCCTGGGACGAGAAGAAAGAGATTTACCGGATCTCCAATAAGATTGTCCGCACCGCCAATGTGACGCAGTCTGCGGTGGGTGACAAGCGTGGTCTATGGACTACCGTCATCGCGTCAGCGATTTTTATCTTCGATTAGGATAAAAACCACAGAGCCCACAGAGGAATCGCAACGCTTCCGGCTCATTTTCTGGCTGCGACTTTTTCCTTCTTCCCTGCCGCGTTGTGCTTGTCTTTAGCGAGTCGCTCAAGGACAGCCGCAACAATCAGCGGTAATCCGACGGTCGCGTCCACGAACACTTCGCCGAATCGGCCACCCTCCGCTGGCGGCACGAATTTCCCCCAGGAAACTGCCTCGCTGTAGGGACTGCCCGACAAGCCGCCCCAGTACACCGGCTCGGGACAAATGCGCACCCCGTAGTGATAGCGCTTCAAAGGCACGTGCTCACCCAACCGCCGGTGCCGCAACTCAATGAACGGCCCAAACTGCTGCGACCAGTTGCGCGGCACGCCGCCGCCGATGGTAAAAATTCCCAGCCGCTTTTGCCGCAGTAAAGTCGCCGCAAAGTGCTCCAGGTCCTCGAAGGGATCAAACCGCAGCTTGTGCCTTCCCGTTGACTCCCGGATGCGGTTGTTCAAGGCCAAGTCCAGGCCGAGTTCAGAATCGGTAAACGCCGGCACAAACACCGGCACGCCTTTCTCATAAGCCGACTTGAGAATACCGCGCTCTTCTTTCGAACGCTTTGCCAAATGCTGCCCAATCACGTGGTTCAGTTTGTAGGAGCAGACCACCTCGTTGTGATCCCATTTGTCCAGGATTTCCGATAGCACTTCCTCAACGTCATCAAGGTTCCTCTCCGGCTCAAGCGTGTCGTAGACGCGGTTATAACCTTGTTCATATAGCTGCTCGTCGGGCACGTCGGGGTTGTAACGGAAATGAGAAAGGCCGGTGGCCTCGACCAGGCCGTGTGCCATCAGCGCACCCGTGGAGACGATGGCATTCACGATACCGCGATCGATCAACTCGGCGATGATCAGGCTTTGCTTGGCGACCGTCATCGCACCGGCGAGGGTCATTACCACGAAACAGTCCTCGTCGCGCGCCATGGCTTCGAGCACATCTGCCGCTTCGCCCAATTGCCGTCCGGTAAACGCGGTTTTGGCCATGGCCCGCACCAGGTCGTCGATGGAATGCACTTTCTTAAGGTCAAGTGATTCGAGCGGCACCAAACGGTCCTCAATAGGATCGTGGAGCTTGCGATCAATGCCCGCGCCGTCATGATTGCCTTGTTTCATGCGCGTATCTCCATGCTCGTCTTCGCAGTAATACTGTACTAAATGCAGACAATCACAGCCATAAAAACCGGGAACCGAGAACTGATATTCTATCTGTCCTGATGGGAGGTTTCGCGCTTGCCGCCTGACAAGTTCCGTGTCGGACTGATTCAGATGCTGGCCACGCCCGATCCGGACGAGAATCTAGAACACGCCATTGAGCAGGTCCAGCAAGCGGCCGTTGGCGGCGCGCAGGTCGTCTGTTTGCCTGAGCTCTTTCAGACGCAATACTTCTGCCAGCGCGAAGACGCGTCGTTGTTCGATCTCGCTGAACCAATTCCCGGGCCGACCACGAACCGCTTGTCCGAGATCGCAAAGCAACTCCGCATTGTGCTTATCGCTTCGCTTTTCGAGAAGCGCGCTGCGGGCGTCTACCACAATACCGCTGCGGTTTTCGACACAGATGGCAGGCTCTGCGGCCTTTATCGCAAGATGCACATCCCCGACGATCCGCTCTATTACGAGAAGTTCTACTTCACGCCCGGCGATTTGGGGTTTCGCGCTTTTGATACCAGTGTTGGCCGCGTGGGCACGCTGGTCTGCTGGGATCAGTGGTATCCAGAAGGTGCGCGCCTCACGGCCTTGCAGGGCGCTCACGTTCTCTTCTATCCGACAGCCATTGGCTGGCATCCTGCGGAAAAAGCCGAGTTTGGCAAGGCACAGCACGACGCGTGGCGCACCATTCAGCGGGCGCACGCGATTGCCAACGGCGTTTATGTGGCCGTTGTAAACCGCGTCGGCTTTGAAAACGGCAACATCCGCGGCAAATCGGCGCCTGGAGCCGGGTTGGAGTTTTGGGGCGGCTCGTTTTTGTGCGATCCGTTTGGCCAGATAATCGCGGAAGCCTCGCATGACAAGGAAGAAATTCTCATCGGCGAGGTGGACTTGCGCGTGCTCGAAGATGTCCGCCGCAACTGGCCGTTCTTACGTGACCGCCGCATTGACAGCTACGCGCCCATTACTAACCGGCTGATTGACCAATGAAACGCCCGTCGAATAGGGACGTGGGGCCGTACCGCATGCCCGCCGAATGGGAGCCCCACGACGCCACTTGGCTGGCATGGCCCCACTACAAGGATGACTGGCCGGGGAAGTTCGAACCGATTCCGTGGGTCTATGCCGAAATCGTACGGCATCTCTCGTGTCACGAGCGCGTCGAACTGATCGTCAACGATCTCGCTTCGGAGAAACGCGCCCGCAAGGTTCTTGATCGTGCTCACGCGCTCAGCGACAACATACGCTTCCACCACTGGCCCACCGATCGCGTCTGGACGCGCGATTCGGGGTGCACGTTTGTAACCGCGAGCAAGATTCCGAAGGCATTCACGGCGGCAAAAGCAGGTCCCTCGACTTCGCCGGATCGTTCGCGAGCCAACGATCCGGCTTCGCTCGGGATGACAAGAAGTAAGAGGCTGCCCGCAATCACATGGCGTTTCAACGCCTGGGCCAAGTACTCCAATTGGCAGCACGACGAGAAAATCGGAGCTCTCATGGCCCAAGCCGCCAACGCCGCAGATCTCCGCCCCGTGTTCGGCAGGCGACGAATTGTTCTAGAAGGCGGCTCGATCGACGTCAACGGCCAGGGAACTTTGCTCACTACGGAAGAATGCCTGCTGAGTAAAACACAGCAACGCAATCCCGCCATGAACCGGAAAGACTACGAGAAGATTTTTGCGGAATATCTGGGAACTAAGAACGTGATCTGGCTCGGTTCCGGCATCACCGGCGATGACACGCACGGCCATGTCGACGACATTACTCGCTTCGTTGCACCAGACACTGTGGTAACTGCGGTCGAAGCCGATCCCAACGATCCGAATTACGAACCGCTGCGGGAGAACATTCGCCGCCTGCGCCAAGCTACCGATCAGGACGGAAAGTCGATTTCGATTATCGAACTACCAATGCCAGCACCGGTATTTTTCGAGGGACGCCGTCTGCCTGCAAGTTATGCCAATTTTTATATTGCTAATGGTTTGGTGCTTGCTCCAGTCTTCAACGATCCCAATGACCGCGTCGCTCTGGACATCCTTGCCGATCTGTTTCCTGATCGCGATGTGGTGGGAATCTATTCGGGGGATCTCATCTGGGGCTTTGGGGCCATGCACTGCATGACGCAGCAGCAGCCGAGGATCAGCTCTTAGCTTCTAGCTTCTAACCTTCAGCGAAGCACGGCCGAGGCGAAAGAGGTGACTTAGGGATTATGGGAGTTTGAACTAAGCTAGGAGCCAGCGGCCAGAAGCTAGAAGCTACTTTCGATACTGCGTCGGCTGCGGGCCTTTCTCCAACATCTCGCGATTCCAGATTGCCCCTTCGCGGGTGTAATTGGCGAGTTCGAAGTCCTGGGTCAACTCCAGCGCATCGGTCGGACACGCGTCTTCGCACAGGCCGCAGAACATGCAGCGGCTGAGATCGTAGGTAAAAGTCGTAAGCTCCTTGCGGCGGGTCTTTTCATTGCGCTCGCTGGAGACCACGATCAAGTGTTCGGGACAGGCCAACGCGCACAGATCGCAGGCAATGCACATGGTCTCATTGGTGTCAGGATTGACGTTCAGTCGCGGCGCCCCGCGATAGCGCTCGGCCACCTGCGGTCTCTGCAGCGGATACTGCTCAGTGTAGATCTCTTTCGGATCCTGGTAACGAAACGTCACACTCAGACCCTTGATCAGATCCACCATCAGGACTTTACGCAGCAGGCTTGGCATCCCCATATATGGTGTAAGAATACCATGCCTGCGCATGGAAACGACCGACCTGTGGCGCGGCTCAGCCCGTTACAATGATCTCCGGGCACACATGTCCAGCCGCGGAACGACGTCGACCGACGAACTCTGGATGGAGGAGGCCATTCGCGCCGCGCAGCGCGCCTTGGAGATGGACGAAGTACCTGTGGGTGCTCTAGTGATCTGCGAAGGCAAGGTCGTCGGACGAGGCCGGAATCGCAATCTTGCCGACTCCGATCCCACCGCCCACGCCGAGATCATCGCGCTGCGTGAGGCCGGTAAGAACGTCGGTAACCATCGCCTGGGAGACTGCGAGCTCTTTGTTACAATTGAGCCGTGCGCGATGTGTGCAGGAGCGATGGTGCATGCTCGCCTGAAGAGGCTAGTCTACGGCGCAGACGACCCCAAAGCAGGTGCAGTTTATTCAGTGCTTCAGGTTTTGAATCATCCGGGCTTGAACCACCGCATGGAGGTCCGTGGCGGGGTCCTGGGGGGGAAATGCGCCGAGCTGCTGCAAGAGTTTTTTAGAAGCCGTAGGTAGTCATCGGTCGTCTGCCATTCCTCGCTAATCGCTAACGACTGGTCACCGGCTTCTGACCACTGATTTGTCGTGGAGAGGTTGAGCCGCTTAGCGGGCGTGAGCGTAGCGGGAGCCGGCTGGCGAAATCCTGAGCGCGTTCTTGGCGCGAAGGATCCCACAATTGAACAGCTGTGCGGCGCGGAGAGGTGCGTGAGCGGTTGAAACGATCCGCCTCGAAAGCGGACATACCTTAACGGGTATCGGGGGTTCGAATCCCTCCCTCTCCGCCAGGCTTTCCATTACCCGGGCCTTGCTCTGATACTCATACATGGCTCGACGCTCATTTTGTGCAATCGTTCTCATGTCCGCCCCAACCGCATAGACGCTCTCAGCCTTGGCTACCGCTGTAGTAGTTTGAACTCGACCTTGCGGACAAGCATCGACATGGTTCCACACATCCGACACAGGCAGTATCCCCGTCCCTACAATGCTTGCGCGTCCATTGAGGGGAAGCGCTTGACAGGCAGGACATCTGAGAGTACAAGGGGATACCCGTAGGCAGATCTGGCCCATACGCCTCCCCTGGTTTCGCTTGGGGCCTCTTTACATAGCGGTTGCCCCACGGTGAAATCTGATTGTCAATGGTTACCGCTCAGCCGCTGTGCCAGCCACAAAAGGAGGTAGCATCATGAAAAGAATTCTCGTTACTGCGTGTTTGCTGTTCCTTCTGGGAATGCTCGGAAAAATCGCGGCGTCCACGATTGATTGGAGCCCCAGCGGACCGATCCCGCGCGAGCTCCACTCCGCCGTGCTCGACACTGTCACGAACAAAACGATCGTATTCGGGGGGCTGCCCTCCGACACGAGCTCATCGAAGAATCTGAATGACGTATGGCATCTCATGGACACCGGGAGCACGAACCTCAGCTGGGCGCGAGTTGCTATAACCGGTAGTGCAATGCCGGCTGGAAGATTCGGCCATTCGGCAGGCTATGACCCAACAAGCAACGAGATGATCATCTTCGGCGGCGCTAAAGGACGGTCAGCCCCGTGTTTGAATGATGTTTGGGATCTTTCCAATGCCAACGGAACCGGCTCGCTTTTGCCCAGCTGGACGCAACTAAGCCCTTCCGGGACTGCGCCAGCGGCAAGGACAACACAGGGCGGCGTCTATGATCCAGGATCGAACACGCTGATGATATTTGGCGGACAGGATTGCGGCTCTACCACGTTTAGCGACGCCTGGTATCTTTGGAACGCCAATGGTGTCGGCGGGACTCCAACCTGGGGGCAGCTTTTAACATCTAGTGGGCCTGGGCCACGGCAAGGGATCGGACAGAGTGTCGTCTACAATGCGACAACCAACCAGTTGATCCTCTTCGGCGGAACTAACGGAAGTGGAACTTACTTCAACGACGTTTGGACGCTCGGAAATGCCAACGGATACCCGGCCGGCTCAACTGCTCCTTGGACGCAAGTCTCTACTTCAGGAACTCCACCCGCTGCCCGAGCCGGCGCCAGCGTCATCTACGACAGCGCAAACAACATCCTGACTTTATTCGGCGGCAGTAACGCCTCGGGCAATTTTGGAGACACCTGGGTTCTCACAAACGCGAATGGACAGGGAGGAACTTCAACGTGGACCCAGATAGCGTCGGGGTCGCTGGATTTCCCCGCAGCAAGGACTAACCATACTGCTGTGTGGAACTCGTCGACCGACAAGATGACGATCTTTGGCGGCAATCTAGGGAGCATCGGTAGCACAATCGTCAGCACAAGTGATGTCTTTACGCTGAGCAATGCGAACGGGCAATAAGGTGGAAGTTCATGTTCCCAGGAGGACCGACCCGGAGCGGCGCCTATCGATAGTGAGAGATGGTGGTGTCGATCATTGGAAGCGGAGGCTTTCGGGGGAAGATCAGAACGCGTTTAATCGCACACTGTGAATCTAGGACGAAAACAGCAAAGGGCGCACGCAATACGTGCGCCCGCGCTTTTTCAGCCTGTAAAACCAGCCCTACGGATGGTCCGGGTTCATGTTCACGGTGGTGCTACCAGAGGAAGCAGCGTCATTGGCGCCGTCACCGCCGAAACAGGCGATCACATCATGCGCGCCCGCTCCGCCAAGCTGCCCGGTCGTGACTCCGGACAAAACGGCGCTCGCTTTGCCGGTGGCCGGTACCAGCGGGGCAGTGCCCAAATGGTTCAAGTGGTTCGCTTGGCTGCAGTCAAGCGTCCCGGAGAAACCATTCTTGGATGCATAAAAATCCACCGTCCCCATCGGCGGGGCCAAACTGCCCCGGCCCGTAGCGGTGACCGCAGCCGTAAACGTCGTGGTCGTGTTGGTTGCGTCCAGATTCGCGGAGACGGAGGTGGTGCTCTCAAACCGACTCTGCCAGAACGGGTTGTTCCAATTTCCCACCAGATTGGTTATGTTGAAGCTTCCCAAGCCGACAGCATCGCTATAGCCGGCGCTCTGATACCACGCCGGCTGGAACCTGGAAGTGGAAGTCGAGAGCAGGCCGAAGGCGTCACCCGAGACTGCCGTGTAACAATCGGTGCTTCCGGTAACGCAGGGCATGACGTTGCCATCAATCACGCAATTGCTGTTATCGAATCCAGCGCAGGTCGCGGTGCCGATGGCGGGCGTCCGGTAGATGTCATAGAAGACACAGCTCGGAAACACGTTCCCGAACTTGGCAATGGAAAGATAATTGGATTCGCAAGTGACCACACTCGGCACGAAGGGCAGGAAATTCGGCAGGAAAGGAACGCCGTATTCCAGACTGGCCATGGCATAGAATCTATAGTTCGCCTGGCCCTGGCGCGCCGGCTGCCAGTGATTGTGCGTTGAGATCTGATTGATCAACGCGATCACGCCGTTGACCTCGGGCCCCACAAAGGAAGTACCACCAGCGGCCATGATTCCGCCCTCATTGACATTGGTGTAGTCGCATGGCGTGCCGCCCCCGGTTCCAGTCAGGATATCGGACTCGCAGAACTGCAGGGCGTGACCCCAAAAATTGTCGGACGCAAACAGAGAGACATCCGGCAAATTGCGCTTCGTCCGGGAAGTGTAATTGCGGCCTACGCCATAGACACTTTGCCAGGTCGGTATCTTATAGATGGAACTGACGCCCCCAGCCCCGCTGCCATTGACATAGGTAAAACCCATATCAAAGGGAGTTTCCCCGTTGCACAATTCCTCCGGCGTGTAAGAAGCGCCTTCCAGAAAGCCGAGATAACTGGTGAGCAGCGTGCTGCCGCAAGTCTCGTTCCAGTTGACCTCGGGAACGTAGGAGAGAGCCGATCCATACGGCGACGAATCGTTCGTGTTCCAGTACGCGTTGGGCGCAAGCGCGAAGTTAGTCGAATAATTGTCGGTGAAGTCGGTACCACCCTCAGACACATTATAGGGCGTCGAGGAAATTCCGTTGACGTTCCAGCCGGAAGTAGCAGCCTCTGCTCCGCGGTCGCAAGTGTCGTCGCCGCTGTCGCCGGCGGGAATATTCACCGTTTGGCCCTCAGCGGCTGCTTGCTGCCAAAGGTTGTTGTAAAAGGCGTTGGTGCCAAAGACAAAAGGGAATTCGTTGAGCGGCAATTCGGCTTCGCAGATTCCGTAGCTTACGCTGAAGGACGAAACCGTGCGGCTAAGGCTGTTCACCGCATAGATGGCGGCCAGATCAACCCCGCCCGTGGTCATGGTCGGAGCACAGGCAATGAAGTCAACCGTCGCGCCCGGCGCCGTAGTACCTGCCCACTGCAGGTCAACGTCAGCTTCGATTTCCTCGAAGGTTCCATTCGGCCCCTGAACACCGGGATCGGCGCAGTATCTCGGGATACCGAAATAGTAATTGACGTGCGCCGGGGGCAATCCAAATTGTGAACGGAACGCAGCCAGATCATTCGCTCCGGCGCAATCGTCGGGCGAAGTGCCGCTCTGGCCCGCGCACACATCGGTTTCCTCGATTACGGCGATGGTTTGGCCCGTGCCGTCGCAGGCCTTGCCGTCACAGGAATGGCCCGTAAGCAGGGGAGTTTCGTTGTAAATCGTATAGAAATCCTGCGGCCCCAGCCATTCACAGTCGTCTGGCGCGCAGTAGGGATTATTG
>DASPSE010000071.1:0-2691 GCA_035624085.1 Terriglobales bacterium
ACCGCCGGTGCTCACACCCCGAGGTCAAAACCCTGGTCTAAAATCTTGTTTCAGTGCTGATCGCGGGGGAGTGCTCCTTTGAACGCTGAATCGATCCGCAAGCTGTTCGCGCAGGTCCGCTCGGGAAAGCTGTCGCCGGACCAAGCCGTCAACCGGCTGCGCCACCTGCCATTCGAGGACTTAGGCTTTGCCAAGCTCGATCACCATCGGGCCTTGCGCGCTGGAATGCCCGAGGTGGTCTTCGGGCAAGGGAAGACACCGGCGCAGTTGGCGCAAATTTTCTCGCGGTTAGCGCGGCATGGCGGCAATATTCTCGCTACCCACGCCAGTTCGGAGCAATTCGCCGCTGTCAAGAAGAAGGTACGTAAGGCGCAGTATCGCGAGGTGGCGCGAGCCATTGTTTTGCAGCGTGACTCAACTAAATACGGGAAGGGCAGGCTTGCAGTTGTTTCCGCGGGCACAAGCGATATTCCAGTCGCAGAAGAGGCCGTGGTCACCGCGGAACTGATGGGCAATGAAGTCGAGCGCCTCTACGACGTCGGCGTGGCGGGAATCCATCGCCTGCTGGCAAATCGAGGAACCTTGGTCAAAGCGCGAGTCGTGATCGTGTGTGCGGGAATGGAAGGAGCGCTGCCGAGCGTGGTCGGTGGCCTGATTGGAGTGCCGGTGATTGCCGTTCCCACGAGCGTAGGCTATGGGGCGGCATTTAAGGGAGTCGCGGCTTTGCTGGGAATGATGAACTCCTGCGCCTCGAATGTAAGCGTGGTAAATATTGATAACGGTTTTGGCGCCGGGTATGTGGCATCGCTGATCAACAGACTCTAGTTTTCTCAGTGGATTGTTGAGGCGGGTAACCCGTGTGCTGGTTATGGCAGAACCATTAATACACCGAGCTTGACATATTTGGAGATAGCGATGGTCATCACGCTCTCAGAAGAAATCAAACGACTAATTGATCGTCCCAACTTCGCCCACATGGCTACGCTCATGTCAGACGGTTCGCCACAATCGGTGCCGGTGTGGGTTGGACGCGAGGGGGACCGCGTCATCATCTGCACCGGCGAAAGCTCGCTGAAAGCCAAGAACACGCGCCGCGACGCGAGGGTAGCTCTGTCCATTGTGGATTTCGATGATCCCTATGAGGAAGCGCAGTTGCGAGGCCGCGTGGTTGAGCGACGGCCCGATCCTGACCTGAAAATAATGGACCCCATCTCCCACAAGTACACCGGGAAGCCATTTCCGTTTCGCAGTCCGGAGGGACGAGTGGCTTTGGTGGTTGAAATCGACAAGGCTCGATATACGAAACTTCCGTTCAAGCACACACCGGCGAAATAGATCGAGAACAAAAAAATAGGCGCGGCCGAAGCCGCGCCTGCCCTCCGATTCCAAATCCCTATTTAGGACCTCTTCGCAACTTCCAGATTATTCTGCACGCTGAAGGCGCCGAAGACCTGATTCGCCCGAATGCCGGCCACGTTCTTCTCCATCTGTGTGGCAACCGTGCCGTACAGGCTCAGCTTGCCATTGTCGACCACGATACGAATTGGGTACGCGGGGTCGATCGCGTAGCGGCTCAGCACGGGGTCACGATAGATCACCCTCGCCGCCCGGATTCTGATCTGATCGTCGAAGAATGATGCGGGTTCTACCTTGATGTCACTAACGACATCTTTTACTCCCGGCGTGTTGTCAACCAGGGCCAGGGCCGAATCCCGATCGACGTCAGTCCGTACCTCGCCGCTCAAAACGGCGACTCCGTCCTGAACCGACGCGGTTACGTAATTAAACAGATTGTCGTAGCCGATGCGATCGTAGTAGAGCTTGCGATCCAACTGGGCGGCAAGCTCGGCGTCAGGCATGTCCTTGCCAGCGACGGCTATCAGGTTGCGCACACCCTGCACGTTTGTCAGCTTGCGGACTTTCTTGGCTGCTTCCAGCTTCTGCTGGTACAAATCCACATCGCCGGCCAACGTAACAATGCCGTCTTCCACGGTTGAATGCACGTTGCGGAATTGGCGCTTGCTTGCCAGTGTCTGCGTAACCTTGGATTGAATCGCGGCATCGTATCGCGCCGCGCCGGTGGTTTCCGCGCTCACCCCCACGGCAAACGCGCTTATTGCCAGGAACAAACCCAGAACTCGAAGAATGTTTTTCATTTTTTCCTCCATCCTCTGTAGGAGTGAACCCGTCAGCTCGCAAATAGTTTTACTAACCGGTTAGTTAAATAATGGCCCACCGATCGTAAAGATTTGTGCAGTTTGTAAATTTTTTGTTGGAAGGAATATATTGAGCTGTCTGCTCGCGGCCCGACGGGGCGACGTGGGCGAGCCTGTCTCTGTTTTTCTGCTTCAGCTGGCGGAGCAGCCGGTGGCTGCAATCCACAATACCCGTTTGCGGGGAGAGGTCAATGAACAACGGATCTGACTTACGCTCCTGGGGAATTGCCTTGCTGCGAGTAGCCGTAGGCGTAATTTTTGTTATGCACGGTTGGCAGAAGCTTTCCTGGGGTTTTCACGATGTTGCCGGATTCTTAAACTCACTGGGGATACCGCAGCCCACCGTGGCTGCCGTTTTGTTGACGACGGTTGAACTCCTGGGCGGAATCGCGCTCATCTTGGGGTTGCTTACGCGCTACGCGGCTGCGCTGCTTGCCATTGACATGCTGGTCGCGATCATCACCTACCACGGGAA
>DASPSE010000084.1:0-2152 GCA_035624085.1 Terriglobales bacterium
GGCCGCGCTAAAATTTCCTAATCTCATGCGCACGATCCTGTACACGGCGTTTGCGCTGCTTTTGGTTCTTGTGGCTTTTACGCAGGTTCGCCCTTCGCTCGCGCCGATCCCGAAATTCGTCGATGTGGCTAAGCAAGCTGGACTTTTGGTCCCACACATCTCTTCGCCCGAGAAACGCTACATCGTGGAATCGATGAGCGGAGGCGCTGGGCTGATCGACTGCGACAATGACGGGAAACTCGACATCATCACGGTGAACGGATCGAGCGTCGAGCGGTACAAGCAGGGCGGCGATCCCATGGTCACCCTCTATCACCAGGACGAGGGTTTCAAGTTCACCGATATCACAAAATCCGCCGGTCTGACCCGAAAAGGGTGGGGAATGGGCATTGCTGTAGCGGATTACGACAATGATGGGCTGCCCGATATCTACGTGACGGGGTACGGCGGCAACGCGCTTTATCACAATCTTGGTAACTGCAAGTTTGAAGACGTGACGGAGAAGGCCGGAGTCGCTGTCGGCGGATTCAGCACCGGCGCGGCCTGGGGTGATTATGATCGCGATGGGTACGTCGATCTCTTCGTTTCCCGTTACGTGCACTTCGATATCAACAAACTTCCCGACTTCGGCAAGAACGAGAAGAACTGCAGCTTCAAAGGAATCGCGGTGCAATGCGGACCCTGGGGGATGCTGGGTGAATCCGATCTGCTGTTCCACAACCGGGGCGACGGCACGTTTGAGGAGGTTTCAAAGAAGGCCGGCGTCGATGACCCAAATAAATATTATGGATTGGGAGTGATCTGGGGCGACTACGACAATGACGGATGGCCCGATCTCTATGTAGCTAACGACTCCGGGCCCAATTACCTATATCACAACAAACACAACGGCACATTCGAAGAAGTTGGCATGCTCTCTGGAGTCGCGCTCAGCGGCGATGGACTGGAGCAAGGATCGATGGGAGTCGATTGGGGAGACTATCTGCACGAGGGCCGCTTCTCGCTGTTTGTAACCAACTTCACCGAACAACCGGACACGCTTTACCACAATTTAGGAGAACAAGGATTTTCCGACGTAAGTTATGCCGCCAAGCTGGCTCGTCCCACGTATGAATGGGTCGGATGGGGAACGGGGTTTTTTGATATGGACAACGATGGCTGGCTGGATCTGTTCATTGCCAACGGCCACGTCTATCCGCAGATGGATTTGGTTCGTGGGGCTCCGCCTTATCGCCAGCCCATGCAGTTGTTTCGCAACCAGCGCGATGGAACGTTCGAAGATCTCTCGAATGTACTTTCCGGCATACCGGCGGAATCACGACGGGGAGTGGCATTCGGGGACATCAACAATGACGGCAAAGTCGACATGGTCATTATCAACACCGGCGAGCCTCCGACTTTGCTATTGAATCAGACCGAGACAAAGAACCATCGCGTGTTATTCAGGCTGGTAGGCACGAAGAGTAATCGCTCCGCAATTGGCGCCCGCGTAACCGTGAAGGCGGGAAAGTTGATCCAAATCAATGAAGTTCGAGCAGGTGGAAGTTATCTTTCGCAGAATGATCCACGTTTGCATTTCGGACTAAGCAGTTTCGCAACGATGGATGAAGTTGAGATCCGATGGCCAAGCGGCCGCGTTGAGCAACTGCACAATGTTCCCGCAGACTTCATCTACACGATCGTGGAGGGCCAAGGCATTCAGCAGAAAACTGCACTCCCTCCGTTGTGAGACCATCATTCAGTCCAGGTCGTGGGCGCTCCACAGGTTCAAGGTACTCTGCTGGAATTTCAGTTTCCACTGGCCGTTTTGTTGAACCCAGGTGTCGCTCAGGTGCTGATATCTGTCAATTTGATTACCTGGAAATACGCCTTTATAAGTCACAACCGCGCAACCTTCGTCTAGTTGTACAACCCTGAAGTCGTACAAGATCGGCGAAGGCTCGGATTTCTCAGGCGGGTGAACGTCGCGCACGAGTTCCTTCTTGCCCGAGCTGTCACCGGTGGTTTCGATAGACAGGAAATCGTCGGCCACGGCATTCTTGACGTATTCGGCGTCGCCGCGCTCCTGCGCGTCCAGAAACGCTTTCTGCAGATTGATGAGTTCCTGCTCAACCGCAGAGGGGCCGGATTGCTGAGGTGCGGCCTCTCGCGT
>DASPSE010000089.1:0-16747 GCA_035624085.1 Terriglobales bacterium
GATCCATAGGCTGCATCTACGTGAAACCACGCACCGGCTTCGTGGGCAAGGGACGCGACGTCCGGGAGCGGGTCGATCGAGCCAAAGTCTGTGGTTCCGGCGGTACCGACAACGGCCATGGGAATGAGATCGTGACGGCGGAGTTCTGCCAGCGCGGAGCGGAGAGCTTCAGGACGCATGCGAAAAGAGTCATCGGCTGCGACGCGAATGACCGCCCGGGTTCCCAGGCCAAGCTGGGTGGCAGACTTTTCCACAGTGAAATGGGCGACCTCGGAGCAAAGAATGCGCAGCCGGTGAGCTTCCGCTGGAAGACCCTGCGATTGCACCGACCAATTCCAGGCTCTCGCGGCGCACGCGTCGCGCGCCAGGAGCAGGCCCATGTAGTTGGACTGTGTGCCGCCGCTGGTGAAGATGCCACCGGCGGAGGAACCCAAGCCCACTTCGCGGCACAACCAGGGCACCAACTTTCCCTCAAGAACCGTTGCCGCCGGCGCCTGGTCGAATGAGTCCATGGATTGATTCAGAGCGCTGGTTACGACTTCCGCCGCCTGGGCCACGATGAGTGGAGGACAATGTAAGTGCGCCACGGTGTTCGGATGGGTCACGATAACGGAGTTGGCAATGACCTTCCGCACTCGCTCCCATAGGTTGTCGAGCTCGCAGGCGGTCTCGGGTAGAAATTCGTGGTCGAACAATGGGCCCAAAGCTGCCGGCTCCTTGCCGCTGTACGGATGGCTGGGCAGCGCCTGGCAAATCACTTCGGTCGCTCTCTCGATGGCGCCACGATATGCTGCGTGAGTTTCCGGCGAACTGGTTAAGAATTCGGATTCGAACAAGTGCTTCCTCCGTGGTTTGGTACTTTGGCCTCGGATTGTAGTCCACGTCGATGGCGGACGAGCGGGGTGGGTCCGACGCTCGCCAGAAAAACTAAAGCCGGGAAGGCGTTGCCTTCCCGGCTTAGCAGGAAACGAGGTTGCGGAGGTTATTGCGGATCCAGTTCCACAACGTCGCCAATGTGCATGTCTTCCATGGCGAACACAATCATGCCCGTCGAAGTGGTGGGTGTGGTGCTAAGGATGACGATTTCGCCCACCGCGCGCCGCGGGAGATCGGCCACGTGAATGGACGGACCTTTGGTGCCGGTGAACATGTTCTTTTCGATCGCAGGCGGCTTGGCTTGCGTATCCTCGGCGGCCGAAGCCTTAAACGAAAGCGAATCTACGGGGTCGTGCAGATCGACCTCGTAGGAACGAACCGCGCGGAAATAATCGCCGGGCTTGATCCCCTGGTTCGCGCCCAGATTGAGATAAATCTTGGTTCCCGTGCCCAACTCCGTATCGAAATCTTTCGCCAGCACGATCCGCCCGCTGGCCTTTCCACCGGCAGAAACGAAACGGTCGAAATGCATTGGCTGATGGTACGGGATGCTGGCTCTTTCCACGAACGGAGTCACGACGTCGCCGGGGACGATCGGAGCGCAACTGAATTCAATCTTGGCAACTGCGCTCCTGCTGCGCGTGTCAACCACGCGAATGGTGCCGAGCTCGGCGTAGGGCTGACCCATTGTTTTCAGCATCGCAAGTTGGCCGGGATACGTCTCGTAACGGTTGGGATCGCGCAACTCACGCACAATCGAATAGCGCTTGCCCAGCTCGTATCCCTTGCCAGTGAGGTAGACGAGTTCACCGTTGCCGTACTGGGTCGTGTTCGGTGTGTCCAGGCCACCGGCCACGAAATTGACGTTGGGCAGCAGATTCTTGCTAACAAAACCGGCGCAGTAAAGGTCAGAGTACGTGGGCGCCTCGATGCGCTCGACGGGGAAATTCACGTTCGTGGCCACTGTTCCATCGGGCGCGTTTTGATCCGCGGCTGCCGCAGCCAGCTGGGCCAGTGTGCCGATTGCCAGGCACAAGACCAGTAACAATCCTATTTTCTTCATGTTACCTCCGAAGTCAGAGCTGCTCGCGCCCCGCCTCGCTCCCCTTAAGTTACAGAAAAATAAAAGGGTTCCAGTGCGGACAGTAACAAGCCGGGTAAGAGGGGTCAAGGTTACGCTGGTGCCATGGCAGATACGTTAAAAAGTTTTCCCGGCCCAAAACATAATCCGTTGTTGCATCTGGAATTACACGCCTGTAATATCGCGCCACTCTGAATTTAATGAGCGCTGCCTCCAATAACTTTGTGGCGCGGCTGCGGCCGCTGCGGCTGCCTCGCGTCTGTGTGGCTGTGACCGGCTCCGATGCCACGGAAATGATCGAAAAGGCCGAGGCTCTGGTTCGCGACAACGGGTTTCTTGAGTTCAGGCTGGATTACCTTTCCCGGCCTGCCCTAGCCCTGCCGAAGATCAAGCAATTTACTGAATACCATCCCCACGTGGCGCTGGTCGCTACTTGCCGCCGGGCTGCCGGCGGAGGCAAATTCAAAGGCACGGTCGCCTCAGAGCTGGACGTTCTGAGCAAGGCGGCAGCAGCCGGCTGCCAGTTAATCGATCTCGAACTGCAGAGCGCGGTCCGCGCCAGACCGCAGCATTTGCAACGTCTGCGGAACTCAGCGGCTCTGATTCTCTCTTTCCATGATTTCCGCGCGACCAAGAACCTGGAACGCACTTTGGAAAAGATGGTCGCCATCCCGGCCGACTTCTACAAAATTGTCACCACGGCCACGACTCTTTATGACAACGTCGCCATGATGAAGTTCATCGAGAAGAACAGCGACCGGCACTCCTTGATCGGAGTGTGTATGGGAGAGCAAGGAATCATCAGCCGCGTTCTGGGGTTACGCGCGGGCAGCATTTTTACTTTCGCCGCGGTCAGGGAAGGCGAGAAAACTGCCCCCGGGCAAGTCACGGCCCAGGAGCTACGCAGCACTTACCGCATTGAGCAGGTGGATGCGGCAACTCGCGTCTACGGCGTTGCCGGAGACCCGGTGTCACACTCGCTTTCACCTGCGATCATGAATGCCGCTTTGCGTCGCGAGACCGTGAACGGAGTTTATGTCGCGCTGCATGCCAAGACTTTAAAAGACTTGCTGGCCTGCGTGCGAGACATTCCTATTCACGGGCTTTCTGTCACCATGCCTTACAAAGAGGCCATCCTGCGCCATCTGGATAACACCGACCCTTATACAACCAAGATCGGCGCCTGCAATACAGTGGTGCGGGCGCAGGACGGAAAACTCTACGGCTTCAATACCGATAGTGCCGGCATTGTCCGGCCTTTACAACTGCGGCTTGAACTGGAGAACGCGAAGATACTGGTGCTGGGTGCGGGCGGCGCGGCGCGAGCGGCGGTCTTCGGACTGAAAGAACGCGGCGCGGAAGTGTACATTTTCAATCGCACGCTGGGTCCGGCGCAGAAACTGTCGCGCTCCGCCCGCGCCCGGACCCTCAAGCGCGCCGATTTAAAGAAGCTTTCGTTTGACGTCATTATCAACGCCACTCCGGTCGGCATGGGAAACACGCGCGAATCTCCTTTAAAAGAGGATGAAATCAAAGCACGGTACGTTTTCGAAATGATTTACGACCCGGCGGAGACGCGTCTGATGAAGATGGCCAAAGCCGCCGGCGCGGAAGTGATTCCGGGCATCGAGATGTTCGTCCAGCAAGCCGCCCGGCAATTCGAGATCTGGACGGGCAAACCCGCCCCAGTAGACGAAATGCAGCGCGTCGCCAGCCTGGCGCTGCAGGAGCGGGAGGCGGCGCGGCGGGCCAAAGAAGCGGAGAAGAGCTAAATGAGACGGTCGCGTTGTCGGATCACCGACTACTAGGGTCGTTCGTCTCTATGCGAGTTATTTTCTTCTCGGGGCTGATGCACCATGCTACAAAAGTGTTGCAATTTCCCTGGGTACCGAAGTAATATGTTGTCGAACGCAGCAGCAAGCGTTCTCTAGTCGTGGTACCGCCCTTTCTTCCAAGGTTCAAGTGCCGTAACCAACTGTCTCAACCCGGGATGGAGATGTTTGTCCCGGGAAAGGTACGGAGATACCTGTATGGCGTGGTACGCATATTGCCTCACTGAGCAGCACACCCCCAATGGAACACGCGCGCGGCGCCCCTTCCTGCTGGAAGGTATTCAAGGAGTGAATTCAGCCTCGGTAATGAGCTATCCCAGCGGCGAGTTTTCGGTGGTGGTCAGCGAATACGACCGGACTATCGCAATTCTGGAGGACAAGGCGGTTTTAGAGCACGCGCGGGTGGTGAGCGTCTGCTTCCGCAACGGGACGGTGCTGCCCTTCCGCTTTGGCACCATCTTCGACAGCGATGAGGCGCTGCGTCAGGCGGTTCGTGCCAACCGCCGCGCCTTTGGCCAGAGCGTGGCTCGGCTGCGCGGCAAGGCTGAGATGCATTTGAAGCTTATGGTCCGCGACGGGTCGCTGCGCGAGGCGTTGATGGATGTGCAACTGCCTGATACGGTTGGCGGTGAGTACCTGATGAAACTGCGGGAAAAGGCGGCGCGCGACCGTGAACGGCAGACCAAGGCACGGGCGCTGTCAGTGCAAGTGCACAAGATGTTCAACCCGCTGGAAGAAGAAGTTAGCTGCAAGAGAGTAAATACGGAAGGGATGCTGATTGACATCGCCCATCTGATCGAGTCCAAGTCCATTGAAAAGTACCAGAACCGTTACAGCAGTGCCGCCAAGCAACTCAAGAACTGCGAACTGACGGTGAGCGGGCCCTGGCCACCTTACCATTTCCTGCCCGGTAAATTACGCACCGTGGCAGGCAACTCGTAACAGCGGAACGGTCCACAGTGTTAGGCCGGTGCCCTGCACCGAATGTGCAGGACTCTGCAGTTACCTGCTTTAGACTCTGCCTCTCATTAATGTGCCCCTTTCCTGGTGTGAGCGTTAAGTGACAGAGATACAAGCACTTGCAGATCGGCCATCCGGGGCCGGCGAGAGCAGTTATTTTGGCGGGGCAAATGCTTCTTTACAGAGTCAATGAAAGAGGCCGCCGACGAATGACCTTCACTCTCTGTTTTCGACATCTCTCTTTGTGCCGATCCGTGCGATGGATCGGCTCCTTGCATCGCCTTTCCTGACTCCTTTCCAACTGCCTCTTTTGAGATAGTGGCCCCAGCGATGGGGCCGCTTTTCTTTGGGAAGTAGTCAGTGTTCAGTGGCAGGCGGTCAGTTGTCAGCGAAGTTGCAGCACCCTGATCACTCAATATTGACCACTGCCGCCTCGCCAGTGGCTACTGCTCTTCGCCCTTCCCATAGATCACCGCTTGCACTTACACTGGACCACCAATATGCGCCTCCTAACCGTCGCTGTGGTCTTTGTGATCCTTACAAATGTCTCGTATTCACAAGCACAGAATCCACCAGCTTCAACCCAGCCGAAATCCATTTCGCCGGAATTGCGGAATGAGCTGATAGCGTTGCGTAACACGGCGCTGACTGATGACTACGCCTACCAACAAACGGCGCATCTGACCGATAACATCGGTCCTCGCGCTGTGGGCTCGGCACAAGCACAGGCCGCGGTTCAATATGTAGCCGGTGAGCTGAAGCGGCTTGGGCTCGAGGTGCAACTGGAAGAGGTGCAGGTCCCGCACTGGATTCGAGGTGTCGAAACGGCCGAACTGATCGAGTATCCGGAACAGGCGCCGGGTACGACGCAAAAAATTGTGCTCACTGCCTTGGGTGGGAATGCGCCGACCCCCGCCGGTGGGCTGACAGCCGAGATCGTCGTAGCGAAGAACTTTGATGAGTTGAAGGCGCTGGGGCGGGACAAAGTGGCTGGGAAGATCGTGCTGTTCAATGTTCCATTCGACAAGCAGAAAGCGGCGACTGGGTTAGCGGGCGAGGCCTACGGTGAGGCCGTGGTCTATCGTTCCTCGGGGCCAAAAGCCGCAGCCGAGCTAGGAGCTGCGGCCTGTTTAGTCCGTTCGGTTGGAGGAGCGGATTATCGCCTTCCGCACACCGGATGGAGCGCGGCGGCGGGAATCCCCGCCGGAGCGGTAACTAGCGAAGATGCCGAGTTGATTGCCCGGCTCGCCGCTCAAGGCAAAACGCGCATGCACCTGACCTTGACTTCGGAAACTGCGCCGGACAGCACAAGCTACAACGTGATTGCGGATCTTAAAGGCACTGAACATCCCGAGCAGGTTGTCGTGGTCTCCGGACACCTGGATTCCTGGGACTTGGGGACCGGAGCCATTGACGATGCGGCTGGAGTTGCGGTCGCGATGGAGACGGCGCAGCTGATCCAGCAGTTGCAGCTGCATCCCCGACGCACGATACGGGTGATCGCCTGGATGGATGAAGAAAACGGCGGGCGCGGCCACGACGTCTACGCCAGGGAGCACGCAGCAGAAATGACAAACCACGTTGCCGCGATCGAGAGCGACTTGGGGGCGGATCATCCGCTCGGCTTCGAGGCCAAAATCAATCCCGCCGCGCTACCGCTTCTCAAACCGGTGCAAGATATCCTGCAGACCTTCGGAGCGAATCTGATCCATTTGACCGAGCGCAGCCCCGGGGCGGATATTGCGCCGATGGCGAAGGTTGGCGTGCCCACGTTCGGATTGATGCAGGACAATCGAACGTATTTCAACTACCATCACACTGCCGCCGACACGCTGGACAAGATTGTCCCCCAGGAACTGCGCGAGAACGCCGCCGCCATGGCAGTCATGGGGTATGCACTGGCCAGCCTGCCCGAGACGTTGCCGAGGTGACCGGCTGGGTGCGGGATTTTAGGGCAGCCGCAAGGAAATCGATCACTTTTGTTTTGTAGAGATCGGGATTGGCACCGAAGGTGGAATTATGATCGGCGCCGGGCACAACGAGGATCTCCTTCAGGGGACCCCTCGCCGCCTCATACAAATGTTGCGAGTCTTCGGGAGGCGCGATTGGGTCCTTCTCCCCCACGATAAATAGAATGGGCCTATTGCCGATTTGCAAAACCGCTGGCGTGACATCATCAAGTTGGGAAGGCAACCTGACTCCCGTGCGCCAATAATAAGCGAATTCCACAAAAGCCCTGGCCCATGACGCTTGGGCCAGTGTGTTGGCCATTTGTAGACCAGCCTTCTCGGGAAAGGAAGCCTTGGGGTCGTTTCCAACGAGGGCTACCTCGCGCTGCAGGGTACTGTAAATGGAGATGAATCCGCCGTCAGAAATGGCGGCCGAAATGTCATTCGACCGGGCGGTAGCCCAGAGCGCCGCGCGCGCGCCGTAGGAGTGCCCAAAAGCCACAAACGGACCACGTTCTCCCCGCCGTTTCGCGGCTTCAACCGCTCCCAAAATGTCGAGAGCCTCCAGCGGGCCCGGCGTCATATAGTCGCCGCCACTCTCGCCGTGGGCGCGGAGGTCGATGGGAAAGGCGTTATAGCCGTTCACGGCAAGAAACGCAGCACGCGAAAGCATTGAGGAGCGATTGCTGCCGTTGCCGTGCGCAAGAATGACAGTGCCCAGAACTCCTGGTTGATGCGGAGCAGTTCCCTGAGCCGGTATCCACCAGCCTTTCAGGTTTATGCCGTCCAGGGATTGGAAACTGATTGCTTCAGACCTGAGTCCGTACTGCACGGGCACAGCTTTGAAGGAGGGAGCAAAATGGCCGACCACATTTATAGTTGAAAGATAGCCAGCGCCAACCGCGAAGGCTGCCAGCACGAGCGCACCCAGGCCGAGTTTGATGAGCCACTTTCGCATGACCGGCTTCGCCCTCCGCTCTCAGAAAGCCTGCCCAAACTAAATCGACGTTGGTCCCAAGGTACACCAGGAGAACGCATTCCTGCGGCACTGCCGAATCCACGGTACTGTCCCAGTTTCGATTGCTTGACTGCTTCGTGCCCTTAGCGATTCCTTTGCGATCTTCGCGGTTAAAAAGCTTTTCACCGCAAAGGGCGCTGAGAATTCGCCAAGGTCGCAGAGCGACGCCAAATTAAGACACTACCGGAATCCATACCGCCAGTTGACGCATCTCATTTTAGGCGCATATCATTTCCGTTTGGCCTAAACGCTGAGGAGCCAAGCAGGGAACGAGGTTGTTTGCAGTGAAGTTAGCATCCATGGATAAGAAGAAGCTGGATTCGTTTAAAAAGAGATTGGAAACGCGGCAGCAGGAATTGCGCCGCATGGTTTCGCGTACGCAACAGGACGGGCGCTCCGCGGACGAGGATACGGCGCAGGACATCGCCGATCGCGCGGCCAGTTCCTATACCAAAGAATTTCTCTTTCACCAGAGCAATAACGACCGGCAGCTGCTGCAGATGGTGGATGCGGCTCTGTCGCGCATTCGCGAAGGGACGTTCGGAGAATGCATCTCGTGTGGCAAGGAGATCAATCCCAAACGGCTGGAAGCGGTGCCGTGGACGCGGCATTGCATCGAGTGCCAGGAAAAGCTGGAACAGGGACGACTGGAAGAAGCGCCGCGATAGACTGATGCCGCAAGTTCGAATGACGAAGCCGCCGCAGAGCCGGCGGCTTTCGCTTTTGGCAAGTTATCGATTCACTCTGATCGCGAACTTTTCGGCCGCTTGGGCTCGTGACGCATGCTGTGGCCTTCCACCAGGTGGAACAATTCTTCTCCAAGATTCTTGGCATGATCGCCGGCGCGCTCGAACGCCTGCGCCATGAGCAGCAGATTGGTGCTGTAGTCGAAAGTGCAATCTTTGCTCTCCAGGTGCCGGCGGAAAACAGCGTGGCAGACGTGGTCGATCTGCGTGTCCGTCTTCAACACCCAGTTGGCCGAATCCAGATCGCGCCTCACGAATCCCTGGTGAATATTCTCCAGCATCTTCTCCAGAACTTCCGCCATGGTAATCAAATCGCGGTGATCGTCCTTCAGCAGCTTCCCGGGCAGGCGCTGCAAACGCTGGGTCACCGACCACGTCAAATCGCCGATGCGCTCCAGATCGATAATGAATTTCAAACAGGCGAGCAATTCCCGCGCTTCGGCTTCGCTCACCTGGGTGATAGCGCTCGTGATTTGTTCGTCGATCCTGCGCTCCATGCGGTCCAACTCTTTTTCGCAGTCCTTTACCGCAATGAATGCCATGTTGGAAGAATTCTCCAGAAAGTCGCGCAGGTTGAATGCGGCATCTTTGGCTACGAGGCAGGATTGCTGAACCAGGCTGGTCATTTCGCGAGTGGACTCGAGTTCCTGCGCGGATTTCCGTCGGGTCGCGGTCATAGAAGCCTTCATGATACCGCGAAAGGCGTGGGGAATTTTGGGCTCGCGCCTGCTGGCAGTTTCAATCGGCAGCGACGCCGCCGTCGGCTACGGCGGCGGTTGGCCGGCGCACGGCTCGATTGGGCGGTAGACCAGCGTCACGAATCTTGTACAACAGAGCGCGATAGCTGATACTCAGCGCGCGGGCTGCCTGTTTGCGGTTCCAGTGGTGAGCTTGCAGCACTTTGAGGATGACTTTGCGTTCGAGTTCCCGCGTGGCCTGACGGGTCAGCTTCTTTAACGAGATTGGGCCATCCAGATTGATCTCGGGACTGAAAAATTCCTGCTCAGCGCGCGTCATGAGGTCGTTGCTGATCACCTCCTCGCTGCCCAGAATGACATAGCGCTTCATCAGGTTTTCGAGTTCGCGGATGTTCCCCGGCCAATGATACTTCTGCAGTAGACCAATCAGTTCGGAAGAGAGGGTATGCGCCCGGCAGTTGTATTTGCGGTTGTAGTATTCCAGAAAATAATTGACCAGAGACTCAACGTCGCCGCGCCTCTCGCGCAACGGGGGCATCTGCAGGTTCACGACGTTGATGCGATAGAAAAGATCCCGGCGGAAGGTCCCGCCTTCGATTTCGTTCTCCAGTTGGCGGTTGGTGGCACAGACCACGCGAACTTCGACCTTCTTGTCTTCTTGTGCGCCGATGCGGCAAAACTGTCCATCCTGGAGCAACTGCAGAAGTTTCGATTGCAGAGCCAAATCCAGCTCAGAAATCTCGTCCAAAAACAGGGTGCCCCGATGAGCGAGTTCAACGCGGCCAGGTTTTGAACCGTAAGCTCCGGTGAAGGCTCCCTTTTCGTATCCAAACAGCTCGCTTTCAAGCAGCGTCCCGGGAATTGCGGGACAGTTGACTTTGACGAAGGGTCCGCCCTTCCAGGGCGACAAGGCGTGGATCATGCGGGCAATGATGTCTTTGCCGGTTCCGCTCTCGCCATGAATTAATACCGGGACGTTGGCGCTGGCTACTTTGGCCATCCGCCCCCGCAGCGTCTGCATGGCCTCTGAACCGCCGAAGATCACTTCCTCCGGAGGAAATTCGCCTAAAGACTGGACCAGAGAACTGAACGAATTGGTTGGTTGAACCGGCATTGCATGGACCCCAGCCTGGAGGTATGCACCCTGAACGCCAAAGCCCTCAGCTGGCATTCACTCACTTCTAAACTGAACCTATATGTCTGGGATTCAGTGGATTACAGAGGCAATTGCCCACTGTGGAAAAGTGCGACCGGCCAAGGACGGATGACTCACGAGCCTGTTTTGGTGTGAGAAAAACTTTTCACAGGGGAGAAACAGCTTTCCGTCGCTTGGCCAGACGGCTGGAGTTCGGGCCTAACAACGCATGGGAAAACTTGACGCCGACCAACTGGTAGCCCTCAGCATGGGTCGCCCACACCACCCGGGCCTGCAAATTGCGGGAAGTTTTAGGCAAGCTCACAGCAGAAACCAGTGGGGCACTGGGGATTTCCAGCAAAACCTGCGAGGAGAGCGGCAAAGAGCGACGCACGGCGACCAAAGCTCCCCCAGCAGACACGTTCAAAGCGGTAGCAAATTCCAATAATTCCTTGTCATCGCCGTTCTTGCTCCGAACAAAAACAGGAACTGCCAGGGGAAGACGCTCCCATTTTCGGTGTTTGGTATCCGGCTTTCTTCGGTTCAAGTTTAGTCCTTTGCCCCCGATGAATGGACCTTTGGCCGCACATTCGGGGCCAAATGCCGGCAGGGATGTGCACGCCCCCGGAATTGACCCAGCCAAAAGCATGATGAGCCGGATGAGATCATGCTAGAAATGCTCCACTTGCCCGCATGGATCTTTTGCCTTGTGTTCGCAACTTCGCGGGCTGCGATGTCAGCCGATAGGTACTTTCGACTGCATACTTTTGCCCATGATTGGCAATTTCATTGCATTTTCCGTTGACACCCCGGGGGCTACGTCATACCATCAGTCAGCATTCATTTGCACAGATCCTGAGTGCTCTCCTCCCTCGATACGCAAACCACCGAGTTCTTCTCAAATGGGTGTAGTGCCTGAAAAGACGTTCCTCCCCGAGGCAGGATCGAAGGCGTTTGATTCCGGCCTTTGCCCCGCCAAACCGGAGGGCGAAGACGCCTGCCCTAATCCCGCCTGCAGTCAGGAATTGTTACAGCAATACACCCAGCTTCGGGAACGGTTTCTGCGAACCACTAACGCACTGGCCTCCGCTGCTCACGACTTGAAGACGCCGCTCGCGATCCTGAATGGGTATGTCGAGCTCTTGCAGAGCGAGAAACTGGGCGCGCTCAACCAGCGCCAGCGTGAGGTTCTGCAGGACATGAATTCCAGCGGGCAGCGCCTGCAGCAGTTCATCCAGGATTTTCTCAGTTTCAGTGTACTGGAGACGGGCGAGGTAAAAATGCGCTTCGAGACGGGCGACCTGAATGGCTGCCTGTCGGAAGTCTGTCGTCTTTGGTCGCACACTTTCCAGGAAAAAGGACTGGCACTCTATTTTCTTCCCAATCAGAAACTGCCGGAATTTCCGTTTGATGCGGCCAAAATGCAACGCGTCGTCTCCAACCTGCTGGAGAACGCAGCCAAGTTTACGCCTTCCGGAGGTACGGTGTGGCTTCATGCCGAGCCTTACATGTGGGATCGCCGCAACGTGAATCAGCCGGGCATCCTGACGGAACGGCGGCGCCAGGCGAGTGCGCTCCCGAATTCGGTGAAAATCAGTGTCGCCGATACCGGGCCGGGCATTCCCGCCGAATATCACATTGAAGTATTCGACGATTTCTTCCGGCTGCCGCAAACCGAACGGCAGTCAGGCATGGGGCTCGGCCTGGCGATCGCCCGCCGACTGGTGAGCAGCATGGGCGGAAAAATCTGGGTCGAGAGCGAACCGGGGGCAGGATGCAAGTTTTCCTTTATTGTGCCACTCAAACCTCCGTCGACGGGGAAGCAAGGGAATAGCAAATGAAGAATCCGGGCAACATTCTGCTGGTCGATGATGAGCCGGGAATGCTGCGCTACATCCGCACTTTGCTGGAAGTGGACGACTACAAGGTGGAAACCGCCAGCACTGGCGAACAGGCCATCGAGCGCGTGACCAAGGGCCTGCGGCCTGATCTGGTTTTGCTGGACCTGCTGATGCCTGGCATCGACGGTTTGCAAACTCTCGAACAACTCCGGCAGCTGCAGCCCGGCGTGAAAGTCGTGATGCTTTCCTGCGTGGGCGACACGCGCAAAGTGGTACAAGCCATGCGCCTGGGCGCTTACGATTATCTGACCAAGCCATTCCAGAAAGCCGAACTGGATACCGTCGTCGATCAGTGCCTGGGTGCGAATCAGCAAAACTATCCCGGGGAAGTCGAAGAGCTGGCCGATGACGTCTTCTTCGTGGCGGCCAGTCCGTCGATGCGGAAGCTCCGCTCCGAAGCCGCTTTGGTTGCCAACGTTGACATTCCCGTGCTGATGTTGGGTGAGAGCGGCACTGGAAAGGAAGTCATGGCGCGGCTGATTCACAAGCTCTCGCCGCGCGCGCACCGGACTTTCCTCAAGGTGAACTGCGCCGCAGTGCCTGCCGATTTGCTGGAGAGCGAACTATTCGGCTATGAAGCCGGGGCCTTCACTGGCGCCAATCATCCCAAGCCCGGAAAATTCGAGCTTTGCAACAAAGGCACGATTCTACTGGACGAAATCGGCGAGATGCCGACTTCGCTGCAGGCCAAGCTGCTGCACATTTTGCAGGATGGGCAATTCTCGCGCCTGGGCAGCCGCTCAGTGATCAAAGCCGACGTCCGCATTCTGGCGGCCACCAACATCAATATTCCCGAAGCTCTCGCCACAAAGCGCCTGCGGGAAGATCTTTACTACCGGTTAAACGCTTTCACCTTGCATATTCCGCCGCTGCGCGAACGCAAGGAGGAAATTCCGATTTTGCTCAAGCACTTCATGGCGCACCAGGCGGAGCGGTACGCGCGTCCGCCGCTGCCCATTTCGCCAGAGATGCTCGAAGCCTGCCTGGCCTATCACTGGCCCGGCAATTTACGCGAATTGAGCAATTTCGTGAAGCGCTATCTCGTGCTGGGCGATGAAAAGCTGGCTATCAACGAACTCAAACCCAAGAGCGACGGCAGTGGAGCGCAGTTCAGTCCGACGGGCGAGAGCTCCGGCAATGGAGCGGAAGGCGGATTGAAGTCTTTGGCCCGCAGCGCGAAAGATGAGGCCGAAGCCGAAGCCATCGCCAAGGCGCTGGACAAGACGAATTGGAACCGCAAACAAGCCGCGGCACTACTGAAGATAAGCTACAAAGCGCTTCTCTACAAGATCAGGCAATACGGCATCGCCGAGCGGAAGAACCATCACAAATTGTCCGCCGGGGCGTAGCTGGCGGCAATACTCCACGCATCGCGGGTCCAAGGTCCCATGTCTCACGAAGCCAGCGAGACATGGGGCACCCCCAGAAGCAGTTCCCTCGCTGCGCTCGGGATTTCGCCTGGCGGCTCCCGCTCGGCGCTTCGCGCCTCGCTCACGCCGCCAAAACGCCTCAGGTTTGACCCTCCTCCCGCTGAAATGCTATAAAAACTGGTCGTGTGCCTAACCTTGTCCGATGAGGTTGTCCCCTCATCTGACCGGTTGCTTGTCACAGACACTGCCGCTGGTGCATGGTATACAGCGCAGTGAACATCCGACGCGGCCAAGCTCAGCATCCCTGTTCAAGTCTTGCGGTGGAAGCGTGTTCGGAACTCCGGCCATAGCTCCAACGCGCTCCACAAGAGCGCGGGAACGAGGTGCGCCGGGCGAGGTGCCTGAACCGAAATCAGGTGGTGGTCAGTTTAATTCAGTTTAATAAGGAAGCGAGCCAGACGCGCGGTTATTGCGTCGCTGAGGTCCCTCGCTACACTCGGGATTTCGGCGCGCGGCTTGGATGCCGCGCAAACGCCTTAACTTCGTGGGCTCGCCCAGATCCCTCGCTGAGCGACAAGCGCTTGCTCGGGATGACAATTAGGCTGATGACAATCAAACTGGCCCACTACCCTATGTCATCCTATTAATTCATGTGGAGGATTCCTATGCGCATCGGGTTCGCTCAAGTTGCGTCCCCAGAATGCCGACGTTGTTTCTCCCGCCCATGGGCGAAGACTTTGGCAACTGTCCTGGCTGTGCTGACCATGGCGTCGGCCGCGTTCGCACAACCGTCCGGAGAAGTGGGCGGCGAAGCCAACCTCAAGCTGCCCGACCTCAGGTCGGTGAACTTCCTTGGCATGAATGGGCACAACCTGCTCATGATTGGCATCTTGTTCTGCATTTTCGGCTTGGGCTTCGGACTGACGATTTACACCCGGCTCAAGAACCTGCCGGTGCATCGCGCCATGCGCGAAATTTCCGAGCTGATCTATGAGACCTGCAAAACCTATGTGATCACGCAGGGAAAATTCCTGGTGCTGCTGTGGGTGTTTGTCGCCGTCGCGATCGTGCTCTACTTCGGCGTGCTGGCGCCAGTGCCGGGCAAACCGGTGGGCGTGACGCTGCCGATTATTCTGCTGTTCAGCATTATCGGGATGGCGGGCAGCTACGGCGTGGCGTGGTTCGGCATTCGCGTGAACACATTTGCGAACTCGCGGACGGCGTTTGCGGGGCTGCGGGGGAAGCCGTATCCGATTTCGCACATTCCACTGGAAGCCGGCATGAGCATTGGCATGATGCTGATCAGCGTGGAACTGCTGATGATGCTGATCATTCTGCTCTTCATTCCCGGTGATTATGCGGGGCCGTGCTTCATCGGATTTGCGATTGGCGAGTCGCTGGGTGCGGCGGCGCTGCGTATTGCGGGCGGAATTTTCACCAAGATTGCCGATATCGGATCGGATTTGATGAAGATCGTCTTCAAAATTAAGGAAGATGACGCGCGCAACCCGGGCGTGATTGCCGATTGCACTGGCGATAACGCGGGCGACTCCGTGGGACCGAGCGCTGATGGCTTCGAGACTTACGGCGTGACGGGGGTGGCGCTGATCACGTTCATCCTGCTGGGTGTGAAGGATCCCCGCGTGCAGGTGCAGTTGCTGGTCTGGATTTTCGTGATGCGCGTGGCGATGCTGGTGGCCAGTGCGGCAGCATACTTCATTAATGGCGCAATCGCGAAGGCAAGATACGGCAACGCGACGGAGATGAACTTCGAAGCGCCGCTGACCTCGCTGGTGTGGATCACGTCGGTGGTGTCGATCGTCCTCACTTACATCATTTCCTATTCGATCATTCCGGAACTTGGCGGCGATCCCACGCAGTGGTGGAAGCTGGCCACGATTATCTCGTGCGGAACTCTGGCGGGCGCGCTGATTCCGGAACTGGTGAAGGTGTTTACTTCGACCGAATCGCGACACGTGAAAGAAGTTGTGACTTCGGCGCAGGAGGGCGGAGCGTCGCTGGATATTTTGTCCGGCTTCGTTGCCGGCAATTTCTCTGGCTACTATCTCGGGCTGACGATGGTGTTGCTGATGGCGATTGGCTATCAAGTCAGTACCCTGGGCTTGGGCAATCTGATGGTGGCCGCGCCGGTGTTTGCGTTTGGTCTTGTCGCGTTCGGGTTCCTCGGCATGGGGCCCGTGACAATCGCGGTCGATTCCTATGGCCCGGTCACCGACAACGCGCAATCGGTCTACGAGCTGTCCCTGATTGAGCAGGTGCCAGGCGTTCAGGCCGAACTGAAGCGCGATTTCAACATCGATGTCAATTTCGAAAGAGCAAAGTATCTGCTCGAAGCGAACGACGGCGCCGGCAATACTTTCAAGGCCACGGCGAAGCCGGTGTTGATTGGAACGGCGGTGGTGGGCGCGACGACGATGATTTTTTCCATCATCATGGCGCTGACGAAAGGTCTGGCGGCAAACGTGGACAAACTTTCGCTGCTGCACGCGCCGTTTGTGTTGGGATTGATTACCGGCGGAGCGATCATCTACTGGTTTACGGGAGCTTCGACGCAGGCGGTGAGCACGGGAGCGTATCGCGCGGTGGAATTCATTAAAGCGAACATCCGTCTCGAAGGCGTCGAAAAGGCATCAGTCTCCGATAGCAAGAAAGTCGTTGAGATTTGCACGAAATATGCCCAGAAGGGCATGCTAAACATCTTTATTGCGGTGTTCTTTGCGACGCTGGCGTTCGCGTTTGTGGAACCGTTCTTCTTCATCGGGTATCTGATTTCGATTGCTGCGTTCGGTTTGTATCAAGCGATCTTCATGGCGGATGCGGGCGGCGCCTGGGACAACGCCAAGAAGATTGTCGAAGTTGAACTGAACCAGAAAGGCACGGAGTTGCATGCGGCGACGGTGGTTGGCGACACGGTCGGCGATCCGTTCAAAGATACTTCGTCGGTAGCGCTTAATCCGGTCATCAAGTTCACGACACTGTTCGGATTGCTGGCAGTCGAACTTGCGGTGAAGCTGACCGAAACCGGCGCAGGGTTGGCGCACGTGCTGGCGGTGGCATTCTTTGTAGTTTCCTTCATCTTCGTCTACCGTTCGTTTTACAGCATGCGGATCGGAGCGGAGAAGGAGGCAGCCCGCGGGGCAGCCGCAGACTGAGATTTAGT
>DASPSE010000091.1:0-2821 GCA_035624085.1 Terriglobales bacterium
CCTGTTGAGTCGATTCAGGATTTCGTAGACAGGTTTATTATCGGCATAAACCCGCCACTCCTCCAGTTTGCCGTTTCTCACCGTGGCCATCCAAGCGGCCGGGACCCGCCAGCGGTTCTCCGCCTTCAATTCCCCCTTCGCGGCAATCGTTCCTCCCGCGGAACCGAATACAGCCACAATGTTGCCGTGATCGAAAATTTCCTCATGGGACACGGTGTAATCGGGACACATTTTGAAGTACGATTGCCAGCCTGCTCTCAGTTTCTCGCGTCCTTCAAACCGATTTCCAAGAGAATCCACCAGCACAGGCTGCTCGGACATAAGACTTACTAATCCATCGACGTCGTGCTGATTGATCTTTTCCAGGAACTTCAGAACAGGGTCGATAGGATTTTGCACGCGGAAAACCCCGAAACGCTATCTGCGCACCGCCTGCGCGACCGGCTCGCCTACGCCTGCATCGCTCGCCAGCTTCGCAGCCTTATCCGTGGCTTCCCACGTGAAGTCGGGGTCGGTGCGTCCAAAGTGTCCGTACGCCGCAGTCTTCTTGTAAATCGGACGGCGCAAATTCAGCGATTCGATAATCCCCTTCGGCGTGAGCTTGAAATGCGCGCGCACAAGATCCGGGATGATCGTCGGATCGACTTTCGAAGTCCCGAACGTGTCAACCAAAATGCTGACTGGATCTGCGACGCCGATGGCATACGCCAACTGCACTTCGCAGCGATCGGCCAAGCCCGCCGCGACAATATTCTTGGCGATGTAACGCGCCATGTAGGCAGCCGAGCGGTCGACTTTCGTGGGGTCCTTGCCGCTGAAACATCCGCCTCCGTGACGGCCCATGCCGCCGTAAGTGTCAACGATGATCTTGCGCCCGGTCAAGCCGGTATCGCCCATCGGTCCGCCAACAACAAATCGCCCGGTTGGATTGATGTGGTACTTGGTGTCGGCATCGAGCATGTGCGCCGGGATCGCGTGCTGAATCACATGCTGCAGCACTTCGGCCCGCAGCTTCTTATTGTCGACCGTCTCTGAATGCTGGGTCGAAACGACGACGGCATCCACGCGCACCGGCCGCTTGTTGGCGTCATACTCCACCGTGACCTGAGACTTGCCGTCAGGACGCAGGAAATCCAGTTGCCCACTCTTCCTAATCTCCGCCAGACGATGCGTCAGTCGATGTGCCAGCAGAATCGGCGTCGGCATTAACTCGGGATTCTCGTTTGTGGCAAAGCCAAACATCATTCCCTGGTCGCCGGCACCGCCCGGATCGACGCCCATGGCAATGTCGGGCGATTGTTCGTGAATCGAAGAGATGACGGCGCAAGTTTCGTGATCGAAACCGTAGGCTGCGTCGGTGTAGCCAACCGACATGACCGTGCCACGCACAATGGCGGGAAAATCCACATAGGCCTTGGTAGTAATTTCTCCGGCGATGAAGGCCAAGCCGGTGGTCATCAGGGTCTCGCAAGCGACACGGCTGGCGGGGTCTTCTACGAGACAGGCATCGAGGATTGCATCGGAAATTTGGTCGGCAATCTTATCGGGATGACCTTCGGTGACAGATTCAGAGGTGAACAAATAACGATTCTGCGGCAAGTCATTCTCCTTTAGACCATGCGGACGCTGCGTCTGGTGGGGATAGAGTCGGAATAAGCAACGACGAACTCAACATCCTGCAGTCCTTGAAAGGCTATCAGAGAAGGAGTCGGGGCGCAACGCTTTTGGATGCAGAAAACCGGTATTTGCAGCCGGTGGAAGCCAGCCTCCGGCCAACGGCAAGCTCAAGATTTTAACGGCTTTGCGAACCCCCGCTGACATCACGGCTGGGGTTGCGATTCCGGTGCGGGAATCGATGCCGGTTTGGTAACAACATGCCAGCCGTTGGCGTCGAAGGCCAGCGTCTTTACCTCGCCGGTCGCGCCCTGCACAGGCAACGGCTCACCTTTGAATTCAAGATCCAGCGCCCCGATATTGCCGGTTCTAATAATAATGTCTCTCTGCGCCCGAAAGGTTTTTTCTGCAGAAGCGGCCAAGATCTGCTGCGTGGTCACCTCGCCGTCGACAGTAATGGATATCCAAGCATCTTCACGGGCCTTGATTCGGAGAACGACGTCGCGTGGAGTCGCGGTTTCCTCGGGGGCAACCGAGGCCGGAGCTCTTCCGCCGGACGAACTCAGGGCCGGAACTGCTTGTCCGGCGCTCCCGGAAGCGCCAGGCGCCACGGATTTCGAGGAAGGCTGTAGCTTGTTTGTCCGCTGAGCGATTGCCCGGGGAGGGGACGATGGCGCGGCGGATGCGGTTGAAGTTTGTGCAGGCGGCGGTGGTGTCGGCGGCGGCATCTCTTTTCGCTTACTCGAGACCCTCGAGTAGAAACCCCACAATGCAAAGCTGAAGGCGGCGATGAGCAGAAATATGGCAAAAACTCCCCAGGGAAGCGCTGCCGCGCGGCCCGGTTCCGGCCCTGCCGGAACGTCCGCCCTGGAAATCGCCTCGGGCGCTTCCGGTTTCTGCTCGGGCCCTCCAGTGGCAGCCAGATAATCGGCAACCACCTGATCTTCATCCAGGCCGACGAAGCGGGCATAGGCACGCACAAAACCCTTGTTGAAGATGCCACCCGGAAGTTGCTCGAAATGATCTTGTTCCAAGGCCTGCAGGAAACGAGTTCCGATTTTTGTGGATTGCGTGATCTGGTCGAGCGTGATGCCGCGCCGTTCCCGCTCCTGCTTCAGCCGTATGCCAAACGTGGTCGCGCGAGGATTCTCCTGCTGACCGTGGTTGTGACTGATCGAAGTGGTCACACTTCAATATATGTTATGTC
>DASPSE010000126.1:0-10522 GCA_035624085.1 Terriglobales bacterium
CCATTTCCAGTAAGTCGGCGTTACGAACCAAGTTCAGGCGGTCGGGTTCCGCACCCAGTGTAGGCAGATCGTCTCCGATCTCGAACATCCCTCCAGCTACAGCCGCGAGCGTAATGGAGACTTCAGCTTCATCCAGAGTCAGCGGCGTTTTGGATTGCGGCCATGTCTGATCGGTAACGAAGTGCTGGGCAATCATGAAAGCATCGGGGTCGGCGACATAGAAGTTGTTATTCATGTAATAGCGGGCGGCGATGCCGGTTGCGTCCTGTTTTTCGTCCTGAAAGGAGTGGCCGGTATCGGTTGAAGTTCTTCCAAGTTCGGTCAGGCCCACCGTATTGAGCATCGCGCTTCCGTCTTTGTCCAGCAGAACATCATTCCCCACGGCATCCCTGATGATCTGCAATCCGATCCTCTGCGTCTCCAGTGCGGTGACATCGGGCTGATAACGGAAGCCCTCGATGGCCGTGTCATCCATAAAATCCAGCTTGATATAGCGAACTCCCCACTCCCGGGTCAGAGTTTTGTAAGTGCTGCGAAGATAGTCCTGCGCCCCGGGATGGGTTGCATCCAGAACATAGAGCGGATCGCGGCTCGATTCGACGAATCCGATCTGGATGGGTGTGCCCTGGGCGTTGTGCACCAGCCACTCCGGATGATTTTCGTGGACCCACGCCCGCTGTGACACCCGGAACGGCGCCGTCCACAAAGCGAAATTCAACCCAAGATGGCAGATCTCGTGCCCAAGTTGACGCATTCCATCGGGGAACAAGGCGGCATTGGCCGTCGTGTATTCTCCGTCCGAATAGGAGTAGCCATCGTCGATATGGAAATAATCAAATCCCAATTCCTTGAGATTTTGCGCCAGCCATTGTGCATTCGAAAGAGCAGTCCCTTGCGAAAGGCCGAAGTAATATGCGGTCCAGCTCCACCAGCCCCACGGAGCAGCGCTGGGAATACGCGCATTGTGCAGCAGACGGATGGCCTCGCCATAACTTTCGAGCTGCGCGTGGTAGTCCTGGCTTACGGAGAAAGCCAGTTTCTCCGAGAACATCTGTTTTCCCGGTGAAAGCGGAAGGCTCAGTTCAATCTGGTCCGAAGCGGAATCATGTCGCAGTGATTCCTTTTTCAAAATCTCTGTCGTTCCGGTGGAATCGACGGTGTAAGAGGAAATACCAATCCCTCCTGAAGCCTGGGCTGTGTGTAGGCTCAGAATAGTCAGCCAGCGATCCGAGGTGAGTGCCGCAAGCAGCAAGCTGAGCCTGCTCTGCCGGTTGTAAATGAGCTGACTGCCCACGCCGAGATGTAAATCACTCAATTCTTTTCCGAGATCATCTTCGCCCAAGTAAGTGGGAGCTTTGCCCAGATCATAAATGTGCACCGGCGGGCGGTCTTCACTATAGCTGTCCGAAAGCACTCGGTCGGCATTCTCGGGCCCGCCCAAGTTGACGCGTGGCTCACCAATGACGTCCAGAGTGCGGATGCTTTCAATGCGTATCGGCTCGCGGCCTGTATTTTCGATTTGAACCTGGACATTCCCGTATGGCCGGTCGTTGTACAACTGAAGCCAATACTTCAAATCCGGTTTATCGGCCAGACCCTTGAATGAGACTTCAATTTGATGGCCATCGCCCAGAGCATCATGAAAAGTGGATGTCGCGATCTCATGCGTGGAATAGTCGGTTGACAAAATCCACTGGTGATTAATTTCAGCTCCGACGCGGGCCGTCAACACGGGATCTCGAAGTCCCGCACCGCGTATTTCGAAGGAACCGTCTGAGGGACGCACGGAGACGGTCAGCCAGCGATTCTGGAGTTGCGCCACCGTCTGGCCGTTGGCCAGATTTGAAAGAACTGTAGCAACGGTCAGAATGAGGCTAAACAAAAGCTTGAACAATCGCTTTGCCATCACCGGAGGCTCCTTTGGGCGGAGATGATTCCTGCACGCGAGCCGTGAATGACTGGCGGCCACCTGCAGCGACGAACCTTCCGCCGCATTGTATCGTTTTACCTGCTGATAAATCGAAGCCAGTGCGCCCGCGCCGTTCTCAAAGAACCTGGGAGCCACTTCGGCGGCGGCCAGGCTGCGAGCGAAAAGAGTTTCCGCTGCCTGTGGAGACAACAGGTGGAAACCCATGGGTGGAATTTACGAGGTTCTGGACTAAGAGTGTTCACCGCGCACGCCGATCCAATCGAGCGCGGGCCGAATGATCCTTTACAGGTCACTGATTTCTTGCTGTGCTGACTGCTTGCTCCGTGGCTCCCAAGACCTTCCCTTGATGCGTTTCCTGTACGAAAGCCACCAGCCGAAGGTTTGCAGTAGCCAGCTCTGGAGTTAACTTCAACTCGACATCCTCGGCGAAGGTCTGTTCCTTGGGGATGGAGCCGACCTTCTTCATAATCCGTGCGACCGCAGTGTGGGACAAGCTTCGTCCATTATTCTCACCGGCCGAAACCTGCGATTCCGCATGATTGAGTGCAACTACCATGTACACATCTGCCTTTTGCCCCTTGGGCAAAGCAGCGGTCTCGACGTGGGCTCGCAGAGTATTTCCCGCACCCACCGAGATGGATGACAAGCGAATGCTAATTTTCGGCGCCGTCGCTGCCTTGGCAAAAGCTCCGCTTGCGGTCGCTCGACGACTGCCAACAAACTCGCTCGTGCCGTCTACCACCATCTCGGGCGTATAGACGGTTTTTAGACCAAACTCCTGCCCGTACGCTGCTTGCCGCTCGGTGTAGAAGTTTGAGGAGTAGGGATCCTTCCAGCCATCGTGGTTCCAATAATCCACATGCTCACTCAGCACGACCATTTCGGCTCCGGGATACGGCTGTTGATCCAGTTCCTGCAGAAAGGCATCGGCTGGCGGACAATCGGAGCATCCCTCGGAAGTGAACAGCTCAACCAGAATAGGTGTACGAGGAGCCGAACTGTCCGCCGGGGCTGGCGGTTGCACCTGCGCAACCAACGCCAGAGCCGGCGCAAGCACCACAATAAGCGCACTCTTCATACAAATCCCTCCGTTATATTACTAGATGCCAACAACCAGACGCGCATGATAGTTTTTTTCCGTGACTATTTGGAGGACACTTGAAGTCAACTCTGCTGGCAGTTCTCCTGCTCACCCTGGTGGCCCTGAGCCTGCTTTTCGCGCAAAATCAGGCGAAACAGAATCCAGTTGAGTCGAATCAGCTTCGCCTCCGGCATGTTCCGCTGCCAACAAGCAAATTCCTGATCGGCGCCACCCCAGGAGTCCTTGGAACTCTCAACGGCTTCACCCCGACCATCGCTTTGAGCCCTAACCGGCGATATGCGGCTTTACTGAATGACGGTTACGGAACTCAAGCGAACCAGGCTCATCAGTCCATCGCTATTCTTGATCTGAGCACCAACCATCTCGCCGATTTTCCCGACGATCGGTTAGGAGAAGATGCGCACCAGAGCTATTTCATCGGTTTGGCATTCAGTTCAGATGGCACTCATCTCTTTGCCTCGATGGGTTCGATCACCGATCCTATCGGCGAGAAGCCCGGCGACACAGGGAATGGCATCGCTGTATACAGCTTTCGCGACGGCAAGGTTGCGCCCGAGCGCTTCATCAAAATTCCACCGCAGAAGATTGCAAAAGAGAAGAAGGTCGCGTACGGATTACGCAAAACTCCCGCCGGAACCGCGATCCCCTATCCGGCGGGTCTGGCACTGATTCCCGGAAAAGATGGCGCCGCCGACAAGCTGCTCGTCGCAAACAACTGTTCCGATAACATCGTTCTGCTCGATTCTGCCAGCGGCCGGATTCTGAAAACCATTGACATCAGCGCGCATCAGCTTATTCCCTCCGAGTTTCCTTATACCTGCGTCGCCTCTCGCGACGGCGTGCGCGCCTGGTGTAGCTTGTGGAATTCGTCGAAAGTCGTGATGATCAATCTGGAATTAGGGCACGTGGTGCGTTCCATTCAACTGGCTGCGCCGGCAAAACCGACCGATCCCGGCCCCCATCCAACTGCGCTCCTGCTGACTCCCGATGAGAACCAGCTTTTTGTTGCCCTGTCAAATGCGGATCAAGTCATGATGGTCGAAATCGGTGCCGGTCTCGATCGTCCTCTGGGCACGAATCTGATTGAAAATCCGGCGGAAGGAAAACTGTTGCAGTTTGCCGGCTCTTGCCCCGACGCGTTAGCCCTTTCTGCCGATGGCTCACGGCTATTCGTCGCGGACAGCTGCATCAATGCGGTCGCCGTTTATGATGTGGCGGCGATTCGGCGTAGTCCGATCACCATCATGCCGATATTTACGCCGGTCGGCTTTATTCCTACCGACTGGTATCCGACTGCGCTGGCCACCGCCGGAGAGGATCTTCTGATCGCCACTTCCAAAGGGCAAGGCACCGGGCCCAATAACTTTCCCGGCAAAACTGGCGACGAGCGCCGCCGCCGGGAGAATGCCTACATCCCAACATTGCTCTATGGCTCGATCGCGCGAGCTAACCTTCATGACATCGAGACGCAGTTGCCTGATCTCACGCAGCGGGTCGTACAAAGCAACCGCTTGAATCTTGATCCGGGCACGTTGCAGTTCGCTCAAGGCTCCAACCCGATCAAGCACGTGATTTACATCCTCAAGGAGAACCGCACTTACGACCAGGTGCTCGGCGACTTGAAGGTCGGTGACGGAGATCGTTCTCTCACGCTTTACGGCGCTGATGTCACGCCCAACGAACATAAGCTCGCTCTGCAATTCGGAGTGCTCGACGATTTCTACGTTAGCGGCGAAGTTTCCGGCGACGGCCATAACTGGTCCATGGCGGCGATTACCACCGACTACAACGAAAACACCTGGCAAATTGGCTATCGCAGCAAGGAACGCACCTACGATTTCCAAGGCAATGTCGTTAATGAGGTGCCGCTGGAAAACAACGAGCCCGATGTGAACGCTCCCGCCACCGGCTACATTTGGGATAACCTCGCCGCGCACGGCGTCAGCTATCGCGACTACGGCGAGTTTGTCGATACCACTTGGTGCAGGCCGGAGGGCGCTACCTCACCCAAACAAGGCACGCCCTCGCCGTTGTCGGTGAAATGTCCCCACGCGGAGGTTGCGAAGGGCGATCCTTTGCCGCCGGATGTCGGCCAACCTCACGGCAGTGCCAGTCCCTGGCCATGGCCGGTTCCAATGATGAAATTGACTAAGCCGACCAAGGCGCTTCTGCGGGATCACTTCGATCCCAATTTTCCGGACTTCAATACCGAATATCCCGATCAACTGCGGACCGACGAATTCCTCAACGAGTTCGACGGATTTGTACGCGCCCGCGCCGAGGGGAACGGCGCGCAATTGCCAGCGTTCGTCCTGCTCTATTTGCCCAATGACCACACTCACGGAACGACGCCCGGAAAGCCACGCCCCGCGGCTTCAGTCGCCGACAACGATTTGGCTGTCGGCCGCGTAGTAGAAGCTGTCTCACACAGTCCTTATTGGGATGACACGGCGATTTTCATTCTCGAGGACGACGCGCAGGACGGCGCCGACCACGTGGATGCCCATCGCTCCATCGCCTTCGTGATCAGCAAATATTCGCCCGGCTCATCTGATCAGCCGTTCGTGGAACACCATTTCTATACAACCGTGAGCATGATTCACACAATGGAAACGCTGCTCGGTCTTCCGCCGATGAATCAGAACGACGCTTTCGCGCCGGTGATGAGCTACCTATTTTCGGGACCCGGAAATCAGCCGCCATTCACCGCCGACTGGAGTAATCGCGACAATGGTTTTATCTACCAGATGAATCCGCCGAAAGGACAGGGCGCAGCTGAGTCGGCGAAGATGGATTTCTCGCGTCCTGATGCAGTCAATCCTGTAGTGCTCAACGCGATTTTGTGGCGGGATCGCATGGGAGATGTGCCTATGCCAGCGGCGAGCCAGAGGACGCCTGCTCGACCTTTAGAGACAAAAGACGCGGACTAGGAAGATCAATAACGAGCGTTCATTCTCCGAATGGATTGCCTATCACTGCTGTCATCCTGAGCGGAGCAACTGATTCGCGCGCGAATCAGTTGCGCAGTCGAAGGATCCCACGTACAGCGAAGAGCGAAACAGGCTTGGAGAGGCGTTCCCACACCGGTCTCAGCAGACGAGAAGAACTCCCCTATGAGCCGCTGCTGGGTTCGGGACCCAAGGGGTCCTTCGACTTGCACGCCGTTCGCAAGCGAACCGCGTGCCGCGCTCAGGGTGACACGGGCAGAAAAAGAGCGAGCTAGTGCATGGCGGTTGTGGCCGCTCGAAGATCCGCAAACGAAAATGCTGTAGAAACATTCGGGTACTCTTTCCCCGCAACTTCCACGTAAGGATAAATGAAATAGTTGAGCGGCTTGCCGTCCTGCTTCGGATTCAGTTCGAGATCCCGCCCGACGGTGAACTGCACGCGATTGTCGTCGTGCGCTCCAAAGAAATAGTCTTTCTTTTCCGGATGCTTCCATGCCTCGGAGATATCGACAGGAATCCATCCATGCGGTGGTTCGAAAAATTCCGCCCAGCAATGGTACCCGGCAATTTCGCCGGAATTTTTATCCGGCGGAAGCGGGAACCCAATTTCGAACTTCGCCGGAATCCCCTGCGATCGCGCCATCGCTATAAATAAGGAGTGAAAGTCGGTGCAATTACCCTTCTTGGCATCGCAGGCGTAGAGTACGTCGCCGCGTCCCCAGCCAGTGCCTGTTTTGTCGTAACGCATGGTGGCAAAAACGTAATCGTAGATTGCGCGTGCCTTGTCCAGCGGCGAACTTTGGCCCTCGGTGACCTTGGCCGCCAATTCCGCCGGCAAGCCAGTCACCGGAACCAACGCATCGGGCGCCAGGTATCGCTTCGTCTCTTTCGGACTGAGGGCTACGGCAGCGAGATGAGGCGAATAAATTCCCAGAGTGAGGTGCTCATGGCGCACCACGTCATAGACAATCTCGAAATGCAACTCCGGCTGTTTGTTCTTGGAAGCCTCGGCATAGTAGATTTCATTCCCGAATTCCGAATCGCGAGTTTTCTTCAGCGAGATATCGCCCTTCGCGGAAATCACCTTCACTTCCTGGAATGCGTCTGAATATGCAGCGGGAATCCAGATGCGAACCCGCTCCCTGGACGGAAGGTTCTTTACCGTAAATCCATAGTGGAATGTAAAGTGGCGCGTGCTTTGCGCCGAAGCGGCGCTGACCAAGGCGAGAATGCATAGGATAAGACGCGGCATCTTGCGGAACATAGGCTGTCCTTTCGGAAGTGAAAAATGAGAACTAGGAGGACTTGAACACGCACCGGCATTGGGGATGGGCATGCTCAGATGAAGCCGCCGCGTGGTTGAATGGCTCCTCGACCCCCTGCGGATATTCTATTTTAGAGGAGTGTGGCCCGGTCGTGTGGCAAATTTGCGGGCTGGGCCACGGCGGCCTGGACTGGCCACCCTGGTCCTGGCATGAAATACTTAAGCAGAGCCAGACTGCCTGTGTTTCCTCACGGAGCCTCTCATGCGGATCTATCGCGCGATGATTTTCGTTCTCATCATGTCGGCTCTTGCCCCCGCAGACTGCCAGCCGGGCAAGGATTTCCGCACACAGAAGGATGACGGGATCGAGGTCGCGGATTTGAGTATTTCCGGGGCCACCACCATGGATACGACCGAGTTAGCCGAGATCGCCAACGGCATGATCGGATCGTGTTTCGACAACGAAGACTGGAGGTTCATGGACCGTCTCTACAGCCTGTTCCACCGGATTGGATACATATCTGTGGACATAGAGAACCTGAGGGTCATACCGATCAATCGAACGATTGCGCCGATGCCCGTGCGAGCGGAGGGGCAGATTGTAGAGGGGCAAAGGTGCCCTCTGTATTCCGACAAGAAGGCGTCGTTCGAGTTTTTACTCGATCATCGGTCGAACAGCCTTGAGGCAGATCCTCAGTGCGTGATGCAGGCATTAGCCTCCCTGCGGAAAGATCGCCTGTACACGAAGGCGTTGGTGCAGTTGCTCGATTTCGAGCGCAATGACAAGAACGATGATAGGCTGCGGGGCCTCGGTTCCCGATATCCCGCAACCGACGCATTAGACTTCCCAGGTGCAGTCCCGTATCTAGTTGGCGCGATCAAGGAAAGCGAAAGCGAATTGGTAAGAACGAATGCAGCCGCTACAATCCAGTTGATCTACACATCATGCGTCCAAGCAGCGGCGACCATGCTGAACCACGAAGCAGAGAAACCGGGAACCACAGCCGAACAGAAAGATCGACTACAAACGGCTGCACAATACGTAAGAGACCTCTATGGCGGTCCCGGCCCGTGCAGGTCTGCCCACGGCCAGCCGACAACTGAAGAGCAAATGCAGTCGGACATACTCCGGCAAGCTGCGCACGATTCAAGCAGGTCCTACAGCGTAACACGATGACGAAAGTCATCCTCTAGTGCGTTTTGATTCCTATAATTGCATCTAGGTGCATCAAGCAAAGCCGCTTTCCCCCGTCGCTTTTCGCACCGCGGCCGAACCCCTCCCGCAACCGATTTAACAAAACTTTCATGGACCTCAGCTAGAATCTCTGAATGCCCCCCGCCATCGAATGCCGCGATCTGCGAAAGATCTACGACGGCAAAGTCGAGGCCGTGCGCGGATTGAGCCTGGCGATTGACCCCGGCGAATGCTTCGGCCTGCTCGGACCAAACGGGGCAGGGAAGACCACCACCATCGAAATTCTTGAGGGACTACTTGAGCCGACCTCCGGCCAGGTCACGATCCTCGGCCACACCTGGCAGGAAAATCCGCGCGAATTGCGCGAGTGGCTGGGCATCTCGCTGCAGGAAACGCGCCTTTCAGAAAAGCTTTCAGTGCGCGAAACCATTGAACTTTTTGCCAGCTTTTATCGTGAGCCTCGCTCGTCCGATGAAGTGCTCGATGACTTGCAGCTTCGTGAAAAGGCCGACACTTGGGTAGGCAAGCTTTCTGGCGGACAGCGCCAGCGTCTGGCAGTCGCTACCGCTCTGGTCGGCAATCCCAAGATTCTTTTTCTGGATGAGCCCACGACCGGTCTTGACCCCCAAAGCCGTCGCCAGCTCTGGGACATCATTCGCAGCTTTCAACAGAAAGGCGGTACGGTTCTTCTGACCACGCACTACATGGACGAGGCCGAACGCTTGTGTGATCGCCTCGCCATTATCGACTACGGGCAAATCATCGCCGAAGGCACGCCAGCAGACCTGATTGCCCGTCTTGGCGGCCATCACGTCGTGGAATTCGAAACCAGTGGCAACGGGACCGGCGGCACAGCCGTCGAGCGCTGGCGCGCCCTGCCGGGCGTCGAAGCGGTTCGCCAGGATGATGGGCTGGTCTGCTTGACCGTTCGCGAACCGCACCTGACAATTCCTGCATTACTCGACGCCGTGGAGCAGCAGGGTAGCCAGCTCGAGCATTTGACCACGCGCCAGGCGAGCTTGGAAGACGTATTTGTGCGCTTAACAGGACGGCATTTGAGAGAAGAGTAGGTTTGGTTGTGTAGGGACGGGCGCCTCGCCCGTCCGGGCCGAGCGCAGCTCGGCAGAACGCAGTGATCTATGACCATCGCCCAACAGACTCCGACCATCCCAACCTCCTCCGGTCCTCCCACCCGTCTCCTCAGTGGCCGCTGGGCGGGGTTCACCCACCTCCTGATGGCGCGCATGAAGGAACTAGGGCGCGAGCCGGAGGTGGTCTTTTGGGTCTTCGTTTTTCCTCTGCTTCTGGCGCTCGGACTTGGAATTGCCTTTCGCAACAAACCAGCGGATACGACGTCGATCGCCGTCGTCAGTAGCCCAAGCGCCCAGCGCGCCCTGGATCTGCTGCAGCGCGCTCCGCAGAAATCCTCCATCCACGCGGACCTGATCGATCAGGCGCAAGCAACAAAAGGATTCCGGCTGGGCAAGTACGACTTGGTCGTAGAGACGGATGGCAGCGGCAATTTCAAATACCTGTTCGACCCGGCGCGTCCGGAAAGTGTGCTATCGAAAGCCGAGGTCGATAACGCCTTGCAAACCGCAGCCGGCCGCCAGAATCCGCTGCCTACTTCGGCTGTCATCTCCAGCGAGCCGGGATCGCGCTACATCGACTTCCTCATTCCTGGGCTGATCGGGATGAACCTTATGAATGGTGCAATGTGGGGCATCGGCTTCGCCATCGTGGATATGCGCCAGCGCAAGCTGCTCAAACGTTTTGTCGCCACTCCCATGCGCCGCAGCGACTTTCTGCTTGCCTTGGCCAGCAGCCGCCTTGTGCTCATGATTACTGAGGTGGTGCTCCTGCTAGGATTCGGCGTGCTGGTGTTTCACGTGCGTGTGCTTGGCTCGGTTTTGTCCATCCTTTTCATTGGCGCCGTGGGAGCCTTGGGATTTGGAGGAATCGGTCTGTTTACCGCCAGCCGCGCCCAAAAGATTGAAAGTGTCAGCGGGCTGATCAACGTGGTCATGATGCCAATGTGGATTTTCTCCGGCGTCTTCTTTTCCTACGAGCGTTTTCCCGCCGT
>DASPSE010000149.1:0-5838 GCA_035624085.1 Terriglobales bacterium
CACAATCTCCAAGAGTTTCGAAGCGTGCGCGGGAACGAAGAAATGCAGGCCCATTACGCGTCCCGGATGCGCGGTCGCGCGGGCGAGTTCGGTCACAGAAAGAGTGGAGGTGTTGGTGGCCAGAAGCCGCTCGGCAGGAAGAATGGAATCGAGTTTCGACAGTACATCCTTCTTCAACTCCATATCTTCAAATACAGCCTCGATTACAAGATCGGCATCCGCTACTTCGTTCAGGGCAATGGCGCTGCGGATCCGCCGAATGCGTTCGTCGGCCACTTCCTGCGTGATGCGGCCCCGCTTGACGCTGGATGCATACGCTGAATGCACAGACTCACGGCTGCGGGTAAGGGCAGCAGGATCGCTGTCGTTGAGCAGCACTTCCAGGCCAGCGTCTGCAAACGCCATCGCAATGCCGCTGCCCATCGTCCCCGCGCCGATTATCGCTACCCGTCGGATCCAAGGCGCTTGTGCCTGCTTTGCTGAAGACACTCCGCTCAATTTGCCGGACTCGCGCTCCGCAAAGAATACGTGGCGAAGCGCCAGGCTCTCGCGTGTAGCCAACGACTTTTGCGCGAGAGCGGTCTCAATCGCGATACCTTGCGAGAAAGGCAGTTTGGAAGCTTTGATGGCTTCTATTACCAGATCCTGGGTCGTGCGCCCCTTCAGAGCACGAGCATGAGGACGCAATGCGGCGGCAATCGCGGCATCATCGAGGTCTTCAATGACAGTGCGATTACACGTTGGGCGCGGCCCGAGTCCCTCGTGCACAAGCCGTTCACAGAAACTCAGCGCGGCGTCGCGCAGATCGCCTTCCGCAACCTCATCCACCAAACCCTTGGCCTTGGCATCGAGCGCCGAAACCGGCGTGCCAGACAGAATCATATCCAAGGCAGCGCGCGCGCCGATCAACCTTGGGAGACGCTGCGTCCCGCCAGCGCCTGGAATGATCCCCAGTGTGATCTCTGGCATGCCGAGTTTTGCGTTCTTATGGGCGAGGCGATAATGACACGCCATTGCCAGTTCGAGTCCTCCGCCAAGCGCGAGCCCGTGTATCGCGGCGACCACCGGGATATGACAGGACTCGATTCTGGCCTGGACTTGTTGGAATGAGGGCTCGCCCTGCGGACGATCGAACTCAGCGATGTCAGCGCCTGCGCTGAACAGATCGCCGCTCGACATGATCAGCAGCACCTTGATACTGGAGTTCTTTTCTGCTCGCGTAATCGCATCAACGAGTTCGAGCCTCACGGAGTGGCTGATCGCGTTCACGGGAGGATTGTCTATGCAAGTCAGCCCGACCGGACCTATCTCAGCGAATGTCACGATTCTTGCCACGGCTGTATCTCCGTTCGTCGTTATGAATTATTACCATATGGCAAAATGCTTTCATGTTCCGTATACTGAACGTCGCCTGTATACATTCTCGCATAGGGTGTCGGCATGAAAGAGAAAAGCCTGGAAGACTTGCTGCAGACCGCCGGAAACCCGGCGAAGATGCTGCGCAATTCTCAGATTGGCGCTTACGTCTATCCGGTTGTTCCTTACGAGTATTCCAATTGGCGCGACGAACAACGCGCCTGGCGCGAGACCGCAGTTCTGTTTGATCAGTCGCACCATATGGCGAACATCCACGTCGAAGGCCCCGATGCCCTGCGAATGCTCTCCTATCTCGCCATTAACAGTTTCGCGAAGTTCCCTGTCAACCGAGCCAAACAATTCGCGCCCTGCAGCTACGACGGCTTTGTCATCGGCGACGGCATTCTCTTTCATCTGGAAGAAAACCGGTTGGTTTTCGTGGGACGCGCCCCGGCCGCGAACTGGATTCAATTTCACGCTGAAACCGGCGGCTATGCCGTCAAAATTGAGAAAGACGACAGGTCGCCTTCCAATCCGAAAGGGAAAGCGGTCGTTCGCACCTGTTATCGCTACCAGATTCAAGGGCCGAATGCGCCGCAGATTCTGGAAACGCTAAACGGAGGGCCAGTCCCGGATATAAAGTTCTTCCACATGGACGTGATCAATATCGCCGGACGCAAAGTGCGCGCGCTGCGCCATGGCATGGCCGGCGCCCCTGGACTAGAGGTCTGGGGACCATACGAGGAACGTGAGGAGATTCGTGCCGCGATTGTTGACGCCGGCAGGGAGTTTGGTCTTAAAGAAGTCGGCGCTCGAGCATACTCCACTAACACGCTCGAGTCGGGATGGATTCCGTCGCCTCTTCCCGCCGTCTATACCGGCGAACGGATGAAACCCTACCGAAGGTGGTTGCCGGCCACCGGGTACGAGGGAACAGGTTCGCTAGCTGGCAGCTTCGAGTCGGACAACATTGAGGATTACTACATGACACCGTATGCCCTGGGCTACGGTCCGTTCATCAAGTTCGACCACGACTTCATTGGAAGAGAAGCCCTCGAGAAAATGGCAGGCAAGCCGCAGCGGAGGAAGGTCACATTTGCCTGGCACGCCGAGGATGTGCTGAGAGCATTCGCATCCCTGTTCGAGCCCGGAGAAATCTACAAGTATATTGATCTGCCGCAATCGAATTATGCGTCCGCATCGTACGACAAAGTGGTGCGCGGCGGCAAGACTGTCGGCTTCTCGATGTTCAGCGGCTATAGCTACAACGAGCGGGCGATGCTGTCCTTGGGAGTGGTGGATGCTGACGTTGAGATTGGTTCCGAGGTTGCGATTGTGTGGGGCGAAGCGGGCGGTGGTTCGAAAAAGACAACCGTTGAACGGCACAGGCAGATCGAGATTCGAGCGACCGTGAGTCCGGTGCCTTATTCCAAAGTCGTACGTGAGACTTATGCCAAGGGATGGCGCACGGTTCAAGTGTGAGCCGACATTGTCTTCAATGAGCGCTCGGCATCAATCCAATCCATAGTTTTTCTAAATCCGCCAAAAATGTAGAAGTGTAGACCGGCAATACCAAGCGGTCTGCCATCACCCTCCGCCAGGGAAGCAGCAAGTCCCCGGATAATAGGTTCAGGTCCTCTTTCCACCAGAACCTTGGCAAAGGACGGGTTCTCGGTCAGCACGCGAAGCGAGTTGCCGATTCCGCAGCGCACGGCATAGCGCATAAGGGTTAGCAAACTAGCCGGGCCAGCCAACCCCACTCGTATCGGAACATCTATGCCGCGTGCTCGAATTCCTCGCACCCATTCGATCACTGGCTCAGCTTTGAAACAGAATTGCGTAACGATGGAAAGTCGCAGGCCCTCGTTGCGTGCGAAGCTTACTTTTGCCTCGAGAGTCTCATTCAAGACCTTCTCAGGAATGTGAGGATTGCCTTCTGGGAAGCCGCCGACCGCCATGCGAGTTATGCCGGCTCTCTGAAACGCTCCGGTTTGCATTACCGCTAAGCTGCTATCGTATGGTCCCGCCGGTTTGGCACGGTCGCCGCCTATGATTAGAATGCGATCCACGCCTACATCACTCAAGCGCCCAGCCAGCTGCTCGAGCTGTGCACCGCTCTCAAGATGACGCGCGCCCACATGCGGCATTGGGAAGTGACCAGCGCGTTTCAAATTCTCTGCGGGCGCGAGCATATCCATCGGATTTGCGCCGGGAATCCAAGCCAAAGAGACTTCGGTGCCCGGGTCCAGACGCTCTGCTGCCGCCTGTAAGGTTTTGGAATCGCTTGGATTCAACTCGATCGAGAAAGTGCGCAGAAGCTCAATGATGCCGGGCGAAGCGGTTGCCGCATCCATAGCAGGCATATGTTCAGTATACTGAACGTTGATCTCATTTGCTCATGTCAATCGCTGATTGTCAAGCACGATGTTTACTTGTACGCTTTTCTCTGTACAGCATCGTGTGAAGAATAGTTGCCACCGCCGCAGATGCCCGTCTGTTTGACAGTTGTTCGCTAAAGTGAGAGGTATATTGAGTGTACTTAACGGATAAGCCGCGCTCGCAAAGGTGAATCGTGCAAGACGAACCGATAATGGATGTTGCTCATCTCGGCCATCTGGAATTGCTCACTCCCAAGCCTGAAGAGAGCCTGCGGTTTTTCGTCCAGATTATGGGAATGACCGAAAGCGGCCGGGAAGCCGACTCGGTCTACCTGCACGCCTATGATGATTATGAGCGCCATTCCCTGAAGCTCACTGCATCCAAACTCCCGGGCTTGGGCCATGTCGCTTATCGTGCGCGAAGTCCTCAAGCTCTCGAACGGCGGGTGGCGGCCCTCAAAGGATCGGGCTTTGACATAGGCTGGACGGATGGCGACTTGGCGCATGGTCCAGCCTTTCTCTGCCAGGACCCGGACGGGCATAGAATCGAGCTTTATTACGAAACCGAGTGGTATCAGGCGACGCCTGAGTTGCGGCCCGCCCTCAAGAACCAGGCGCAGAAATTTCCGGCGCGGGGCATCAACGTGCGCCGCCTCGATCACTGGAACGGGCTCGCGGTCGATATCAAAGCCAACCGCGAGTTTTTCGAAAAGTACCTGGGGTTTCGGTTGACTGAGCAGATTGTCATGGACGATGGCTCGGAAGCAGGCATGTGGATGACATGTACGAACAAGAGCTACGATTTTGCCTACACGCGCGACCACACCGGCACGAAGGGACGATTGCACCACATCACGTATGCCGTCAATAGTCGCGAAGAAGTCCTGCTTGCGGCGGATATTTGCCTGGAAAATGGCGTTTACATTGAAACCGGCCCTCATAAGCATGCAATTCAGCAAACCTTCTTCTTATATGTGTACGAGCCCGGAGGCAACCGCGTCGAGATTGCGAATGCCGGCGCGCGCCTGATCTTGGCGCCGGACTGGAAGCCGATCCGCTGGAGTGAAACCGAGCGCAAGAAAGGGCAAGCTTGGGGACTTAAGACGATCGAATCGTTTCATACCTACGGAACGCCTCCGGTGGAGGTCAAATCGTGATCACTCCCGGATCTCCGCCGGGACAAGTTTCCCCTGTGTAACTCTGTGTCCTCTGTAGTAAGCAAAGCAGCCAAACCGCAGAGGACACAAAGGTACACGGACAATTCGGCTTCAGGTGTCCAAAGTGGCAGATGCAAAAACAGCGATGGTCGTGAGCGCCCACTCGGCGGATTTTGTGTGGCGGGCCGGCGGGGCGATCGCCTTGTATGCGGAGCGCGGTTGGGACGTCACCGTCGTTTGTCTGTCATTCGGAGAGCGCGGCGAATCCGCGAAACTCTGGCGCGAGCCAGGAATGACGATAGAAAAGGTTAAAACCAACAGGAAAGAAGAGGCGACGCGCGCCGCGGAAATTCTCGGAGCTAAGGTGATCTTCTTCGATGTTGGCGACTATCCCATGAGAATTCCGGACAGTATTCTTTACGAACTGGCTGCGCTTTACCGAAAGATCCGCCCCGAGTTTGTTCTTACCCACTCACTTAAAGATCCCTACAATTTCGATCATCCGCTGGTTTCTCATGCCGCACAGGAGGCGCGCATCGTCGCGCAGGCGCATGGGCACGAGCCGGGGACGCCGGTAATCGGCGCGCCGCCGGTCTTCCTGTTCGAGCCACACCAGCCGGAACAGTGCGAATGGAAGCCACAAGTGCTGCTCGATATCACTCCGGTTTGGCCCAGGAAATATGAGGCCTTCAAAGCTATGAATGCCCAGGAACATCTCTGGCATTATTACGAGCGGGTCGCACTGCAGCGCGGCGGGCAGGCCTCGCGCAATTCCAATAAGACCATCAAATACGGCGAAGCCTATCAGCGCGTATTTCCGCAGGTCACGGAGGAACTCGCATGAACCAACCCGTGGTGGTTCGCGATGTGGAGCAGCCGACAGCAGAAATTATCGCCGCTCTGGAACACTACGGCGTGACGACGGTGCACGAAGCGCAAGGACGTTG
>DASPSE010000154.1:0-3588 GCA_035624085.1 Terriglobales bacterium
CATTAGTTTTGAGCGAGACCAAGCTGACATTCATGGCTGGCGCGCCGCGTTTCCAGATATTGAATTGTTCGTCGATAAAGAGTTCGCGGAGGGTGATTTTGTGACCGTCCTGTGGCGTGGACGAGGCACGAACACCGGTAGTGGCAATGGTCTACCCGCTACTGGAAAGAAGACCGATGGCCGAGGGATCAGCATTTTCCGCGTAGTAGATGGAAAGATCAAAGAAGAATGGACGGAATACAGCCAAATGCTGATTCTGCGCCAACTCGGCTTATTTCCTGTACGATAGGAGAGCCTGTTGCCGAACTTTTCCCCTACAAAGAAAAAAAGTAGGATTCTCCGCCTCCGGTCCGCATAAGTGTCCCCATGATGGTGTGCTGGAGCATCGCCCCACACCAACGCGAATTGATCTTGGAAATGGAGTTGCGCGAGACCCGGAAATGGCGGTGCACTGGAACGGCGAGCGGGGAGGTAAATCGCATGAATATGAGTTGGGCGCGTTTTGCCCTGACTGTATTGACCGCCGGCATACTGTCTTCGTTGACTGATTGGCTGTTCATGGGCGATTGGCTCTACAAACGATATAACCAATACCCCGAAATCTGGCGGTACGCGCATGGTCAGGGAGAGATGAAGGCTATCGCGTGGTCGGCCCCTCTGCCCTTCGTCACCTGCGCGGTCTTCACCATTTTGTGCGCCCGCTTGGATCTCCGCTCATACAGCGCGACTTTCGAACTGGCGCTCGCTATCTGGCTTGTCGGACCTTTGCCGTTACTCATCGTGCATGCGCTGTTCATCAAACTGCAACCCGCCATTGCGGCGGCGTATTCCCTCGGGTGGCTGGTGAAATTAGCCGTGACAGCCGTGGTGGTGACCCTGATTCTGCGCTAGGTCGCGGGAAGGCTTTTCAAGTAAGCAAGAGCGTTAAACCAGAAAGCTCGGGGCCGATGACGCTCTAGTCTGAAAGGGGTGGTTTATGCCCAACCGTGTCGCGGTTATAACCGGCGCGAGCCGAGGCGTAGGGAAAGGGATTGCCATAGAACTCTGCGACGCGCATTTCACGGTGTACATCACGGGGCGAAGCGTTAATGAGATGGCGTACCTAACGGGCAGAGGCACAGCCATCTCGTGCGATCATCGCGAGGATCAGCAGGTTTACCGGGCATTTGACCGCATCATCAAGGAGCAGGGACGCATCGATGTTCTAGTGAACAACGCTTGGGGTGGATATGAAAATATGATTGAGGATGGCGAGTACACCTGGCTGCGTCCATTCTGGCAGCAACCGCTCTGGCGTTGGGACGCGATGTTCCAGACCGGCGTCCGCGCCGCGTATGTGGCTAGTGGGCTGGCGGCGCCGATAATGCTGACCCAGCGTAATGGGCTCATCGTAAACCTTTCGTCTTGGGCAGCACAAAAGCATCTGGCCAACGTAGCTTACGGAGTTGCGAAAGCGGCGACGGATAAGCTGACGGCCGACATGGCCCATGAACTTCGGGAGCACAATGTTGCGGTCGTGTCGCTTTATCCCGGGCTGGTGAGAACGGAGAATGTGATGGCTGCAGCGCAGTGGCTCGATCTGAGCAATTCTGAATCGCCCGGGTTCATCGGCCGGGCTGTCGTGGCGCTCGCAAATGATGCCAACATCATGGGCAAATCTGGGAATGTACTGGTGGCAGCAGCTCTTGCGCAAGAGTATGGATTCACGGATGTCGACGGGAACATGCCTAGACCTCTTACGTTGGCGGAAGCTTAGGGCACAAAGGGCTCACCACCCTTACTGCTTTGGTCAGGATGTACGCCAATGATGCGGGTAACGGGCAACTCCTCCGTAATCGGATTAGAGAAGGATTGCCGGCCATCCGCTCGGAACAATGGGTAAACATTACGGTGTTCGATCACGAACTAGCCGGGCCCGCGCAGACGGCTTTCCTAATGTGGTCGCTGCGTTCCGAACTCAATTGCGCCATCGCGTCGCGGCGGCAACCCGGAAGTAAACGACAGCATTCGAAGCGGGAGAGTTCCATGGGCAAGCGGCTGGGAAGGCGTGAACTATTTCAAGAAATCAGTGGGGAGCGAGAGGCCCTAAACGCGCTCCTCAAGCAGATCAAACCGCGGCAGATGACCCTGCCGGGTGTTACCCCCGGCGGATGGTCTGTAAAGGACATTCTGGCCCACGTCGTGGGCTGGCAGGGGCGAATCCTGAAATGGCATGAGGCAGAGCAGCGAGGTGAGACCCCGGCCGTACCGGCACCGGGATTGACGTGGGCAGATTTGAAACGCTTCAACGAGATGATTTACCAGGAACATCGCCTCCGTTCTCTGAAAGCTGTGTTACTGGACTATGAGGTCTTTCACAAGCGCATGATCGCTCTTATCGAAGCCACTCCCGATGCAGACTTGGTGGCGGTAGGGCGGTTCAAGTGGATGGGGCCGACGTGGACGCTCAGTGACTATTGCCGAGCGGAAACTGCAAGTCATTATCGTTGGGCGCGCAAGTGGATTCGCCGCTGGAAGCGTGCACAGGACCAGTCTGAACGTTCGACAGGCCGCTGATTGTCTTAACAGTACATCTCCACTGTGCGGTGTCGCCCTTTTTGCGATCACTACGGCGAAGAACTGTCTGCCCAAGGAAAGGCTCGGGCCGAGATTTACGCCAAAGACTTTGTGAATCATGAGACGACCAAAGACCTCAACTTTGACGAGAGTGAGGCCGTTGATCACGGCTGGCGGGCCGCATTTCCGGACCTGGAATTGACCGTCGAAAGAGAAATCGCAGAAGGCGACTTTGTGACGGTCTCGTGGAGAGGACGAGGCACGAACACCGGTAGTGGCAATGGTCTACCCGCTACTGGAAAGAAGACCGATGGCCGAGGGATCAGCATTTTCCGCGTAGTGGATGGAAAGATCAAAGAAGAATGGACGGAATACAGCCAAATGCTGATTCTGCGCCAACTCGGCTTATTTCTTGTACGACAGTAGGAGAGCCCGTTGCCGAACGACGGTAACTATTCCGAAGGAGGTTGACATGCACGACACGAAGGAGCGGTTGTCTGTACTGTGGATATTCGCGTTATTGAACTACCTGTATGCGGACGTTCTTGCTCTATGGGCGCTCCTTGGCTCGCGACCGGAGGACACGCCACATCTCGGCCAGTGGGCTTTAGCGGGTTCCGCGGTATTGATGGAAATACCCATCGCCATGATTCTGGCGTGTCGGCTGCTTCCGTATAAGGCGAACCGGCTGGCGAATATCATCGCGGGTTTCCTTTTGACCCTGGTAAACGGTTTCCTGACCTTCGTTCCGCCTCTGGTCGGATGGGGCAGGCCGCCTGCTCTCCCGGAGTATCTGTTCTTCGCAACGATCGAAACTGTGGCCACCTCGGTCATCATCTGGCAGGCGTGGACTTGGTCAGGCGTTGAAGCCGCAGTTAGTTCGAAGGGGGTCGTTCGCCAACCGCAAGCTGGGATCACTTCTTCTTAACTACCGGATTGCTCAAAAATGTAGGCTGGATCAATCGCTGCACCACCAAGCGATCCCATGTCTTTGGAGGCCACCTGCCGACCGCGAACGGCCGGGTCGATGAG
>DASPSE010000173.1:0-11325 GCA_035624085.1 Terriglobales bacterium
ATCGCCCGCGCCAACTTCTCCCTCCTGCAGCACACGAAAGTAGAATCCTGGTCTGTGATGTGCTACGAGCAGGGCTGCCATGCGAGGTTCATTCATGCGGATGCCGACGCGGTAGCATGTCACGCGCGGCTGCGTTACTTCAAAAACCGCATCGCCAATGCGATATCGATCGCCGATGCAGACCTCATTATCGGGAAGGCCTTCGACCGTGAAGTTTTCGCCGAACTGACCGAAACTAAAATCGTTCCGGCCCAGGAAGCGTTCCCAGTAGTGGTAAGACTCCATCTGGTAGACAAACACGGCGCGGTGCTCTCCTCCGTGACCGGCGAGATCACCTTGCCCATCCCCATCGATATTGAGCTTGCGCACCATGCGCCGCCCTGTAAGGGGAGATTTCCAGACCGCCGTTCGGACAGTTTTGCCGTTCCATGTCACGTCGCGGGGAAGGCCGACATTTACTGAGAGCAATCGGGGCATGCGTATCTCGTCGAAGTCCAGCGCGGTGGAGGGATGGTTTTGAATTCTCGCGCCTCGAGATTATGTGTCCCTCCGTTCGACCCATTGAGCGCGCCATGCGGGAGCCACGAATGGATCCGCAAAGTACTGTGTTTCCCGCGCAACCTTGTCGCCCCTGAACTCCATGATGCTCACGGTGTAGGACGGCTTGCCGTCATATGTCAGGATGAATTCAGTGACCCAAAGATCACCGCCGCCAATTACTCGTCGGACCGTAAAGCGCTTTTTGCTCGGCTGGGTAGCACGTTGGTTCTGGATATTGCTTCGGCCGCGAGTTCGCTCGCCTGACTGCGGGTAGTCCAGCACCGCGTCCTCGTGATAGATGCGGTGCTCCGTTTCAAAATCGTTGGCATCGGACGCCGCCCAATGCTGATCCAGCGCCGCACGGATCTCTTGATCTCGCACTCCAGAACACTGCTCTTGTGTTTGTTGATCGCTCATTCTGAGCCTCTCTCTTCTTCGTTTCCTCGAATAATTGCCGCTCTCATGGTCTTTCATCCGTGCAAGCAGAGCCTGTTTTCGCATTGGCCTGCTTATTCCAACCATGGAAAGGCGAGAGATTCCCTGCATTCCACGCCTCGCGGAGTCCACGGGCGCTCAGATCCCAGTCGGGGCGGATTTGGCTGGTCACGGCGCGCAGGTCGTGCCAAAGATCGACGACCGACGGACGGCCCCAGAACCAGTACCCGTTGTAGATGCTGTAGATCACGAGGCCCGGCTTGAGCACGAGCGTATGCGGAATCATCGGGTTGTGCTCCGGGTCGGTATACTCCTGGATGTCGAGATCCCTCTGAACGATTCGGCCGGGATCGGAGAGAAATGTCCATTCGGCGCCCACTGATGCTCGAAATTCCTGGAGCGTATGGTGGTCGTCGGTGGCGATCGTGGCGATTTGAGTGTATGCGACAGCGATCTTCGGGTAGAACGCGGCGAGTTCCAGATGCTGCTGGTGTTCCTTTGGGCAGTAGTGGCCGCGCGCGAGTGTGAGGATCAGCGGATCGTCGCCCTGCAGCGCGCTGAGCTTGCGCAGTTCGTTGGTATGATCGGGCAGCTCGTAGTCGGGAAAAACGCTTCCGGGCACGATATCAGAGCGCATAATTGGAATCCCCTGAGTTTCCTGAATCTGTCGTCTCCTGCAACGGGACGCGTGCTCGTCGAGCCGTTTCGAGTCCGATGCCGGCGTTACCGCCGATCATGACGACGGTTTGCCCAAGGAGTTCCGGTTCGCGCTGGATGCGAAGTGCCGTGGCTACGGTGCTCATGATTCCTCCGATCATCAATCCGTTCGCTTGCGCCTCATGTTGTGCCGCTGTTCCCCGCATCAGGGTGCGTAACGGGTGAAGACAAAATCTTGATCTTTCGCAGGCCCGTGGCACGGAAAACAGGTTTTGTGGAGCGCCTCGCTATCTGGTTTGCCGTCCGTAAATTGCGCAAACCCCCAACCGCCCGTCGCAGCATACTTTTTCGAGTCCTTGACCATAAACTCAAGATTCGTCGCGGCGCCGGTCACGAAAGAGTCGACATTGCCGAGGGCCAAGTTGTTTTCCTCCGATGTGGCCTCACGCCAGGCCAGCCGGGCAATGATTGTTCCGTCCGGGAAAGGTAATTTCCCCTCCCGGTAAGCTTTGATCGCTATATCGTTACCGAGTTTGGCGCGCAAATCGTTGTTGCTGCCTCCTACGCGGCCCACGGAGATCAACTTCCAGTCGCGATACCCTGCCGGAATTGTCAGGCCGTAGATTGGAGAAGCCCCTTCACCGCCTTGTCCGGATACAGGGAGTGTATAGGCGGCCAAGAGGGCCGCCATTGCAACTGCAACCAGCAAGGAAGCCATTCCTTTCATGATTCCTCCGTGGATCCTTACGGCGCGTAATGCGTGTACACGTAGTCGTGATCTTTGGCTGGCTGGTGGCAGAGGAAGCAAGTTTTTGTCAGCGCCTCGTCACCGGGTTTGCCATCCTTAAAGTCTCCGAACCCCCAACCGCCCGAGGCTGCGTACTTTTTCGAGTCCTTGACCATGACCTGCATGTTGATGAACGCCCCCGGGATGAAGGATTTCGGGTCATCAAGCCCAGCGACCATCGGAACCATGGCCAGGACTTTGTCGTTCTCGGGCGAGGACTCCTTGATCCAATGCTGCGCGACGATAATAGCGCCGTTGGGGAATGGAAGCGTCCCTTGCTGGAAAGCCTTAATGGCGATGTCGTTACCGAATTCGGCGCGCAACTGGCTCTTGTCGCCCGCTGCGATTTCGCTTACGGCGATCAACTTCCAATCACGGTACCCGGGAGGAATTGTGACGCCGTAGATGGGGGACGCCTGTTCACCGGCGCGCCCGGATGCGGGAGCTGTGAAGGCAAGAACACCTGCCGCCACTGCAACTGCAACCAGCAAGAAAGCGATTCGTTTCATAGTTGTTGTTCTCCTTCCGAAACATCTCGAAAAACTGAACGACTTCAGAACCATGAGCGACTCCCGTGCGAGCGTTCCTGGTAACCAGTATTAGAAACTTGCTGAGCATGCGCCGCCGCGTCCTCGATCGCTGCAGCGACCTCCTTCGGATGGGAGACGTACATGGCATGGCTGGCGCCGCTGATTGGTTCACGGCTTGGAAACGCGCGCAGAGTGGCCATACCACCTCCTTATTCCTTGCCCAAATCGGAGGCAAGCTTTTTGCTTAAACGCCGATCTCCCCGGCTAGGCGGCGACGAACTGCTGCCCGCCATCGACGTCGTAGGTTGCACCAGTAAGGGCAGTATTGGTCATGATGTGTACGGCCAGTGCGGCGACATCTGCTGGTTGAACAACCCGCCGGATGGGAAGTTTGGTTCGCAGCTGGCTGCGGCGGTGTTCGAGTTCATCGCCCAACAGTGATGCGGACAGCTGCGTGTCGACGAATCCGGCGGCGATCAGGTTCACGCGAACGGGTGCCAGCTCAAGCGCCAGATTAGCCGTAAGGGCAGGAAGTGCGGCGGTCAGTGTCGATGCGATTCCGAAGCCAATGGCCGGGCGGCGACCGCCGGTGCCTCCCATAAATATCAAAGTACCGCCGGCTCTTACCTTGTCAGTTGCGTTTCGGGCAACTTCGATGAACAGTGAAAAATGCTCATCCAGCGCGCGGCGCGCATGGGCCAAATCCAGGTCGATAAGGCGGCCATAGTAAGGCCGGCCAGCTGTCACCATGATGTGATCGACTGAGGCCGGCAAATCGCGGAAGAACTGCGCGAGCAGCGCAGGATCTGTGGCGTCGAAGGCCGTGGTGGTCAGCGCATCGACCTCGCTGGCGGCGCGCTTAAGGGGCTCGGGATTGCGACCGGTAAGGATTAGCTTCGCTCCCTCCGCACTTGCTCTTCGGGCCGTCTCGAGACCGATGCCGGCGCTTCCGCCGATCACGACAATGGTTTGACCCAGGAGTTCCGGTTCATGCTGCACGTGAGAGGCGGTGATCGCAGTGCTCATAGTTGTTCCGTTTGGCTGGGCCTTGTTATTAAATCCAAAGGCGATTAAGCCAGAAGCGCGACGGGCGAATCTATTGAACGAACGTATCGATCAATACCAAAGTATGAGTATGGACATTATGGGGCATAGTGGTGCATCATTATTCAACCGCATTTGCGTTGGGGGCCGGTCAGTATCCTTTGGGGGGATATGCCATGAAGAAGACTACCGCTCCTATTCCTTTCGCTGGTTCCCAGCTTGACCAAACGCGTCATGTCTGCGCTTTCTTCAACAATGATGACGAAGAGTACCGGGTCCTGCTCCCATTCATAAAGGATGGATTCCAGCGCGGCCATAAGGCGATTCACGTTGTTAATCCGGATCAGCGTCCGGACCACCTCCAACGCTTGGCTGAGGCAGGGATCGACCCGGCGGCTGCGCAGCAGAGTGGACAACTGGAACTTCGCATCAACACTGATGTTTATCTTCCGGATGGCCGCTTCGATCCGGATCGCATGATCCGGGTCTTTGAGCAACTGGCCAGCGGCAACTCCAGCGGGGAATATCCGCTGAGTCGTATTTGTTGCCGGATGGACTGGACGGTGAAAGATCAATCGCATGTCGACGATGTCATTGAGTTCGAGTCGCGCGTGAATGATGTATGGCGTCGTCACGAAGACGCGGTCATTTGCACTTATCATCTCGGGCAATTTCGCGGCGACGAAGTGATTGACATAATGCGGACCCACCCGATGGTCATCATCGGCGGCGTCCTTCAACAAAATCCTTTCTATATTCCGCCAGACGAATTCCTGAGTGAATTTCGCCAACGTCGGTCTCGTCGGAGCGACTCACCCGCGGCGGCCTGACATGGAAGAACAGCTCGAAGATGCGGCCCAGGAGACGAAGCGTCTTCAGCGCTGCATCAACGATTTAGTCGGCGTGCTTTCTCTCGCTGCGGTCTGGCACGGCAGTGAGCCGTCGCAGATTGTTCACACCCTGCTCGGGGTACTCGTCCGTATGCTGGGCCTGGAATTCGCATACGCGCGGTTGAACGACACATTCGGCCCGACGCCGGTCGAGATGCTCCGAGTTGCCGATCCCAGCAAGATCAACCTGCGCCCCGAAGAACTCCGTAGTATCCTCGGCGATTCACTTGCAGCCGATGCGGAAGGCTCCCTCCCGCAAATACGGAATCGGTTAGGGGTTGAAGTAACTTCTATTTTCCCCGTGTTATTGGGAATTCAAGGTGAAATCGGCCTGATCGTGCTCGGATCCAGCCGGGTGGGCTTCCCTGAGAAAACTGAAAGCCTTCTTCTGAGCGTAGCCGTAAATCAGGCATCGATCGGGTTGCAAGAGGCAAGACTCCTAAGCGAACAAAAGCGGGTCGCCGCTGAGCTAGAACAGCGGGTCGCCGAACGAACCGCAGAACTTGCTGCAACCGAGGAGCGGTGGCGCTCCGTTTTCCAGAACTCTGCCATCGGGGTCGCGCTTACGGACCTGGATGGCCGGTTTATCGCTGCAAATCCGGTGTACCAGAAGATGCTGGGATACACCGGGGAAGAGTTGCAGGGACTCACGTTTACCGACATCACTCATGACAAGGACCGTGACCAAAATCGGATGTTGGTTGGTGAGTTGCTCGAGGGAATACGCCAACGGTTTCAGATCGAGAAGCAATATCGGCGGAAGAATGGCAGTCTGATGTGGGTTCGCAACAACGTTTCTGTGGTTCCTGGCACCGAGCGCATTCCCCGATTCCTGATGGCGCTCTCCGAGGATATTACAGAACGCAAACAGGCCGAGGACAAATTGCGGGCCAGTGAAACCAGCCTTCAGCAGATCATCAATACCATACCCGCCATGGCATGGTCTGCGCAGGCTGATGGAAGCGCCGAGTTTGTGAACCAGCGATGGCTTGACTACACCGGCTTGTCTGCCGTAGAGGCTCAAGGATGGGGATGGGCTCAGGCTGTTCACCCCGACGACCTCGGCCACTTGAACGATTATTGGTTATCGATGATTGCGACTGGCGAACCGGGCGAAATTGAGGCGCGACTTCGTCGATTTGATGGAAGCTATCGGTGGTTCTTGTTTCGTGCAAGTCCGCTGCGCGACGAGTCGGGCGCAATCGTCAAATGGTATGGAACCAACACAGACATCGAGGACCGCAAGCGGGCAGAGGGAGAGTTGCGGGAAAGAGAACTCGATGCGCGCTCGTTACTGGACAACATGCCGGGCTTTCTTGCTCGGACCTCGCCGGATGGCACGCCCGAGATCTATAACCGACCATTTCTGCAATATCTCGGCACAACGCTGGAGCAGTTGAAGAAGTGGAGGACAAGCGACGTTGTTCACCTTGAGGATCTTGCTCACACTATCGAAGTTTTCGGCAACGGGATCTCAAGTGGGCAGCCATTTGACTTCCAGTATCGTCTCCGCCGGTTCGATGCGGCGTACCGCTGGTTTCAGGCCCGCGTTGTCCCAGTGTGCAACGTCGCAGGGCGAATTCTTCACTGGAACGCACTTCTGACAGACATTGATGATCAGAAGCGAGCAGAAGAGGAATTGCGCCACGCTCAATCGGAACTCGCAAGAGTGATGCGAGTCATGACGATGGGACAACTGACCGCTTCGATCGCACACGAGGTGAATCAGCCGCTCTCCGGCATCATCACCAATGCCAGTACCTGCCTGCGGATGCTGGATGCCAATCCTCCGAATTTGGAAGGTGCGCGCGAGACGGTGCGGCGCACGATTCGTGACGGCAACCGGGCCTCAGACGTGATCACGCGATTGCGAACGCTTTACAGCAAGAAAGAGCCGGCTCTTGAATTGATGGACCTGAATGAAGCGACGCGAGAGGTCACGGCGTTATCGTCGACTGAGATCCAGAGAAAAGGCCTGACTCTCCGGCAGGAATTTGCCGATGACCTCCCGCCGGCACTGGGTGACCGCATCCAGCTTCAGCAGGTCATCTTGAACTTGCTTCGAAACGCTGCGGACGCAATGAGCACAATCGACGATCGCCCAAGAGAGCTGATCGTTAGAACTGAACGGGACGAAGGGAATCAGGTCCGGCTAAGCGTGAAAGATTCGGGAATCGGTTTCACGCCTCAAGCTGCGGACAAGATCTTCGAAGCGTTTTACACGACCAAACCCGACGGTATGGGGATCGGACTCTCCGTCAGCCGCTCGATTATTGAGGCTCATCAGGGACGCCTCTGGGCGACCCGCAACGATGGGCCGGGATCTACATTTTCGTTTTCGATCCCTTGTTGGCGCGAGGGTTTGGCGAACGCGGAAATCCGTGTCAATCGAGCCGATCCATCGACGGACGCCGCATAATTATGACTCGTCGCTCGCAATCAGCTCAGAAGCAATACCAAAGTACAATGGACGTGCTTCATACAATGCCGCATTCTTTCGCCATGGGGTGCTCTAATGGCAAGAGCCCGGATAAACGTGAGCTTCTTTCCGTAGTAGTGGATGACGATGAGTCGGTGCGCGAGTCGCTGCCTGACCTGCTCAGGGTATTCGGTTTTGCAGCTCGAACTTTTTCGTCAGCAGAGGAATTTCTCTCGGCGGATTGTGTCGATGAGACCAGCTGCCTGATCCTCGACGTTGCCATGCCGGGCATGAGTGGACCGGAACTTCAGCAGGAACTGAAGCGCCGTGGAAAAGAGATCCCCATCATATTCATCACTGCTCGAAGAGATGAGGCTATTCGTGCTCAAGTCCTCAAGCAGGGCGCGGCGGGGTTTCTGCTCAAACCGTTCAGTGACGCAGTTCTGCTTGCGGCCATCCAGACGGCCCTGCTGCCAATTGAGGGTTACTCCGGCGGGGGAACACAATGATTTCGGCGCGCACAGGTTATGAAATGAGCGCATTACCAACGTCGGCCGCCGCACCCATCGTATTCATTGTTGACGATGACGTGTCCGTGCGTGAGTCTCTGGAACTTTTGGTCCGCAATGAGAACTGGAAGCCGGAAACATTCGCGTCCGCACAGGAGTTCCTCAGGCACCCGAGAACACTTGCGCCGAGCTGCCTTGTCCTTGATCTTTCACTTCCAGGCCTGAACGGTCTTGACTTGCAGAAGCAGCTCGCTGCAGAGCACATCGACATGCCGATTATCTTCATCACGGGTTATGGCGATGTCCCGAAGTCGGTACAGGCCATGAAAGCCGGCGCTCTCGAATTCTTAACGAAACCGGTCGATAACAATGCCTTGGTAAGCGCTATCCGAAAAGCCCTGGAACGAAGCCGTCTAGCCCTCGCTCTAGACGCGGAGATGCAGGAACTCCGTGCCCGGTACGCCTCACTCACCTCCCGAGAACACCAGGTGATGGCCCTGGTTGTGTCCGGCCTGTTGAATAAACAAGTCGGCGGCGAGCTCGGCATCAGCGAGATTACGGTTAAAGCGCACCGAAGGCAGGTCATGCAAAAGATGAAAGCCGACTCTCTCGCCACACTGGTAAAACTAGCTGGCAAGCTCGAAGTGCCTCGCCAAACTTCTCGTCCTGTCCCCCGCCAACAATCCTAATCATACGATGGTATCGAACGATACCTTCGTCCAATAGGTTTCTTTTCGCGCTCATGATGTGATTGCGCATGTGCATCGGATATCGAAAGACTCGATACCGCGATGAACATCTGTATCGGGCAACTATGCCATTGAGAGCACGTCAGACTACATCCACCATTACGGAGGCTACGGTGAGTCTTATCGATAAGGCGCTAGAAGCAAACCGCAACTATGCGAAAACATACAATCCAACGCTGGGGAAACGTCCCGCCCCCAAGATCGCAGTTGTGACCTGCATGGATCCACGGCTCTCAGATCTCCCTGGAATCTTGGGTCTGCCGGAGGCCGATCTCGACGTTATCCGAACTGGCGGACCGGCGGTAACGGAAGATGTTCTCGGGGAGCTGATTGTTTCGAACCGTATACTCGGGACCACGGAGATATTGCTTCTCAACCACACCGGCTGCGGGTTCACCACATTCACAGATGACGAGTTGAACGCGAAGCTGAGCGCTTCCACCGGGGACGCTTCGCCGGCACCAATGCGCTTTTTCTCCTATAAGGACCCTGAGGAAAATACCCGGAAACAGATCAAGAAAGTCAGGTCGCATCCCTGGATTGCAAAAGAGGTCTCTGTGCGAGGCTTCATTTTCGACGTGGACACGGGGAGATTACGCGAAGTCGAAGTACTTGAGGATGAGCGCGCCGCGTGACCGGCGATCACTTTTCCTTGTTCACCGGTCGCACAATAAGAAGTCGTTAGGTCTGCCTCGACTAGATTCGAATTCGCAATAGTTCGCTGGCGCCGATCACAGAAATCGACTGCAAAAGAGGAGCATCACAATGAGTCAGACAGGGAACCATGATCTTAATCAGCTTTGCATCAATACAGTCCGGATTCTCTCGGTCGACATGAGCGAGAAAGCTGGCTCGGGTCACCCCGGATTGCCGCTCGGCGCCGCGCCGATGGCCTACACTCTATGGGACCGAATCTTGCGACATAATCCAGCGAACCCTCGGTGGGCGAATCGCGACCGCTTCATTCTCTCCGCTGGCCATGCATCGGAGATGCTTTACTCTTTGCTCCATCTGGCCGGATACAACATCACTCTCGATGACCTTCGGAATTTTCGGCAGTGGGGAAGCAAGACATTCGGCCATCCGGAATATGACCCAGACCTTGGGGTGGAGGCAACCACAGGTCCCCTCGGACAAGGCATTGCCATGGCGGTCGGAATGGCCCTGGCGGAAGCCCATCTGGCCGCCCGTTTTAACCGGGATGGGTTTCCGGTAGTCGATCACTTTACGTTCGTGCTGGCCAGCGATGGTGATCTCATGGAAGGAATCTCGTCGGAAGCAGCATCTCTGGCAGGGACGCTGCAGTTGGGAAAACTTATTGTTCTTTATGACGACAATCACGTGTCGCTTGACGCCACGACCGACCACATTTTCACCGAAGACAGGGCCGGCCGATTCCGGTCTTTCGGATGGCATGTGATTTCTCTTCCGGACGGAAATGACATCGAAGCCATTGACCTTGCCATTCGGGAGGCTAAGGCCGAAACGCAGAGGCCGTCGCTGATCGCCGTGCGAACTCACATCGGATATGGGAGCCCGCTGCACGACTCGCCGAAAGTTCATGGCGAACCCATGGGACCGGAGAATGCACGCGCGACGAAACAAAACCTGGGATGGCCGGACTTACCGCCTTTCAGCATTCCCGCGGACGCCCTGGCTCATTTCCGTCAAGCCATTCCGCGCGGAACTGCGCTTGAAACAGAATGGATCGGTATGTTTGGACGTTACTCTGAGAAGTACCCCGATTTGAGTCAGCAACTCAAGAACATGATGGACGGGGTCTTCCCTGAAAACTGGGATTCCGGTCTTCCATCCTTCTCATCCGGTGAAGGATCGATGTCGACCCGGGATGCTTCGGGCAAGGCAATGAATGCGATCGCCGCGGCGGTGCCGGGCTTTATTGGCGGCTCTGCCGACCTTGCCGGCTCAAACCGAACCACGCTCAAGGGCCTGGGAGATTTTGGCTTCGGCGACAATCGGGGCAGAAATATTCATTTCGGCGTTCGCGAACATGCGATGGCAGCAATGGTGAATGGAATGGCGTTGCACGGTGGCCTGCTTCCATTCGGCGGAACATTTTTCACTTTTTCCGATTACCTGCGGCCTTCGTTACGTCTTGCCGCCCTGATGGGGGTCCACAGCACTTTCATCTTTACTCACGACAGCATAGGTCTCGGCCAAGATGGACCAACACATCAACCCGTTGAGCACCTGACCAGTTTGCGAGCCATGCCGGGGCTAACGGTCTTCCGTCCTGCAGACGCCAACGAGACAGCAGCAGCCTGGCGCGAAGCGATCGGGCTCCCCGGTCCGGCCGTACTCGTCTTGACTCGCCAAGCTTTGCCTGTGCTGGATTCAAAACAGTACCCCGTGAGCGCCGGGGTCGCGAAGGGTGCTTACGTTCTCCTCGATGAGCCCGACCCCGACCTTGTACTGGTCGCGACGGGGTCTGAAGTCCACCTGGCGCTTCAGGCCGCGCGGGTCCTGGGTAAATCGCGCATAAGAGCGCGTGTCGTATCTATGCCATCGTGGGAGCTGTTTGCAAAACAACCGGTCGAGTACCGAGATTCGGTTCTACCTCCCGACATCCCCACGCTGGCAATTGAGGCTGGCGCGACTCTTTGCTGGTACAAATGGGTAGGTCGAACTGGGGATGTCATCGGACTGGATCATTTCGGGGCGTCTGCTCCTGGCGAAGTGGTTATGGACAGGCTGGGATTCAACGTCGACAACGTGGTCCGGCGGGCGCAGCAGCTTCTACATCA
>DASPSE010000185.1:0-9490 GCA_035624085.1 Terriglobales bacterium
TGCCGTCGCTGCCCAGCGCCAGGGCCCCCTCCGGATACTCGCCGTCGCCGTTCGCGTTGGGGAAACTCCACAGCACGGTTACAGCCTTCGTGGAAGGGTTGAATTGGAATACTGTTCCCCCTTCATTGGGGCCGCCGGAGCTGGTTGTCCCATAAAAATTGCCGTCCGGGCCGAGCGTCAACCCAGCCCCCGGATACCCGCCGTCGGCGCCTTCCCCTGCGCCAGTGAAGCTGTGCAGCGCGCTCAGGTTTCCGCCAGGTGTGATTTTGAAGATAACCCCGCAGTTGCATGAATTGGCGCCGCCCAGATCCGTGGTGCCGTAGAAATTCCCGTCCACTCCCTGCGCCAGGCCGTTCGGCTCCTCGCCATTAGTTAAGTCGAAATTGGCCAGATTCTTGAACGTCACTACGACTTGCGCCGGCACGGTCGTGGTCGTTGCCGCGCATACCAGCACCACGGCAAGCGCCCGTTGCCATCGATTGAGCACGCCCACCCCAAACAGATTCCGCAAATTCGTCATTCGCACACTTTTCATTTGATTTCTCCTCCTTTCAAGATTCCTGTACCGGAAATCGGAGTGTTTGCGCCTGTTACTTTATTGCTCCTTTATTCAAGTCGTTCAATCCCGGCATTTCCGAAACCACCCGTGCCAGCCCCACTACTGACCGCTGCTCTTCAAGTAGCTATCAAACCAATCCACCGTGCGGCGGATTGCGTCAATTTGATTCTCACGCCTTGGAGAAGCCGTGCCCTTCAGCCGCGTAGTGCGGATATATAGGCGGAGAAAGTGCAAAAGCAAAGGTAGAGAATCAGGCTGCGCCTGATAATTTTCATCATGACCCTCCAGCAGGAATATGTCGGCAAACAGACTTACATCGTCAGACGCACACGCGCTCAGGCAGACAGCTTCATGCGAACGGGAAAGGATAACTTAGACACGCAAACCACGCCTCAGCAAATCCATGGCGAGACTCGCCGGGCGCTGTTTCCTGGACCCAAGATCACTGTACCTGGTTCAGCCCTTGATAGATCGCTAATCCTGCGATCACCAGGATCAGAACGCCGGAAGCTGCTCCCAGCCACTTCACGAAGGGAGTGACCTTGTTGAGCTTAGCCATGATTTCTGCCTGCTCCTGCGCCATACCGGAGGCAGACTCATCCAGGAAGAGCTGATCGTCCTCATGCATGGTGAGAGTGCTGCGATAAATCAGCAGGATGACAAGGACACCGGTCAGTACACCCCAGACAATCAGCGGCCACATCAGCATGGACATCATTTGCCACCTCGGTGCTGATCAGTTTAGATCCAGAGACCCTGGCCTGTGCCGCTCGCGTGGCATCGGGGAGGGCCCCACGATGGGATTATAGCTCTAGAAAGCAAGGGATAAAGTGTTTTTGTTTTGTTGCCGCGACCGGTTGTGCCCGGGCTTCATCTAAAGTTTGGGAGCTATTTTGCCGGAATTTTGACTGGCTTTGCTATAATACCTAAACAATTTCAAGGAGATAACATGGCAACAACAACCACCCCAAGCACCCCGGAAACCAAGCCGAAGGTAACCCCGATCACTTTGACCCCGAACGCGATTAAGAAGGTCAAAGAGATTATGGCGCAACAAAATCCCGTCCCTGCCGGCTTGCGCGTGGGTGTGGTGGGAGGCGGCTGCTCCGGCTTTTCCTACTCCATGTCGTTTGAGAATAACGCCGGTCTGATGGACAAGACCTTCGACATGGACGGGCTCAAGGTCTACGTGGACGCCACGTCAGTTATGTATCTACAGGGCTGCACCGTGGATTACGTCGAAACGCTCGAAGGCGCCGGCTTCAAGTTCGACAATCCCAACGTCAAGAGCACCTGCGGCTGCGGGTCATCGTTCAACGTTTAAGATTTCGCCCGATAGGTCCGATCTCAAAGCCTCATCGTTTCGCGATGAGGCTTTTCTATTGTTGCGGGCCCTGATCCGGTGGAAACTGAGGCTGCGGCATTTGCTGCACGGGTTGCATTCCGCCGGGAGGCGTTTGCGTTCCACCTTGCAATCCGAAGGGTGAACCCTGAGTGCCGAAGGCAGAGCCTTGTGCCCCAGGCGGGGAATTCGGCCCGAACGCCGGTCCTGAGACTCCGCTTCCGAGCGATTGCAGTCCGGGCTGGTTCGGAGTTGATAGTAATCCACCGCGATCGGTACTGGGATCGTAGATAAACTGCCACTGGTAGTAATGTTCTTTCTTGTTGAAGACGCGAATCGTTTTGTCTTTGCTGGTGCTGGCCACCCCGACGATCGGACCACCGCCGAAAACCTGATTTCCCTGGCCGGGCTGGCCTGAAACCCCTGGAGTGCCAGGCGGACCCTGGGTCTGGTCAGGATTGGTTCCCGCGTTAGGTTGGCCTGCATCCGTCCCCGGGGCCTGCGCAGAGTTCCCGCTGGCTGATCCTGCCGGTCCGGCGTTTGCGGCACCCCCAAACGTGTTGCCCCCAAAACTGCTTCCGCCGAAGCTCCCTCCTCCAGGGTTGCTCCCGCCGAAGGTACTGCCTCCAAATGAACTGTTGTTTCCGAATGCGCTGTTGCCAAATCCGCCGCTGCCAAACGCATTGTTGCCAAACCCACTGTTGCCGGGGCCGAAGCCGGTTGCCTGCGAGGCTGCAGCCAGATTCGCCGCCGAGGTAGCTCCGGCTATGCCCGCGCCGAACGACATCTGCACTTCCCCAATGTGCAGAATCTTAAAATCTTTTCCGGTGATCGGATCCTTGTAGCGCTTGCGCAGAAAACGAATGTTGTTCGTGTTCTCCAGCTCTTCAATCCGGGTGGGATAGCGGCCGAACTTCTTGACGAAATGCTTAATCGCCCGAGAATACTGCACCCCACGATGAATCAACTCTTCCTCGCGATCGCGCTTTACTTGCTGACTGATGACGGGAGCCATCACGATCATGGCAATCGCCAGCAGCGCCACAAAGAGAATCAAAGTGATCAGGATGTAGCCGCGTTCGGGCCGGTGCCGCCTCGCGAGTTGAGAACGCGGAACTTTCATACCAGCCATAGATTCTTAGTGCAGTTGGCACTGGGCAATTAGCATTTGGCCAATGCAGATTCGCGTGCGAAGCCACCCAAAATCTCGACTGACTGAATGCCAATTGCTATGTGCCAAATGCTCCTTGTCAGTTGCCCCGGGGCCTACCCCTGGGTCAGCGGAATACTCTGTCTATTATTGTTCAGCACGTCTTCGATTTCTACCGACATTGGGCTAATGTGCAAAACCTTGTAGCGTCGATCGACAATCTCGCCCTCGCCCGCAATGAAAACATCTTCGCCTTGAGAGAGAAAAATCTTTTTTGGTTCACCCGGCCTGCTCGCAAAGCCATAAAACTTCAGGTTAATCGGCGGAGGAGGCGGTGGGCCGGGCGGTAGAGTGGCGAGCTGACCCTGATCGCGCGTCGCGGGCGCTACGGGTTGCGGAATCTCTGCCTGCGCCAGAAAGATGTTCCTGCCGTTGCCTTCGTATTTTGTGTTCTCGCTGGCATTCAGCCAGTCATAACGCAATGTTGGGTCAATCGAATGCGGCGCTGCGCCGAGCTTTCGACTGGCTCTGGCTCCAGTCCTGTTCCCTGTCACGGGTCGTGTGCGCGCCGCCGACGGCATGGCCGCAGTCGAAGTGGTGACCGCTGAAGCGGGCGCGGGAGCTGGTCCAGAGCTGAACAACATCCGCGCCACCAGCAGCAGGGCGACTGCCATCAGCACGATGGCCGTGACCAGCTTGTTCCGATTCTCCGCTCCTATTTTCACTTACGCCGCACCCGTCTTTAAGTAAGTTTCCACCTTCATTTGCAGCCGGACAACACCGCCCTGCTCTCCGCCCAATTGCACGCCGTCCACCAGGAAAAACATCGGATCCCGTTCCAGCGAATTAATAAAGCGTACGAGTTGCAAATAATCGCCCGCAAGGTCGGCATCGATCTGTACTCGCTGCAGACCTAACATTTCCGGATCCTTCTCGTCGTATTTGACGCTTGCGATCGTGACGCCACTCTGTGCTGCCAGCTTGTCAATATTCTCAGCCATGGCCGAGGCCGCAGCGGGAAAGCGCGTTTGGTAGAACTTACTGATCTGCTGCTGGGCGGCCGGAATCTTCTTGTCGAGCCCGCGCAAAGGCGCAACCTCATGCGTTTTCTGCTGCAATTCTTGCCAAAGTTGTTGCAGCTGAGCCTGCCGCGAAGAAGCTGAACCAATCAGCGGAGAGAAATACATGACGACGGCCGCAACATCCACCAGCGTCATTGCAGCCAGCGCGATCTTTACCTTGCGGTGCGTTTCTCGCAGATCCGGCACTACGGTGTGCCTCCTTGTGCGGTTTGCGTTTCGATCTCCGGCACATACAGCGCGCTGATATCAAATTTCACCGTATCTCCCGAGTTTGAGCTGTTTCCGTTTTCCGTGCTCTCTTGTTGAATCTCAGTCTGTTGAAAATGCTTGGAGGCTTCCATCTTACGCACCAGCTCCAGCGCGCGTTCCCGCGAGTCCCCGGCGACCACCAGCTTGATCGCCAATTCGTTGTTGCTGGCCAGTTCCGGATGAATCGACACCACGTGCACGCGCGGCGGCATCACCTGCTCGAGGTCCTCGAACACCCGTGTCCAGGAGAATGCCTTGCGGTAAAAAAGATCATTAAGGAACTGCGAGCGGTCGCGAGTGCTGGCGTTTTGCGGCAAGTTCATCAGCGCCTGGGCATCCGACTTTTCCTTGTCACGCGCTGCAATCTGCTGCTGGTATTGCCGAATCAAAGCCCGGTCTTTGCGCGCTCCGAGCCAGCCGAGCAACGTGAAATAAAGCAAGCCGATGGTAAGAATGCCGAGCGCGACCAGCGCGCCGCCCCAGCGAAACCAGAAGCGCCGCGCATCCTCATACGGCTGAGTCGCGAGATTGATGTTTAAGCGCATGCTAGGAAAGCAGTGCCCCCACCACTCCGGCCATCCTCCACTTGGGGACCGCGCCGAAGCTTGTTCCCAACTGCGAAGAACTGACCAATTCGTGTACCGGCACTCCAGTCTGCGCACGTAGTGCCGGAATCGCACCGCCGGCATCGGAAAGACCAGCCACAAAGATCTGTTCAAGGTTCAGGTGATAGGTGTCCTGGAAGAACACGATCGACGGATAAACTTCTTCGGCCAGTTGCTCTCCTGTGATGGCCACACCTCGAGCGTTCTCCAAAGTGCGGAACAACAGTAGCTGCTGCCTTTCAAGAATCGCGATGCTGGTGGTCTGCGCGTCCACCTTTACCACCAGGGCCGGTTTGTCGGCGTCCGTTGCTCCTAATGCCGCCAGCATGGACGGCAACACCACCCCAGGAGTGTACCCGGCATCACGAAATGCGGACTCGTAATCCTCAATGACGCTGTTCAACGCTACGGCTGCGATCACGCGCAAACCGTTGGCTGAGGTTTGCGTATCATAAGAGATCTTCGCCTTCTCGACGTCGAAGGGCAGCGATTTCTTGAGCCGGAAGCGCACCACTCCTTCGGCCTCCTGACGATTCGTGGGCAGGGTCTCGAAATCCAGTAAGGCCACGCGCACGGCAGTGTCTGGCAGCACGGCAATCACGTCATGGGAGCGGCCGCTCACGGCGCCCAATGTGTCGCGAATTGTCTGGGAAACCTGATTACGGTCCCGCAGGTTGCTTTCGATCAGGTCGGGAACCAGGCTTCCGGGCGGCAGCTCGCCGGCAGCACACACTTCAATCGCGCTGCCGCGTTCCGAGCCCCGTCCTGCGAGCACACGATCGGCAGCAATTTCGCAGGCCAGCTTAGGTTTGGATCGGGAAGCCATCTTCGACACTAATCCCTCTATCAGTAGAACGCGCTATTCGGAGAATTTGCAATAGCCGGAAGAGCACAGCCCTTTGTCATCCTGAGCGGAGCATGAGGTTCGCGCTGCGAACCTCATGTGAAGTCGAAGGACCCCCAATCAACAACCCCCGCCGCCGGAGTCGAAAGCTATTCTCTCCGTGCAGTTGTTTGGCCGAGAACCTGAGTGCCGTGAGAATTCCTTTACACGTCATTGGATGCCCGTGCGTCGTGGGGTCCTTCGACTTCGTAACTGCTCCGCTGGTGGCGGAGCAATTACTTCGCTCAGGATGACAGTGCCCACTACCGGCTGCTCTCGATGAAGGTAACTTTGTTGATCTCCTTCAGGGTCGTCAGGCCGAGCCGTACTCTATCGAGCGCGGATTCGCGCAGGAACCGCATGCCTTCTTCGCGGGCGGCACGGCGAATCTCCGAAGTCGGTTTCTTAAGCAGGATCATCTCCCGAATGCGGTCACTCAAGTCCAGGAGTTCATGAATCGCGGTCCGGCCGCGGAATCCCGTGCCGGCGCATTCGATGCAACCTTGTCCTTCATAGAACGGCACTTTCGACCACTGCTCAGGATCAAGGCCACTGGCTTCCAGGGTTTCCGCATCGTAATGCACTTGCGTACGGCACGATTCGCAGATCAAGCGCACCAATCGTTGTGCCAGGATGCAGTTCAAAGCCGAAACGAAGTTGTATGGCTCAACGCCCATGTTCAGGAAGCGTCCGATCACGTCCACCACGTTGTTGGCGTGGACGGTGGTAAAGACCAAGTGTCCGGTAAGCGCGGACTGGATGGCGATCTGAGCGGTCTCGGTATCGCGAATCTCGCCGACCATGATTTTGTCAGGGTCGTGACGCAAAATAGAACGCAACCCTCTGGCGAACGTCAGGCCCTTTTTCTCATTTACCGGAATCTGGGTGATGCCGCGAATCTGATACTCGACCGGATCTTCAATGGTGATGATCTTGTCTTCGTCAGTCTTAATTTCATTGACCGCCGCGTAGAGCGTGGTCGTCTTGCCACTGCCCGTCGGCCCGGTCACCAGCACCATGCCGTAAGGTTCCTTGATGTAGCGGCGGAACTTCCGCAAATCCTCATCGTCAAAGCCCACAACATCGAGCGTGAGCTTGTGGAACTTCTCGCTCATCGATTCCTTGTCGAGGACACGAAGCACGGCGTCCTCGCCGTGGATCGAGGGCATGATCGACACGCGGAAATCGATAGGACGTTCCGGCGTGCCGTACTTCACACGGAAACGGCCGTCTTGGGGCACGCGCCGTTCAGAGATATCCAGCTCGCTCATGACCTTGATGCGGGAGATGATAGTCGAGTGATGCTCTCTGGCAATCGGCGGCATGGCCTGGGTCAGGACGCCATCAATACGGAACTTGATGCACACCGAATCATCGCGTGTTTCGACGTGAATGTCGCTGGCCCGCCGCTGCAACGCAGTGAAGATCGTGGTGTCGACCAGCCGAATAATCGGGCTGATATCGCCCTGCGCAGTCAGCCGGTCGATGGTGATGCTTTCATCGGTGCCGGCTTCATCTTCCCGAATCACATCCAGCGCAAAACCTTCGCTGGCATCTTCCAGAACTCGCTTGGATTGCTCGGTCTTCTTGAGGATTTCGCTGATTTGCGCCAGCGTCGAAACTTTGGTGACGATACGCTTGCCCAAAAGCAGGCTGATCTCGTCGATCATCATCAACTGGCTGGGATCGGCGATGGCGATGGCAAGCCGGCCGTCTTCGGTCTCTTCCAGAGGCACGAAGTTGTAGCGGAACATCAGGTGAACGGGGATCTTCTTGAACAATTCGTGATGCAGCTGGAAATTATGCAGGTCTACGAACTGGCAGCGATAACGCCGGGCGATATCCTGCGCCTTCCCCAGTTCCTCATCCTGGGCGCCAGGAGTAACACGTCCGCCATTTCCTCCGCCCGTCAGGATCGTCTTGTTTTCCGGTACTGTTGCCATCACCAACCTGCCTGATTCAACCCTAGCACGATACCAACGCGGCGTCTGTGTTACTAATGGATGCTCGATCCTAAAGTAAAGATGGGCAGATAGAGCGAGATCAGTATGCCGCCCACGAAAACTGCCATGATAATCAGAATGATCGGCTCGATGAGAGCCATGGCCGCACCCAACGCGGTTTGCACATCTTCCTCGTAAAACTCCGCGACTGAATTCAGCATGGCCGGAAGAGCTCCGGTGGATTCGCCCACTTCAATCATTTCCACCGAAAGATCTGGGAACATCTTCTGGTCTTCCAGACTTTTCGCCAACGCCCGCCCTTCGCGAACGTGCACCGCAGCCTCCTTGATGCCGTTTAAGATTCGCCGGCTGCTCATGGAAGCGCCCGCCGTCTCAAGAGATGGCACCAGCGGCATACCGCCGGCCAGCAGCGTTGAAAGCATGCGGGAAAAATTGGCCACCTGATACTTCAGCCACACATCGCCGAGGATCGGCATTCTCAGGATGCCACGATCCACCGCCTCGGCTCCGCGATCCGTTCTCTTCCATTGCCACAGAAGCAGCGCCCCGATGATCACCACCACCGCCGCTATCGGGGCATATCTCTGCGCGTGCGTGCCGATGTTCAACATGATGAGCGTGATTGCCGGCAACTGTGCGTTCATGTCTTCGTACAGCTTGGCAAACTGCGGCACCACGTAGGTGACCAGGAAAACCATCATGGCGAAAACAACCGTCACCAGCAGCGCCGGATAGACCATCGACACGGCCAGCTTCTTCTTGAACGTGAGCGCCAGCCGCTGAAAGGCGATGTAGCGGCTCAGGACCTCCTCCATGTTGCCGCTCTTCTCGCCCGCCATCAATGTGGTGCTGTAAATCTTGGGAAAAACTGCCTGCGCGGCAAACGCGTCGGAGAGCAACTCTCCGCCTTTGACGCGGTCGCGAACATTCTGCAGCAGGGTTTGCAGGTATCTGTTTTTTTGCCGCTTGATCAGAAGATCCAGGGATTGAAGAATCGGCAGCCCGGCCTTGATCAGAGTCAAGAACTGCTGATTGAAGATCAGAAACTGGCTTTGCTTGACTTTCCCCCGTCGCCTGAAGGAGAAGTCGCCGGAAAGTATGCCGCGCGGCTTGACCCAATAGACCAGGAAGCCTTGTTGCACAAAGCGATCGCGCACCTCGGCCTCGGAATAGCCCGTTTCCACCTGTTCGAGCAGGCGTCCGCGCTCGTCCGCAACTTTGATCAGGAATTCAGCCACAGGTCATCACTCTGCTGCCCACCCAAGTCTAACATTCAAAATCACTAGGACTTTGTTAAATGCCGGTCAAACTATTCCTGGAGTAACGCACCAGGACTTGAAGCTTGCGTCCGTCCAAGATGCTGAAAAGAGGCATCTTACAGCTCTCAGTCAAGCTACTGCCCAAAGTTCTCGTCGATGACTTCAACCCCATCCGGAACAGCAAACTCAAAACGCTGGTCGGCGACTTTCACGTCTTCCATCTCGTCGCTGAAGCGATATTCCGTTGTCGAGCCGTCCTCCTCTTGAATTACGATGCGCCTTATCCAGTTCTCCGGCGTGATTTCCAGAAGAACCTGGCTCACGCGGTCGGCCATCGCCTTCGGAACGCCCCGCAGGACGACGTCGCCCGCTGCCAGCGGCGGCACATCGGGCGCCA
>DASPSE010000189.1:0-5127 GCA_035624085.1 Terriglobales bacterium
GAGCGCCGCGGAGAAAGCTGGTCGTACCGGAACATTGGCCACACTCGCGACGATGCTGCCGGGGAGGCTTTTGACAAAGTGGCCAAGCTGCTTGGCCTGGGTTATCCCGGTGGGCCCATCATCGACAAGCTGTCGGTTCACGGTAATCCAAAAGCCGTGAGTTTCCCGCCTTCGCAGATCAAACATCCCGACCGTAAAGAAAAGGGAAAGTCCAGAGAGCTGAGCCCTCGTTTTGATTTCTCCTATAGCGGCATCAAGACAGCCGTTTTGCGCTATGTGGAAACTCACAACCTACAAAATGTGATCGAAACCCGACGGCGGAATCTTTCGGCGATTGAGCGGCCGAAACTGGAAGACTATCTGGCCAGCTGCGATCAGCAGACGCTCGACCTTGTGGCCTCGTTTCAGCGCGCCATGGTGGAAGATCTGGTAGGAAAGACGTTGGCGGCGGCCCGGGCCTATGAGGTTGCGACGCTGTTCGTCACCGGTGGCGTCGCTGCCAACAACGAATTGCGCCAGCGATTCCAGGAAGACGCTGCTATGGAAGGCGTGCCGGTGTTTTTTCCATCGCGCCCGCTTTCCACCGACAACGCCGCAATGATTGCCGCCGCCGCTTATCCCAAGTTCCTGGCTGGTGATTTCGCTCCCATGGAGTTTTCTGCAGAAGCGGGGATGGTGTTGAAGTGAAGCCGCGCTTTGCAACTAGCACTTAGCATTTGGTCCCTGAGAACTTCTCCGCTCCCTGGCGTCGGCTGCCGGGCTGGGATTACGTCCGATCGTGCCCGACCAAATGCCAGTCGCTAGGTGCTAAGTGCCGACTGCTTACTTCGCCGAAGCCTTCGCCCTGCCAGCTTTTGACCCTAAGAGCGATTGCAGCGCGTTACCCAACTGACCCTCGATATCAATGTCCTTAAAGATGACGAAGTCAGCGCGTTTTTCCGTGTGTTCAAAGCCGCTCTGTTTTCCTGCGACGATCACGATGGGAATGTTTTCCGTGACGGATTCGCGTTTGAGCGCTGTGATCAGCTCGCTGCCGCTCATCTTTGGCATCTGCATATCGGTGACGATGATGTGGGGACGTAGCCGTTGCAGTATCTCAAGAGCCTCGTGGCCGTTGGTTGCGGACTCCACGGAGAAGCCGCGCTCCTCCAGGAAACGGCAGACGGTATGCCGGATAAGCATGGAGTCGTCTACGACCAGAGCCACAAATGACATGAGTGTCCCCCGCGGGCAGACTGATCCCGAGCTGACGATGCAAGTCACAATATGCTACACGCCAGTAAGGCCGAGAAAGTTACCGTCGTAATCCCGCAAGAAAGGGGCTCGGAGCAGAGGTGCTGCTGCCGATGCGCAACGATCGACAAGAATCAGGACGAAATCAAACGGGGTGTCAGGATTCGTTGTTCAGTTTCGTCTCTTCGATGGCCATGTCCTTAAATTCGCTGGATTCGAAGACCTCCCCGCACTCTAGGCATTCAACAAATTCGGAATCTTCGTCACGGGAGACGATCTGTACACGAGGGTGCTTACACTGATTCATCTGCTTCTCTTCTCGGGAATTGCAACGGCGGGATTGAAATCATATCCGCGGATGCTCACGCTCGGCGCGCGCTGGGGTCGGCGTGAAATGCCGGAAATTGGCGGTATTTTAGCCCCGCCGGTGGGGTTGTCAAGTCCCTTCGGCATCAATACTGGTGCGCGCTTTGGATGTGACCGACCAAACGACCGATCTTTCAAGTTTGAATCGTAGGGATTGGTCCGCTGAACAACCAGGAGACAGGGAAGATCGGAGCACGCTAACTTATTCATAATGAAAGTGTTACGATTAGATCGACGGGATGAAATTTCGTTCCCTTGGCTTGCAGTGGGGGTAGCTCACTCTTAGAATGTCGAGAGAACTGGCTCGATGGTGGAGATTTTCGGAGCATTATTCATGAGCACCGATGTAAAGACCGTTCACCCAATTCTGAGCAAAGAACAGGACGACGGACAACCCACCACGCCCACCGGAATCAAGCTGCCCATTTACATGGACAATCACGCCACTACGCCGGTCGATCCCCGGGTGCTTGAGGCGATGCTGCCATATTTCACGGAGAGGTTCGGCAACCCAGCCAGCCGAAATCACTCCTTCGGATGGGTTGCCGAGGAAGCCGTCGAAACTGCACGTAAGCAGGTGGCTAAGCTGATCGGCGCCGCTGCGAAAGAGATCATCTTCACATCCGGTGCGACCGAAAGCGACAATCTCGCAATTAAAGGCGTGGCTGAAATGTACAAGAGAAAAGGCAACCACGTCATCACCGCGGTTACCGAGCACAAGGCCGTGCTCGATAGCTGCAAGCACCTGGAAAGATACGGCTATCGCATCACTTACCTCCCGGTTCAAAAGGATGGCTTGATTGATCTGGAAGATTTCAAGCGTGCCATGGATGACAAGACCATCCTGGTGACAATCATGGCGGCCAATAACGAAATTGGTGTGCTGCAACCGATTGCTGAAATCGGTAAACTTTGTCGCGAGCGCGGCGTGCTCTTCCAGACCGATGCGGCTCAAGCTGTGGGTAAAATGCCGATCGATGTAAACAAGCAGAATATCGATCTCATGTCGATCGCGGCTCACAAGATGTATGGGCCAAAAGGCACGGGAGCGCTGTACGTGCGCAGTAAGGATCCGGAAGTGCAGCTTTCAGCGATCATTGATGGTGGCGGACATGAGCGCGGGATGCGGTCCGGAACCCTGAACGTCCCCGGAATTGTCGGACTCGGCAAAGCCTGTGCCATCGCGTCAGAAGAGATGCCCAGAGAAGCCTGCCATTTAGCTGGCTTTCGCAACCGGCTGCGCGAGAAAATCATGACCCGTGTAGATCATGTCTACGTTAACGGTTCTATGGAGCATCGTCTGCCCGGGAATTTAAATCTCAGCTTTGCCAATGTCGACGGTGAGTCGCTGCTGATGGGGCTTAAGGACATTGCAGTTTCCAGCGGCGCCGCGTGCGCTTCTGAGAAGCTTGAACCGTCTTATGTATTGAAGGCTTTGGGTTGTGAGGACGAGCTCGCGCAGAGCTCAATTCGACTTGGTCTTGGCCGCTTCAACACTGAAGCCGAGGTCGATTACGTCGCCGATCGCGTGGTCGAAACCGTGCAGCGTATCCGCGAGCTTTCGCCACTGTCGGAAGAGCATTAGAGTAGTTTGAGGCTTCTAGTTTCCGGTTTCGAGTTATGCTTCTAGAAACTTGAAACCAGAAAGCCGAAAGTGATTTCAGGAGCTTTCATGCGAAAAGATCTGACTTGGGACGACGCCTATGACATCGGCATCCTCCTTTCTCAAACACACCCGGAATTGGATCCGGTAAATGTCCAATTCACCGACCTGCATCGTTACGTCACCCAGCTTCCTGAGTTCAAAGACGATCCCAAGAAGTCGGACGAAACCAAGTTAGAAGCCATCCAAATGGCATGGCAGGAAGAATTTATGGATCGCACCCAGGGTTAGTTTGAGGCGCGACCTCGCCTGCGGAAACCACTAGCCATCCTCGAAATGAAAAAGGCCACGATCTTCTCGCGGCCCTTTTATCTTTGAATCTGGGCATCTAGCCTACGGTCGCCGGCACCGGCTCTTCCACATTGGCCTCCCGCAGGAACTTGGCGGCTTCCTCGGGCGGCGTGGGATTGATATAGAAACCGGTGCCCCACTCGAATCCTGCCGTCTTGGTCAGCTTGGGCATGAATTCGATGTGCCAGTGGTAATGATCGTTTGTCGGGTCCTGCACCGGTGAAGTGTGGATCACCAAGTTATAGGGTGGATTGTCGAGCACCCGGTCCGCCCGCATCAGCAGATTTTTCAGCGCCTTCGCCAGGTTTTCAAACATGTGCGAAGACGAATTTTCAAATGCGGATTCGTGCTGCTTGGGCAGAATCCAGGTCTCAAATGGGAAGCGCGGCGCATAGGGAGCCAGCGTGAGGAAGTCTTCGTTCTCAGCAACCACGCGAATGCCCGACTCCGTCTCCTGCCGGATGATGTCGCAGAAGACACAGCGCTCTTTGTAGATGTAGTACTGCTTCGCGCCTTCAATTTCCTCAGTCAGATAGATAGGCAGCATCGGCAACGCAATCAATTGCGAGTGCGCATGTTCAAGCGATGCCCCGGCCGCCTCACCGTGGTTCTTGAAAATCAGGATGAACTTGAATCGCCGGTCTTTCTTGAGATCGAGGATACGGTCGCGAAAAGTCCACAGAACATCTTCGATTCGCTTGGGAGGCAGCGTCGCCAGAGTCGCATTATGCTCGGGAGTCTCGATGATGACCTCGTGCGCCCCGATGCCATTCATGCGGTCGAACATGCCTTCCGCCTGCCGGTTCAGGCTTCCTTCGATCCCGAGTGCGGGAAACTTGTTCGGAACCACCCGCACCGTCCACCCCGGCGTATCGCGCTGCGGCGGAGGCCCGCCATTTGGATTGGGGCGATAAGCTTGAATCTCCGGTGGGGTCTTGTTTTCGTTGCCGTAACAGAAGGGGCAGAAGCCGCCTTTAATTTTGACGGCATCGCGGGCGAAATCGGTGGGCCGCTTGGCCCGGTCGGTGGAAATAATCACCCACCGGCCTACGATGGGGTCTTTTCTAAGCTCGGGCAATGACTAAATCCTTTCAATAATTAGAGCTAAAAGCGAAACTTTTATTTTACTCCACGGGGAAGGCATTCTGGAACAGCTCGAACCGCGGGTGGCTGGACTGCGCTTCATAATATACCGTCACCACGTCGAAGCGCCACTGGCACGGAAGTGCCAGGTGCCGAAGGTAATCGCGGGCCACGTTCGCGAGGGCGCGTCGCTTGTCTCGGTCCACGGCAGCTTCAGCGGGTTTGACGTCGTGGGTGGTGCGGGTCTTGACTTCGATGAAGCACAGCACATCTTTATCCCAACCGATCAGGTCAATCTCTCCCCTGGAATGCGGCGAACGGAAGTTCCGCGCAAGCATCACGTAACCGCGGCGACGCAGGTAAAAATAAGCGTCGTCTTCGCCGCGTCGGCCGGTACGCTGGTGCTCAGGCCGATGGTCCGGGGGGAGCGTATGCTCTGCGAGCCAATCAAGGGCTCGGACGGCAGCGTGGGTAAGACGGCCGGAGGACAT
>DASPSE010000192.1:0-4934 GCA_035624085.1 Terriglobales bacterium
GGTTCGTGCTTGCGCTCGTCGAAAGTGAAGCCGCCGCCTTGGTTGGGTTCCTTGAGAGTCCATCCGGTGAAAACCCGAGCCACCTCAGTCACATCTTTTTGCGTGTAACCGCCGTTTACACCCAGCGTATGCAACTCCATCAGCTCGCGGCCGTAGTTTTCGTTCAGGCCGCTGCGTTTGGATTGCCTCGGCTTGTTCGTTTGCCGAGAGTGACCAGTACGTTTGGGGATTCCATTGGCAAAATCAGAATTAGGCCCCACGCTTAACCAGTTATCGAGGTAAAACAGCATGGCGGGACTCTGCGCGGTAGCCACCAGCAGATCCTCAAACTGTCCCAACGCGCGAGGGCGAATGACGTCGCGTTCGTAGCTGGCCAGCAGATAACGGTCGGCTCCTTTTCCGATGAACACATTAAAGTGATTGAACCAGAAATCAGTCATCACCTCCTGCAATTGGCGTTCGCTGTAGGTAGCGCGCAGGATCTTGCCCTGGACGAGTTCATCCCGGACCACCTGCTGTGGATTGTTGAGCGCCGTCAGAATCTCGCGTTGGCGTGGACTCATCCCCTCCATAAACTCATCGCGCCTATTTCTCAAGGAGGAAATCAACAGGCGTTGCTGTTCCGGAGACATCCCCAAGACCTTCTTGAATCGCTCATCGGGCGTCATATCCAGGAGCGCCTCCCGCGTCTCCGCAGCAGCCATACGGTCTTCTTCGGAGCCGCGGTTGCTCATCATCTCGGAACCAGACGCTGAGTCCGCCCCAGCGCCCGGCGCTTCCTGCTTGCGCTCTTGTTTCTCCACGTAGCGCTCGAGCTCTGCCTCGTACACGGCGCGCTTGAGCGGATCGGCAGGCAGCGATTGCTTGCCATCAGCGATTGCTTTGATTACCTGTTCCGGCGGGAAATTCTCTACCAGTTCGCGGGTGGTCATCCGTAAAGTCGGGAGGGCATTAAGGCGATTTTCCAGCGCACTGTCATCAATCTTTTCAGGACGGAGCTGCTGATCGATCCATCGATCCACTCCCATTGCCACCACCCGCTCAACATCGCCCGGTCGAGGCCCAAACGCCAGCCGGTTCAGCGCGTGTACCGCACGCTTCTGCTCGTTCATCTGGAATGCGGCAGGCTTCTTGCTTTTGCCGAGCGCTAACTGCGCGAGAATCGAAGATCCGAGCAGCAGAACAAGCAGAGTGGTTTGGCGGCGGCCCATCCTCATGACCACGAAAAACCCTTAGAATTATCAACCCAAGAACGGCCAAAAGTTTTGGTAAAGCAGCCGTTATCCTTAGGCCCCGCCGGAAAGCGGCAAGATTTCTGCACCTGAGAGCTAAAAGCTGGGAGCCAAAGGCTAGCAGCTACGTCAGATACAGCCGTCCGTGATTCATTTTATGCTGCAGGCTGGCGGCGAGATGGTCGATATCTGCCGTCCCGATGCTCTCGGCCGTGCGTCCTTCGAGGAATCGCATGCGATTGCTGCCAACCGTGTCACGACGCACCTGCAGCAACAAGGCCTGCACCGCGTTGGAGTCGAATTTCTGCGGCGTGATGCGAACGATCTCACTCAGCGCGGCCCCCAGCGACATCGGTTCACGATACGGCCGTTCGCTGGTCATAGCATCAAACGTGTCGGCCAAGCCGACAATGCGCACGGCTATCGGGACATCTTCGATGACGAGCCCGTCAGGGTAACCTGAACCATCGGCGCGCTCGTGATGCCAGCGCACAATTTCCGGAATTCGGGGCCAGGGGAACTGCACTCCGCTGACGATTTTGTGCCCTACGACGGTGTGATCCGCCATCTCCCGGAACTCGTCCGGGTCCAACGAACTCGGCTTGCCAAACAAGCGTTTGTCCACCGCAACCTTGCCGATGTCGTGCAAATATCCGGCGGAACGGAGCGCGCCGATTTCGCCGCTTTCCAGATTCATGGCTTCGCCAATGGCAGCGGCATAGCGCGCGACTCGCAATGAATGGCCGTGAATATTTACGTGTTTCACGTCAATGGCGGTAGCGAAAGCTTCCAGCGCGTTATCGTAAAAACCGTGTAAGGAGGCCATGAGCCGTAGGTTCTCGGACACCCTCTGAGTCAGCGTCTGGGTGAGAGCAAAGTTGTGAATGGCAAGAGCGACGTAGTGGCAGAGCAGATCCAGCGCCTCAAGTTCGCTCGCATCGTAAAGTGCATCGTCTTCCCGGCGGCCCAACGCCACAAGTCCGACGAGTTTCCCGCCGACTCTTAATGGCGCAATACACTTGAACAGCTCTGGCGCCACATTTCCATTTGAGCTTAGAAAAGCGTCATAGGCGCCCGGGTCCAGAACGATTGGACCGCGCGCCGAACCCAGAGCATGAACATGTTTGGGCAGCAACGGGATGATCGCCGGCTCAGGCATGAGCGCGAATCCGCCGGCCGCAACGGAGGTCAGCAGAGAAGGTTTGTCGCTGTAGGTGAAGACGACGGCTTCGCGCGCGCCACCTGCCTGCTGTAACGCGGACAGGATTGCACGCGCCGTCTGCGGGAAGTCGCGCTCCGCCGTCATGGCAGGGCCAAGATCGGAGAGGGCTTCTACTGTCCGCAGCAACCGCCGAAAATTGTCCTTTTGCACTGCCAACGCGCGTGCCGAGGGGCAAACAACCAGAGCAAATTTGAGAGTACCACGCGCCGAAAGGGCAATCTTGTTATTAGTTTGGTGCGTGGATTGATCGAATCAGCGCGGGCGGCGAGAACGCCGGATGGTTGTGAATGTCATTTCCTCCGCGGGGCTGGCAGTTCGTTCTTTCCACTTAAAGAACAATGTGGCGTATGTGTCTGTGATGTAATCCTCCGGCTGAATTCCCAGAGCGCGTGCCGTCCGATCGATCCAGCGGGGAGGCCCTTCGATTTCACCGAGGTTTCCAATAGGGGTTTCGTCCACCACCACGTGACCGTTGCCGTCGCTCCACTCGGCGCGAAATTTCTCATAACGGAAAGTCGGAACAAAATCCAGCGCACGCAGAATTGCTTCCATCTTTGTGCCGTCAGCCACTTTCGTCTCGTTTTCGATTCTGGTCTTATGCCGTCCTTCCCGGCCCTTGGCCTTATGAGTCAGCACCCACTCCGACCCGTACTTGCGCAATCGCAGCAGGTCGCCGCGTTTTCGCAGCGGCTGGCCGGGAAGGTCGTAAAGCACATTCATTTCGTGGGTACGTTTAGTGACTAATCGAAATTTCGACTCAAGCAATCGACGATTGAGCGAGCGCAGATTGCCTATGCGAAATTTGATTTCGACTTCTTTGTTCGAAGACATCAAGGAAAGTATAAGGTCTGCGGCGTCTGGTCTCGGGCAGAGCTTTTGAAATCGAGAAGCTTACGTAAACGTTGGCAACTTCACTAAATCGTCATGGGGCACGAGTTCCAGCGGATTGCCCGCCTTTCGCCACGCGGCCAGCCCTCCTTTGATGACGAAGGCATTGAATCCTCTCTCCCGCAGTTGCAGCGCCACCCGGGCGCTGGTCGCTTCGCGCGCTCAAGTACAGTAAAGATAAATGTCCTTATCTCTGCGCAGATTTTTAAGTTCTTCAACCAGGTTATTCGGTTCGATCCGAACCGATCCCTTGATCCGCTCGGCCCCCGGGTCATAGTAACCGTGGCTGCGGACATCAACAAACAGCACATTGCCGTCTCCCTGCAATGCCAGCTCGCGCGCCAATGCGTCCACCTGGACGCGTGGCACCACGCCATAAATTTTGTTCTTGCGGTAAAGCCACCCCCGGTAAGCCAGGTAGACGATCGCGGCAATAAAGAGGACCTCTCCGAAAACGTGCCCGGCCGCGTGAAAACCACGCGTGATCTTAGCCAGAAAATCACGAAACAGGAATCCCACACCGCCATATGCCAGGATGTAGAACAGCGCTCCGGCGGAGTCCAGTCTCGAGAATTGCAGGAACCGCATTTTCATGCTTCCAGCCAAGGGTGCTGCCATCGTATTCACGCCGGGAATAAACTTCGCGAACAACAGCGTGACCTTTCCGCGTTTATAGAACGATTCAGCCGAGCTCAGGATGCAGCTTTCAGGATTAATGGAAATCCTGCAAAGCGCGCCGAGCAAAGCCCAACCCATTTGCCTCCCCAAGACAAATAGCAGGGTGTCGCCGATCAACATGGCAATGAATGCAAGGAGCAGCACAACCGGCGCGCTAAGCGTCCGCGAAGCCACGGCTGCTCCGGCGGCTACCAGCGCCAATGCCGCTGGCATGGGCAGGCCAATGGACTCAGCCAGCACCACCAGAAAAATCAGCAGGTAGCCGTGGTGCGCAATTAGTGAAAAGAGACTGTTCACAGGTTGGAATCAGACCGCCGTCACTATAACAAAATGGGCGGCACTCGCGCCGCCCAGGTCCTTGATTGTCCCTGACCTACTTCAGCATCTTCACACCCATCACGTGGATGGCATTCTTGTCTGCATACACGTGTGCGCTGACTTCCACATGGTGGCCTTCGTGTCCCGTCAGAGCCTCGGGATTCATGACGTCCCAGGACTTCCCGTCCTTGTCTGCAACGAAAGTCAACTTATCGCCATCCGCCTTCACCGTACCTTTGATGTTTTTGAGCGGCGCCGCGGGCGCAGCTTTGTCCATTTGCCAGGAACCCTGCGACATGTCCTGCGCAAACGCCACTGTGCCGAGAGCCGTCACCGAAATCGCCAAAACGAGAACTAAAAGCTTCTTCATCTTCCTTCTCCTTTTGTGTTGTGTGAATCAGAGTTGTGGATTCAACTTCCAATTACATTACGGCGGTCAAGAACAAATGGATTTCCACTGTGGAGCCCAATCCTATGTGATGATGATTCTTGAAACGCAGAGAACGCTGAGAACATCCGCAGGGGGCGCAGAGAAGCGGCCGAAGCGAAATACTGGGAGAATGAATCAGTTTCTGTCGCCCACAAGCTCTAACGGA
>DASPSE010000207.1:0-2742 GCA_035624085.1 Terriglobales bacterium
GCCCGGTCTCGAAGCGATGAATGGCCAGGAGCGGAAATACGCGTGCGCGACCTTCACGCATCCCATTTTCGTCTGACCGTACGTCATCCCTTGTGTCAAATCGGTGATGTAATAGCCTTTTTCCATGGGACCTTCCGACCTCAGCAGGTTTCCGGATCTGTAAACATAACCCTCCCGGTCATCGTGAGGTTGCAAGCTGCCCACCATCACCGCCGAAAATTCTGTGAACTGGTCTAACGGAAATCCCGATTTCGCAGCCGCAGCCTCGCCTGCCTGTCCCGGCGTTGACGCCTTAGGTGTCGCCTGCCCTGGTGCTGCCTCTTGCGTTGCTGCCCGCTCTTTTGTGGTAGTTTGCCCCACCGAATCCTGCGCTTGTGTCGCCTCTGTCCAGGGCCCCGCGCCAGTCAGGCAGCCGGCGAACAGCAGCATCGTCGCCCATGGAATCATTCCTTTCCTCGGATTAGAATCGACTTCCCGCATATATAGAAAAAGGCCACGCGGGGAACCTGCGTGGCCCACGAAAAACGTTAGGAGCGGACTGTTACTGCAGGGTCGTCCTGCGGCTGGTTTTGTCCTTTTTCAGTGCATCGCTGCTCGCCTTGAACGTAGGTCCAGCGGCGTTCGCGCCCTTCACGGCCTCCGAACTTTTGTCCGGAAGCTTATCCGTCAGGAAGCCATAGGCCCCAAGGAACTCGTATCCGCTGAAGCCAAGGAATGAGTCCCAATTCCATTTGCCAGCCTCGTTTTTCTTGTTTACGGACGTAGCCGTGATCGTGAGCCACTGCTCGCCAGTGTAATCGCCAGCGTAGGCGTCCATAATCGCGTCAGCATAAATGTAACGGCCGGGGCCAGTGATGCCCGGCTGCAATCCAGTGCTCTCGATGTCCTCGAGGGTAACCCTGATTCCGGTGCCTTCGATAGTTGCAAACGGATTCGCGGAGGAAGCGCAAGCGTCCAGAACATCCATGCCGGTTAAATAGAAGTTGCCGGCTCCGCCGGTTGTGAAGATTTCGTAGTTGCAATATTGTTGTCCACCGGTGTAGTTAAGGAACCCGAAGGCGTAGCTCTGCGCAGAGGCAGCGCTGCAGCAAAGCACAATAAGAGTGATTACCGCCAAGCTTTTCAGTTTCAAAGGAATCCTCCTGGAGGTTTTCTTCACAAATGAACAACAACCCCCGAGACAGCACGCCTTCTACTGGAGAACAAGTCTCATTGCAGTGACACGTTGGGATGTTAGTCTAGTCCGAACCGATGTCAAGGAAGAACTTTAGAGTTTTGCAAGAGTGCAAAATATTGCACTCTCGCTACACACATTGCCCGTAGACGGAAACGCCTTACGGTAGCCTCACCTTGGCAGACCTGCGCTCTCCAGATTCTTCGCAGATACCTCCCTCCTAAGAAGAGAATCGGTGTACAATCGCCTGCCAGCAGGTCAGAGAAGGTTCTGCACCAGCCGTTTCAGCCGATGGTTTCACGCTTCCTCTGCTCCTGACTTCGCTAAGGAGATACCATCATGCATGTTTGCAGGATCGCTCTCGCCGCTAGCCTCGGACTTGTTCTGCTCATGCTTTTGGCCCCGGCCCACGCGCAATATCAGGTCACATATTTAGATTCGAATCAACTCGGTCTAAAAAACAGTGGGGGCACGACAGGCCAAACCGTGCATGTCGACCCGCTTATGGCCAATCCCTGGGGACTGGCCCATAGCGCCACAGGGCCTTGGTACATTCCCGATAACGACACTGGATGGGTGACTGTCTACAATGCAACGGGAGGACAAATACCTCTCCGGATCTCGATCCCCACGGCTGGAAGCGAAAACGGCTCGGCGCAGGGTGGAAACGGTCCGGGCACACCGACGGGGATCGTTTCCAACGGATCATCGACGGATTTCCAGGTTCAAGACATGCCATCGACTTTCCTTTTTGACACGCTGGATGGCACCATCAGCGCATATGTGCCGGGCGTGAACCCCAACCAGGCGATCATCGTGGTCGACAACTCGGCCAACCACGCGCTGTACCAGGGCTTAGCCATCACCAATTATGCTTCGGGGAATTACCTTTACGCGCTCGACAACGCCAACAATGTAATCGATATGTACGACGGTACCTTTACGCTGGTGAAGTCGTTCAGCGATCCGTCGATTCCATCCACCTACGCAGCGTTTGGAATGCAAGACATCAATGGCCTGGTTTACGTCGCCTACGCTAAACCGAACTACGGCTCCGGCGGTTACGTCGACGTCTTTACGGAGCAAGGTGTCAAGGTGAAGACGCTGATCCAAGGTGCACCACTGAACCAAGCGTGGGGGATCGCCTTGGCACCGAGCAACTTCGGGCCGCTCAGCCATACTCTGCTGATTTCAAACAACTCCGAGTTCGGAACTATCAACGCGTTCGACCTTAATACCGGCGCGTTTGTGGGCACGATCAAGGATCAGAAGGGCAACCAGGTCGTCCTCAACAACCTCTGGGGAGTCGCTTTCGGTGGCGGGAACTCATCCAGTGGAGCAACCAACGAGCTGTTCGTCACCGTGGGCAACGGCAACGGGCTCAACGAATTGGCCGGCACCTTTTTATCAATCAAGCCGTAATTCACAACAACAGCAGCGCGAGGACGTAACTTGGGCCGCCGACCTGCGGGGGAATCAGGTCTTTTCTGACAACGCGGTCCACGCCGGATCACGACTTCGAGTGTTTGGCCAAGACCGGCGTAAACACGCCAGGGACAATGTTTCCA
>DASPSE010000245.1:0-3665 GCA_035624085.1 Terriglobales bacterium
AGTATCGGCGTCCGGCACCGGTTGCAGCGCAGCCGCATCGCTCCAGTGATGTAGCTCCAGGGTATATCGGGCGGGGAACGCGACCAGCGCCCATATGCGCGGATCGAATCCCATGCCGTACATGTCTTTCTGCGCAGGCATCGCCCTGATCTCATCGATCAAATGTTGCGCGTCGGCCTCCCGGCCACTTTGCAAGTACGCGTACTCAAGAAAGTCCATTGCGTGAAACTGATGGCCTTCGCCACCCATGTGCATAGCAGCAGTCTTGCGGGTAGCGGCAATAGAGGCGAGGTTCGAATCAATATCGTCCTGCCACAGCCCAAGTCGCGCGAAAATGTGAGACGGCATGTGCAGGGCGTGCGGAGAGGATGGTGCGATCTTCGCGTAGCGCCGAGCCGCCGGCAGGCCGAGCTGGGCCATTTGCGGACTGTCGTAGCTGTGAATGAGATAGTGCGCCACTCCTGGGTGGTCGGGCTCTTCAGCAAACAGCTTTTCCAGAACTGCAGCGGCCTTTTTCTGATTGGCGAAAGTTGTGTCATGATCGGGCGCGGACGCCAGCAGCGACAAGGCATAAAAAGCGGCCGCTTCCAAATCCTCGGGGTGATGCTCGTAGGCTGCGTCCATGGCCTTTGCATAGGCGTCGGCGCGTGCCTGATAGTCGCGCTTCCTGGATCCACCATAGAAGGCATCCGCTGCGGCGATGTAGCCCCACTCCCGGTCATCGTGGGTGTGCAGCGACTTTGCCTTCTTCACCTCCGCCAGGCCTTTCTTGATGGTCTTGGCATCAGGATGGTTCCAGAGCTGGTGCCAAAGGCTCATCGCGATGCCCCAGTGCGCCATGGCGCAGTGCGGATCCTCCTGGGCCACTTGCTCGAATTGCTTCTGCGCTTCCTCGTACCAGAACGAATGCAGCAGCGCGACGCCTCGTTCAAAACTCTTCTGAACGGTTTCGGTGCATGTGGTCGGGAAATGGACTGTTCCCAATTGGTTCGCGGTGAGATCTTCGTGATGATGACCTTCATCGTCAGCCAGTGCAGTAATGGTGAACAGCAAAGAAAAAGCAAGCAGCATCGCAACCCTTTTCATGGAAACCCCACTCTGGAGCGAGTCTAGTCTGCCGAGGCGGAGACGGTCAAACCGGAGATCTGCGACAGCGGCAGGTCCCCAAAACCTGGGGGCGTGCGAGGTCGGTGTTCCACACGAGAACTCCACCCATGGCCTCCGCGTGCGCCCCCGCCACGCATCCCTATGCTAGTATTTAGCGTTTCCAGCGCTGTGGATGGTGAGTTGCGCCACCCATCCGGTACGCGCATAACACTTATCCAAGCAAGAGCCATGAAAGACACACTCGGAGTTTTGTTGGCGGGAGGTGCAGGCGAGCGGCTGTATCCGCTCACCCGCGACCGGGCCAAGCCCGCTGTGACCTTTGGCGGCATATACCGCATTATTGATGTCACTCTTTCCAACTGCGTCAACTCCGATCTGCGGCGGGTTTACATTCTCACGCAGTACAAGGCACTTTCGCTCAATCGTCACATCCGCGAGGGCTGGAATATTGTGGCTCGCGAGATGGGCGAATTCATCGAAGTGCTGCCGCCGATGAAGCGGGTCAGCGAAGAGTGGTACCAAGGCACGGCCGACGCGGTTTACCAGAACATTTACTCGATTGGCTCGGAGCAGCCGCAGCACGTGCTGATTCTTTCCGGCGACCACATTTACAAAATGAATTATGGCCTGATGCTGAAGCAGCACCGTGACTCGGCCGCAGACGTGACCCTGGCCACCATCCAGGTTGATCCCGCCGAAGTGTTCCGCTTCGGCGTGGTGGAGATTGACCGGGACAGCCGCGTGAACGGCTTCCAGGAGAAACCCAAGCAGACGGAGTTGCGCTCCCCCTATAACCCGGAAAAAGTCTCCGCCTCAATGGGCGTCTACATCTTCAATACCGATGTCCTCATCCCGGCATTGCTCAAGGACGCTGAGGATCCCGATTCCAGCCACGACTTCGGCAAAGACGTTCTTCCCAAGATGGTGGACGATTACCGCGTTTACTCCTTCGACTTTGTGGATGAGAACAAGAAAGAAGCTTTGTACTGGCGGGATGTGGGAACGCTTGAGGCATACTACGAAGCCAACATGGACATCGTCTCGGTGTCACCGGTCTTCAATTTGTATGACGAAGGATGGCCAATCCGTACCCACCAACGGCAGTACCCGCCGGCCAAGTTCGTATTTGCGGAACCGGGGCGTACCGGCACGGCACTGGATTCGATTGTCTCCGCCGGATGCATCGTTTCCGGCAGCGTGGTGAAGAACAGCGTGCTGTCGCCGGATGTGCGGGTGAATTCCTACAGTGAAATTGATGCCAGCATTCTGTTCTCGCATGTCAACGTGGGCCGCCACTGCCGCCTCCGCAAGGCCATCATCGACCGCGACGTGCACATTCCGGAAGGGACGACCATTGGCTATGACGCCGAAGCTGACCGGCAGCGGTATTTCGTTACCGACAGCGGGATCACAGTAGTAACGAGAGATTACTCGCTGTTCGAGAACCCGGTCACGGTGGACTACTTCACGAGCGAGTGAGGGCCCTGCGCCACAATACGGCGTTTGTCATCCCGAGCGGAGCAGGTCGTTCGCTGGCGAACGACCCTGCGCAGTCGAGGGACCTGCTTTTTCTCCGAGTGTGCGCAGCTTTACGGTTTCACCCCAAGCGCCTGGCACAACGCGGCATTCTGGTAAACCACCCCATCTTTCACTGTTGTGACCACGCGGCGAATATCGCTGATGTGGGTGGTGGGATCACCGTCAATCAGAATCATGTCGGCGAGTTTGCCGGGCGCGATCGACCCCAGTTCCTGATCGCGCTTCATGATGCGAGCAGCACCGAGCGTATCGAGCTGCAGCACTTTAGGAGCTGGAATGCCTGCTTGCGCGTAAAGTTCGAGCTCGCGGTGTAAGGTAAATCCGGCTAAGCTATCGGTTCCAGCGACGATGCGAATACCTGAGTCGTACAGGGTCTTTTCCATTTTCAGCATTTGCTGGAAAGAGTCGCGGTAGCGTTGGTCCATTCCTTCCGGAACTTCGATGCCGCCGTAGAAAAATCCACGGCGAATCTGCGCGGGCAGGCGGTCGGCCACGGCGGCATAGCTTGCAGAAACCGTTCCCGACCGGTCAGTGAACATGCCTTCGAAAATAGCCAGCGTGGGATCGAGGACGGTGTGATGCTGCTGCAAGACGTGGATGAAGTCTTGCACCTGCGGAGACGCCGGATCGATCTCAGCGGCGTGTGCGGCTACCTCGGTGAAACGCGAGCGGTCACGCGTGTCTTTGACCTTGTCAAACATGAAATTCAGGAAGATGAAATTCATGTGCTGAATTTCATCGGCGCCATCTTCCACGAATTGCTGCGCGGTCATAAATGCGGGGACGTGGCCGCTCACGCGCATGCCGTGCTCGTGCGCCATGCGGGCGATGGCGGGAACAAGTTCAGGCTTAATCGAGCTGTAAATCTTGATCTGGACATAGCCCAGCTTGGCGTAGCGCTCGATGTCGTCTTTGGCTTCCTGTTCTGAATCCGCAAAGACTTTGGTCGGACCCTGAAAAGGGCCGCGGCCATCCAGGAATCCAGCTTTCAGCACTCGGGGGCCAATTTCGGTGCCCTC
>DASPSE010000250.1:0-32545 GCA_035624085.1 Terriglobales bacterium
ATGAAGTAGTGCCAGGTTGGCAGTTTTTAGGAATTGTGGACCAGCCTGTTACCAAACGGAAAGTTCGTCGTTTTGTCCAGCCCGCGTCGCCCTACTGTTGAATCAGGTTGGCTCCGTCCGTGACTGCCTGCGGGAATCAGATTCATCACGTTGAACCCACCAGCTGCCAGCCGGGACCATGTCTGGTCCCGACTGGCGCGGTGGTCCTAGGGTGGAGCATGCGACCCTAAGCCCCCTCAACCTAGAATGTGTAGATCAGGTCGAACTGAAGCCGGTTCAGATAGGGCTCCACTTGACCTGCCTTGGTGATCGATGGAACAGACGTGTTGTAGTTGTTGAACAACGCCACGTTGTTCTCCAGGAATGTGTTCAGAGCACGGCCGTGCCACCAGGTGAAGCTGGCAATCGTGTTGGCCCGCAGCTTCCAGAGCGCGTAGAAACGGTTCTGCAAGATGTTGGTGGGTGCTCGCTGATCGCTCTCAACAAAGGAGGCGATCGCCGCATCCTGCTCTTCTCGATACCAGTTGTAGCCGAACTGCACGTCGTTCTTGTTCTTGGTTTGGCCCAGGCTGAAGTCGAAGCCGTACTCTTTGTTCTGGCTTCCCAGGCTGGAGATAACCTTGCCTTTAGTATCGAGCGGATGTGGCTCCGCATCCGGGTTATCCAGGAACTCGATCAGCAAGTTGATTGGCAACCGTGCGATCCCATCCTGGATTTGGTTGTTCTCGATGAAATCTACATAGTTATATCCGGAATAGAAGTGGACCAGGCCTTTCGAATCGACATAGGTGGCGTTGGTCATGCCGTTCGGCGCGAACACGCAGGGCGCAAACGCGGGGAAGCTAAGACCTTTGGCGCAACCCTGTCCTTCGCCGGGCACGGGAATACCGGTGATCGGAGTTGTGGTTCCGGTGGGCAGATATCCCGTGCTGGTAGCCCCTACCGCGAACGCGCTGGATTGGAGAATCTCGTCGGGGCGGTTCCATTTCATCGATAAGAGGGTAGGCGTGGCTGTCCAGGGCCCGGCCTGGATGCGGGCGGAAACTTGTCCTCCCGTAGTGTAGGCAGTTTGTGATGGAATTCCGGGTTTGCCGTTCGGCTTGTCGATCAGGAGCTCGATGGCTTGTGCGCTGAAGTTTTTGATCGGTCCGGAGAAATCGAACGAAAGCTTTTCGACGAAGCCTTCCGGGTTGATGTCCGGATCGAATGTCACCGAAGTGCGTTGCCAGGTGTAGGCGAACTTTCCGCCGGTGAGCGAAAGCCAGCTGTAAGCCACCGGATTGTAGGTGACGTAGCCACGATCCAGGGCGATGGTCTTGCGGTCAAGGTCGTTGGTCAAAGTCTCGTTGGTGCTGGTCGGATTGCCGAGCGCGCCTGTGGCCAACGCAAGGCCGCCGACGAAGTCCTCGTTCAGCTGACCGTCGACGCCGAAACGAACGCGGATACGCGCCTGATTCAGGTCGGGTACGCCCTGCTGGAAATAATCTTCACCGCGGACCCGCACGTCACCACTAAACCGGAAACGTCCGGCCAAGGCTTGCAGAGCACTCAATTGGCGGCTGGTGTCCTGCTCCTTGGTGTTTACGGCGGCGAGCTCAGTCTTGACTTCGGTCGCGTTGTTGGACGCTTGCTCCGCGATTTTCTGAGCATCGGCGGCTGACTGCTGGGCCTGGACCGCCGCACTCTGCGCCTGGTCTACGCTGCTCTGCGCTTTCTGTGCAGCCGAATTGGCCTGCTGAGCGGAAGAGACGAGTTGCTGGAGTTGTGATCTTAATTGCTCAACCAACTCGTTCTGCCGCTTGATCTGTTGCTGTTGAGCACTGATCGCATCTCGTAGCTCCTGGACCTCCTTGGCCGAAGCTGCTGCTGGCTTAGGGGGCGCCTTCTTGGTTGGTTTTGGCGGGGGAGACGATTGGGCGTGAAGAACCGCGGCTAAACTAAACACCACAACCGCGGCAGTAAATGATCTTAACCTCGCTTCCATGGTTCATGCTCCTTTGTTTGGCGTTGCCTGAAGTCCAACCGCACTCAAGTCCTTAGCGCGATTGGCGTTTTGCTTATGGAATTAAGCCTATTAACTTACTTGTAATTACTAGCGCATCACTCCCGGCGGGGAGCGAACTGACGAAGGACTTGCACCCGGGAACTATCGGAGCGGCTTTTTATTTGCTAAGGCGCCGGCGCGAGATCCCACTTATGCTGCATCCGGCGTTCGCTTGTCCTAAACAGCAAGCCGTCCACTATGTATCCGATTGCCACAATCACTGCGATCGCCTGGTTCATTGGGTTCCGATCGCGTCCTATCATTAACAATTGCCCCAAAAACCCAGGCGGAAGATATTCATGACTGCCTCCGCCGTGGACTACCATCACTAACGCACTTGCCTCGTCGCCATTCTTGTTGAGGCGCCGCTGGGGACTCTTCCGCCACGATGTCTGCCAGTGTCGTTTTCTCCAGAATGTGGGCAGCTGCGTTCCGCACGTCAAGAAAGATCCGATAGAGCGAGCGATGCTGGGCATCGCGATCAATCAAACTACGCAACTGCTCAGCATCACTAAAAGGCGCTAGCGGCCAATCAATCAGGCGGACGATTTCGCTGAGTCGAAGTTCCGAAGGCGGGCGGCGCAGTTGATAGCCGCCCTTGGCGCCGCGTATGCTTTCGACCACACGCGCCTCTTTCATCTCACGCAGGATCAGCTCCAGGAATTTCTGCGGAAGCTGCTCCTCGCAGGCGATGTCACGAATACGTATGGCTCCCTGGTTGTAGTTGCGGGCCAACATCATCATCGCTCGCAGTGCGTAAAATCCTTTTTGCGAGACTTTCATTTCGCCTGGGAGTATATAAAAGAAACTCTATTAAGTAAATAGAGTATTTAGAGATACGGCGAAACCTGTTGCTTCTGGGTGGCTACGTGACCGGAAAACGCTCCCTAAGGAGTAGTCTTGTCAGCGCGAAAATAGGCGTGTACGCCAGTTTTGGCGAGTGCATGCAATTTCCTGCACCTGCGCAGTAAGGCGTTCCGAGGCGAGTTTGAATTGTTACATCAGCCGACAGGTACAATCTATTGCTGATCGGCAGCTTTGCAACTTTTTGCTACTGTGCGCACGTCCGTTTGCACGTTACCGACCTGGAACGGCACGCCATCGACCCCATGCACAGTGTCGGCGGGATTGCTCCCCGCCTTTTCGGGCCGCACACCAGTTTTGACGGTTCCAGACAGGATTCGCCCCTTGACCTCGACTTCATGGCGAAGATAGTTATCAAGTTTGTTTCCAACTCCCTTTAGCACGTATATGCTGCCCGTCTTATCCTCAATCAGGATATAGTTCCCGCGTTCGCCCCGCAGACAGCCTTGCACCGTAGTGTTTTTAGACGCTGCGGTGTCGTCCGAGGAGGGTGCCGATGGAGCCGAAGACTGTTGAGCAACGAGCGCCGCGGTGAGTAGCAGAAACGCGGCAACGCCAAATGCGACGCGAACATAATGCATAGAGAACCTCCTCCTATACTTTAAGATTTTACGAGCTTATCTACAGTACTTGTAGATTCTAAGCCATGGTTGAGCGCTTTTGGCAGCATTTTGCATCTATCGTGGCATCGTAAAAGGTAGGGACAGTGGGCCGAGACAAGTTTTAACCGACGCCCCTTCAGTCAATGTGGCCATACGCAAGAAATCCTCAGGCCGGCTGCGACCAGCTGCGTTTTCTTTGCATCCCGAAAGACGAGTGTTTTGGCATTCCTCAAATACCAGTCCTGCTTTAGGGCGGCGTAATAGTAATACACACTGGGGGCACCGTGGTGTATAGGGTGTCATTTACAGTCATAGCTGCCGTAAGCGGCACTTGCGCAATACCCTGGTTCGTTGTCTGACAAGCATTTTGCTGAAACGCAGTCGTGAACAGACTTTCCGGCGGAGTGTAGGTTACCGGTTCGTTCCCCAGCGCGGATTGAGCATAAGCACCGCATTTCTTGAAACCTCCTGGCATTGTCAGGCAGCCCGGCCCATCGTCCAGGTAAAAGCAAGCATGGCCCGGATCCCCGTCATACAAGGAGATGCAACCCAGAGTCCAAGTGACCTCTGTGTCGGCAGGAGCATTCTGGATTACCGCACTGAAATCGAAAGTGCTAGATCCTGCCTGCAGCGTAGCGGAGGCAGGCAGGATTGCAATGGATGGCGTCATGTTTGGTTCAACGGTTACGGTTGCGGTTGCTTGCGAACTGGGATCGGCATTCGCGCTGGCGGTCACCGTTACAGTGTTATTCGGGGTCGGCACCGTCTGCGGAGCGGTGTAGGTAGCACTCGCCGGGTCCGTCCCGTTGTCCACAATCGTGCCGCAGGTCAGGCCACTGCAATTCTGACCAGAAAGGCCCCAGGAGACGCCGTAGTTCGTCGTGTTCGTCACGGTCGCGTTGAAGATCTGGCTCTGCCCGACGATCAATGTCGGGTTCGTTGGGGCTAAACTTACTTGAATCGGGAGCGGCGCTGCAGTTATTGTGACGGTTGCCGCTGGGGACGTCGTGGTGCCGTTAGCCGCAGAAATCGCCGTGACCTGCACCTGCGCGGGAGTGGGAACTGTCGCAGGTGCAAGATAGGTTGCGGTCGTCACGTTCTCCACCGGTAAACTCCAGGAAATCGTGCCGATGGTCGAATCGCCTCCGACTTCTCCGTTCACCGCAAAACTGACCGCAGGGTCACTGGTGCCGGTCACAGTCGCGGTAAACTCTTGTCCCAAATTGGCCTGCACGCTAGCCGAGAGAGGCGCCAGCGTGACTTGTATTACCGGAGCAGTGCCGATGGTCGCAGTAGCAGTCCCCGTCGTCTTGTTGTCCTGGTTGGAAATTGCTTCGATCTCAACCGTCGCCGGATTAGGAACCGCGGCGGGTGCGGTGTAATTTCCGTTGACATCGATCGAACCAGTTGTATTGATGTTGCCACCCGTAACGTGGTTGACTTGCCAGGTAACGGTCTGGTTCTGCGCGTTGGTGACCTGTGCGGTGTACGCTTGGATCCCGTTTACTACAACATTGGCCGCGGACGGAGACACCGTCACAGTGATCTGCGGCGGAGATCCCGGTTCCAAATTGACCGTAGCTGAACCGGATGCACTCGGCTGGGCGTTCGACACGGCGGTAACTGTCACTGAAAACGAGGCTGCAACCTGAGCCGGAGGCGTGTAGGTAGCAGTGTTGTTTGCTCCTGCCTGGATGGTGCCGACAGTTGGGCTTCCTCCGGGATTTCCATCCACTTGCCAGGATACCGAACTGTTGGTGACACCAGTCACTGTGGCGCTAAACACCTGCGGCGGAGAGGCTGAAAAAAGCGTGGCCGTGTTGGGAGACACCGTGACCACCGCATCCCCAACCGGAGGGATGACCGTTACAGTCGCACTGGCCGCTTTGGTGGAGTTGGCGTTAGAGACAGCCGTAATCGTTATTGGTTCTCCCGGAACCTGGAAGGGACCGGTGTAGGTTGCCTGGTTGGTGCCAACAATTGGCACAAGCGTTCCCAGATTGCTGCTGATATCGGTAGGTTCGTTTCCATTCAGCAGCCAGCTCACGGATGTGTCGCTGGCTCCGCTCACCGTTGCCGTAAATACTGTCGACTGCCCGAAGTACACCGTCGCTGAAGTAGGTGAAATCGCGACTACCGCATTCGGCGGCGGGATCGATACGGTGATCGACGCTTCGGCGGACAGCGAAGAATCGGACGTGGAGGTTGCGATCACGTACGCATTGCTTGTAGTAGCAACCGTCGCGGGCGCGGTATACGTTGCGGTATTGTTAGGGCCGGCGACGATTGATCCCACTCCGTCTACTTTCCATGTCACTGAAGCGCCAGCGGTGCCGCCGACCGTCGCGGTAAATAGCACGCTTTCCCCTTCGAAGATGCTGGAGGACGTCGGCGAAATATAAACCCCTGTTACCGTCGGTGGTTTCGATATGGTCACAGTTGACGATGCGGTTACTGAGGGGTACTCGCTCGAAACCGCCGTGATCGTGACTTCCTTTCCCGCAGGAACCTGAGCCGGAGCGGTAAAGACCGCCTCGTCCTGAGAGGCTTGCAATGGAACTAGAGTGCCGAAGCTGGAATTGGCACTGGAGGCTGGCTGCCCATTTAGTTCCCAGTTCACCGACGTGTCTGCAGCTCCGGTCACGCTAGCGGTAAACAGCAGAGTCTGAGCGGTATAAGCCGTGAGAGTACTCCCAGAGCTTGCCGTCGGAGAAATCGTGAGGGTCACTGGGACGGGCGTGCCGCTTATGTTCGCCGAAGCGCTTGCAGTCTTGGTGCTGTCAGCTTGGGCGACTGCAGTAACCGTGACCGCAGGAGGAGTGGGGACGAACAGGGGAGCGGCGTAGTTCCCATTGTTGTCGATCGTTCCAAACGTACTGTTTCCCCCGACAATCCCATTAACCAACCAACCTACTGCAGTGTTGTTTGCATTGTTCACAGCCGCAGTGAAGGCTTGTTGCGACCCGGGAGCTAATGTGGTGGTCGTTGGTGAAATAGAAATGGAGACAGCGGCAACGGGAGTCGTGCCACCGAGTGGGGTAGGCCCCGCTCCTGCACAGCTGGAAAAAGCCACCGCAGCGATGCACAAGACCACAACCCCGAAATTGCGAAAAGTATTGTCAAACATGATCGCTCACCTCAACTCCATCGCTGTTGCTCGCGAGGCGTTACCGTCGATCAAGGACGCGCGCGAGGGGCTTGCTTCTCGGGGGACTGAGACTTCTCCAGACTTGCCGCCGCAGGCTGCGGTTCTTTCCCGGAGCGGAGCTGGTCCTTAATCCACTGAAACAACCGGCCTCCGGAGCTTGCGGTGTAAAGCTGCAGGTTGCCCTGGTAGCGCATCAGCTGCGCCGACGCCGGAGCAACCGCATCAAGTCGTTCTTTCGCAGGCTTGGGTGTCACCGGATCATCCAGCAATTGCTGAATCCGTATATGTTGCGAGTGCAATTGCGGCAGCCAAGAAACGGGATCCAAAGGCGCCACTTTTTTTAAAAACTCGGGCTTCTGGTAGCTTGGCCGCTCTTCCTCCGGGATGAGTGCTGAGCCGGCCATCCAATCCGGCCAGTCTCCCCAGGGATCGAGCACATCGATGGCTTTAATTCGGGTGTCTGCTGCAGCAGCCAGAATGGCGATCGCTCCCCCTGACCCTTCCCCAAAAAAGCCGACCTTGTTTAGATCGAGATCGTCGCGCGAGGCAAGATAATTCAGAATCATCTGTACGTCGTGAACCGAGCTCCCCAGCGATTCCTGCAATTCGCTGACAAACCACTGCTTCATGGGCCGATTCTGGTAGCGCTGCCCGGTCAGGGCAGATACGAACCCGATCGCGGCAAATCCACCGGAAGTAATGCGAGCGCAATAGCGGTTATCGCGAAAACGGTCGGTTTCGCTAGGGTAGCCGTACAGGTAGAGAACGACTGGCGGCTTATTCACACCTTTCGGCTTGATGACGTACAAATCGATGGGATCACCGGGGCGCCATTTCACCTGAAGAAGCTCGCGCGTGAACAGAGCATCATCATCCTTCTCGCCGAGGATTGGGGGCTCTGCATGCAGGTGGCTATTCGTTAACGAAAGCGAACTCCAGTCCTCCACCTCCGCAGCCCGATGCTGGTCTGCCGAACCGAGCTGAGGAGAGAGTTGTCCCGACCAGCAAGGTGTGCCAAGAAAGAGAACGAAAACCACAATCAGCGAGATTTGCGCAGGGCTATAAACAAATCGCATGCTTTATTCCTCTCGGATGACGGAGGCAGACAACCCAGCGGGTCTGCCTCCTTATTCATCCTCCGATGGACCACGACTTACTGTTTGTAGCCAGTCAGTTCCTTCCCGGTATCGGTGAAGTAGTCCAGATCGGCCTGTACTGGAAAGACAGCGCCGCCTACGTCCCCTCCCGATTCCCTGGTACCAGGGGCAACGCCATCTGATGCGGTCCTGCCGGACAGAGTGTAGTGAGAGCGGAAAACCTCCAGCTGGTTGATTGGCACGAAGTCCGGAATTGTCGTGGAGGCTTGAGTTTGGGCAGCGGAGATCAGAGCGGAAACTCCGCTCGGGACCTTCGGGGCAGTGACCACTCGATAAATTTCCCAGATCGGATAGCTGCCGTTAACAATGTTGGTAAAGGTTACGATTCCCGGGCAGGGTGCGGTACAGGTGGGAAAGTCGCCACCGGCATAGCTCGGAAAGAGGGGATCAACACCGTCGACAGTCAGATATCTGGTGTTGCCCACAACGTTGGCGAAATTTCCGGTGCTCCAGAAAGTGTATCCGAGCACGTTCCCGTTCGCATCATTCCCCACCTGGGAAACCATTTCGCTAGAACTGAGAGCTCGCTTGCGCCACCCGCCACCGGCATTGGTCAGGTCTAAGGGATTGCCTCCGGTTGCGGTCGGATTGACTCCCAGTTCCTGGGTCGAGCCGATTTCAAGAGCTCGCGGAATACAAAACTCCAGAACGTTAAATGTTCCCGACAGTGGGTCACGCAGAATCACATTCAGGGGTTCCGTGGCCAATCCCGTGGTGGGCGACAGATCCTGTGTGTAGGGAAGTGTGCCGTTCAGAGCTAAAGAAAGCTCGAAGCGGTTGACGTTTTGAAAGGCGGCGAGGTTGCTAAAATCACCAGTCGAGCCCGTCTGGCCCGCGTTGACAAAGATGATCACCGCGTCCGCGCCGACCTCCGTGGCCGTCCACGCTGGAACGGTTTCCCCGCTGATTGGGTCCGTGCCAGCGATCGCAAAATCTACCGGCGTTGAACTGCTGCTGCTAAATGTACTTTGAATGGGATTCCCGATCGGTCCCGGGCCATAACCCAGGCCGTTGTAGTGCACGGTGTCAAGGGCAGCCAGTGCCCGGGTTTCAGAGAACAACGCATCTTCGGGACGGCTGTCCAAAATGGCTGCATTGAACGCCACCCCATTGAGCGCGTTGTACACCGCTTGCGGCAACGCACTATCGCTAAGGGTGGGGATTAAGTTAGCACCGGCAGCTCCGATCTCACTTGAAGGGATCGAGAGCGTGGCTCTGGGAGTCGCGAAGTAGAGTTGTGCGCCCACCGTAGCATCCAGGGCTAAATAGGCGCAGACCGTCGTAACAGCGCTGTTCCAAACAATCCAAATGTTTCCTGTTTCCGGCGGAATGCTGGCCGACCGGCCATCGATTCCGGAAGCGCCTTTCTTAAAGGTCCAGACATTGGTGCCGCACGATGCAGTGGAAACTGCCGCTAAGCCAAAAGTATTGAACAATACGGTAGCCCCCACGCCGTTAAAACTGACCGTGGTCGTTGCGTAACTGTTGGTTCCCAACGCCAGCAGCGCCACGAACGCGAAGGCCGCAGTAAACTGGGAGAATCGGTTTTTCATGTTTTCCTCTGAGCGCAAAGTGTGCGCGTGGGGATATACACTACTAAGTCTATCGACAAACATACAAGAGCCTTTCTTCTCTCTTGAATGTTTGTCTATCTACATAGTAGAGTTTAGCCCGCGTTGGCTCAGATTGAGCCTCCACTCCCCTGCCGGATGCAATCAATGAGGTGAGGGTCATGCACTTTCCAGGGTTCCGCGCGTGGATGTTGTCAGTGAGTTTGAGCTGGTGTCTGATGTCAGTTGCGCAGGAGACCGTCACGGCGCCCGCCGTATCCACGCCGGCCACAGGTGTTCTCACTGGAAGCGTCAATGACCGAACAGGTGCTGTATTGCCCCAAGCCAAGGTTGCGGTCAGCAACGGCGCGGGGTTGGCGCAGACTGTTATGACCAACGAGCGGGGAGAATTCTCGGTCAAAGGGTTGCCCGCTGGAACCTACAGCCTCACCGTCTCGGCGCCCAAGTTCAAGGATTTCCGTACCGAAGGATTGATTTTGGCGCCGGGTCAAACTGTACCCATCGACGCGACGTTGGAACCAGCTGGAGAAGCAACCTCCGTCAACGTGGAGGGTCAGAAAGCTTCCCAAGTGGAAACTGAAACCTCCCAGATCGTTGGCAATATCACGGGCAAGGAACTCGTGAGCCTGGGATTGAATGGCCGTAACTTCACCCAATTGATCGCTCTGACTCCCGGGGTCAGCAATCAGACTGGACAGGATGAGGCGAAGGTTGGAATTGTAGGCAGCGTGCGCTACAGCGTGAACGGTGGGCGGGTGGAATACAACTCCTTCAGTGTTGATGGCGGAGACGTCTTAAATGCTGGGCTGAATGGAAATCGGAGCACGCTGATCGTTTATCCCAGCCTCGATGGTCTAAGTGAAGTGAAGGTCCTCACGTCGAATTATGGCGCCATGTATGGACGTAGCGCCTCGGGGACGGTGCTGGCCGAGACCAAATCCGGTACAAATCAGTTTCACGGGGATGCCTACGAGTTCATCCGCAACGAATTTTTCAACGCTCGGAATTACTTCGACCAGACGACCAAGGCCCCACTGTACCGTAGAAACGATTTTGGCTTGACTCTAGGTGGGCCGCTCTTTATTCCCGGTGTTTACAACACAAATAAAGATAAGACTCATTTCTTTTTTTCCGAGGAGTTCCGCCTGGAACGGTCTCCGATGGGTGCGGGTGGAGATTCCACAAGCTACAACCAAGGCGTGCCGTCGTTAGCCGAGCGCAACGGCAACTTTGCCGATGTGTGTCCGTTTGCCGCGCCGGGCTTAAACGGAAATCCCGGACTGGAGGTTGATTTCACCAGGCAGAAGTATCCGGACTGTCCCCAAATTGGTCCGGATTCCATACACAGTAAGAACGCACAAGGCAATCTGCAATTTCTAACATATCCCGGCAACCAGATTCCCATTGACCCCAACGCAGCGGCCTTGTTAACGCTCAACATTATTCCTGCGCCCGATTCGAGTACTGGTTGCACGTCCTCCATCAGTTCCTGTTATGACGTTGTTCCTTCGCCGCACACCTACTGGCGACAGGAACTCTTCAAAATCGATCACAACATCACCAGCAATATGCGCGCAAGCTTTCGCTATATTCACGACTCCTGGGATACAACTGCTCTCACCCCGCAGTGGGGCACGGTGGAAAACAGTTTCCCTACGCTTCAGAGTACATTCAGCGGTCCCGGACTGAGCATGCTGGCGCATCTGACCAACACCTTTTCTCCTACGCTGCTGAATGAGTTCGTCTTCAGTTACACCACTGATCACATTACGATGGCGAACATCGACGCTAACGGCGTCCAATGGCAGCGGCCAGCGGGCCTCAGCATGGGGTATCTGTTCAACAACGGATTTGGAGGAAAAATTCCCGGCGTGTTAATTGGCGGGAACAATGCAGCTTATGGGGGCAACGGCTTCGGCGTCGATCCCGGGTATTTGCCGTGGCACCATTCCAATCCGACCTACAACCCTCGTGACGATTTAAGCAAAGTGATTGGCAAACACACATTGCAAACCGGTGTTCAAGTGGTCGTCGCCCAAAGAAACGAACTCAATCAGGCCGTCGGGGCCAACGTCGGAGATGTGCAGGGGTTGCTTCGCTTCAGCAATGTGAACAGCTTTTTCAGCACCGGAAATGCTTTTGCAGACTTCTTGCTGGGCTCGGTCGGCAATGACAACTCCAGCCACGGCGGCATCTACAGCTTTCAACAAGACAGCGCACAGGAGAATTACTATCAGCGCTACACCGTAATTGAACCCTACCTGCAAGACGATTGGCGTGTAAATTCTCGTCTCACGCTGAATCTTGGTGTGCGTTTCAGCCTGTTTGGAAACTGGCATTCCAAGCTTGACAACGAGTACAACTGGGTGCCGTCCGCCTTCAACCGCTCGCTCGCGTCACAAACTGCGGTCGATACTTTTTTTGGCTACCTCGCTACCGCGAGCAGTTGTGATCCAAATACCGGCTCAAGCTGTACACCGATTCCGCTAAACGTCAGCAGCCTGGATCCTCGCCTCACCAATGGGTTGGTTCATTGTGGCGCCGATGGTGTGCCGGACGGATGCATGACATCGCACTTGTTCAATCCCGCACCGCGGATTGGGTTCGCATGGGATCCACGAGGAAACGGTAAAACTTCGATCCGCGCCGGATACGGAATATTCTTTCACCACGGCATAGGGAACGAAGCCAACACCGGTTCGCTCGAAGGCAGTGCCCCGATTGTTCTCGACATGACCGAAAACCGGCCGTTCACCTATGATTGCATCGGCGGAGTGGGATCTGGTTGCGGCGGTGCAGGCGCCTATCCTCTCAACGTCACTTCGATTCCGACACGTGCCATCTGGCCTTATGTTCAGCAGTGGAGTCTCAGCGTACAACGCGAAGTCTCGAAAGATACGGTCGCTACGGTTGCTTATGTAGGCAGCGAGGGAACACACCTCGCGGCCGAGCTGCAGCTCAATCAATTGGCTCCGGTCTCGCCTGGTCAAAACCCTTTCGCGGCCGGGCAGCCGATCACGTCCGCGATTTGTGATACATACACCGGCTATCAAGGCTCATTCACGGTAAACAACAATTCAACAGTGGGCCCAGGGGACGCGGGTTACTTGAACTTACTGGCAGCTTGCTTCGGAACACCCGGCAAGAATTTTCCCGATCCCAACAGCTTGCGTACTTTCGCCCCGGGGTTCGATCGAATCATCTCGCTCCAGAACATTGCCGACTCGAATTACCATGCGCTGCAGGCCACGCTGCGTCGCGTCAAAGGCCCGCTTACGCTCGGTGTCGCCTACACGTATAGCCACTCGATTGACGACTCCTCCGATCGTTCCGACGCCACTCTCGTGAATTCCTACGACTTGGCAGCCAACCGCGCCAGTTCGAATTTTGACCAGCGACATCTATTGAATGTCAGTTATGTTCTGACACTTCCCAAGCTGAGTGAGGCACTGGATCGATGGGGGAACAACAGCACCTCGCCCACGCCTAATCGACTGGCGAAAGTTCTGGCGGACGGCTGGGAAATCTCGGGCATCACGACCTTTCAGTCGGGCACACCCTTCAGTGTGATCAACGGCGGCAGCGCGACTGGCATTTCCGCCGTGGATAACGCCGGCGTGGCCAATGGCACAGGCGTGGTCTGCAGATGCACCACACAGGGTGCCGCATCATTCCCGGATGTAATCGGCGACCCGAGCGCACCTGCACCAGCCGGCGCAAACAACGCGCAAAGTTTCGGTCCAACCCTTGGAAATCCCGCTGCTTTCGCGGCTCCGAGAGGCCTCACGTTTGGAGACGCAGGGCGCAATTTCATGAACAATCCGCATCGCCTGAACTTCGATACGGCTTTGCTAAAGCATTTTAAGATCAGCGAAGGCAGCAATCTGGAATTCCGCACCGAAGCATTCAACGTTTTCAACCATACTCAGTTTCGTATTTTCGATCCGGACCTTGGCAATACAGGCAGCAACACGATCAGCTGTTACGCGGGAGCAAACAACTCCGCCGGTGATCCCAGTTGTCTGGCTGGAAGTGCTTTTCTGCACCCCGTGGACGCACATCGCGCCCGCACCATGCAGTTTGGATTAAAGTATCTTTTCTGATAGCGAGCTAAACGAGGTCACCGTGGCCGGATGCTGAAGCTCAGGACTAGCACCGCACGCTGCATAGCGATGGACGATCCTCATCCGGATGCCAGCGCTATACGGGACATCGAAGTACATTACCCGTTTGGTCAAGCGCAACTCCACGCGCTGGTCTCGCGCAAAAATCGACGGTAAATAATTGAACGGCGTATCGTAACGACCGACGTAGACTCTGCACCCTACGCGGATCGAGACTTCGTAAGTGTAATAGCGATTCGCAAGCGGCGCGTCCGAGGGGTTGCTGCCGCCTATCGTGTTTTCCGGGGACTGGGTTTTGTGCTTCTGCACTTCTACTACAGTTCCCTGCACGTATTCCTCGGAACTACTTTGAGCTGGAGAACCGTGGAGCATCAGAATAGCTATCAGAATTAACGAAATCGCGATGCCAGCCTTGTTGTTCACAGCTTCCCACGCTATTGCGGGTCATGAAGTCTCGAAAAATAAATGGCCTCGGAAGTACCAAGAGCAGATTTCAAACTGCCAACATTTTGTCCAATTGTCTGGGCGCTTAGGAGAAATACGAGTCTCAAATGAGGTGCGATGCATAATTTCAGTTCCGCGGGGCCAACGGATGGCCGGGAATTTGCCGCTGAACTTACTTGTCGGCGGGGGCATTCTGCGGATTGTTGTCCGTGGCCGTTACTGCTTTGCGCTTAGTAATAACCAAGTCCACATCAGTTCCGCTAGGTCTCTTGATAAACAGATGCCGCCCATTAACTCTTGCCTGAACAGAGGATCCTGCGCCCCACTCCTCTGGCAAAGTGTCATCATGATGGCGTGGAGTGTATCGCGCAACATAAATTGTGTCGGTTAGCCGCAAGGAGACTTCGTAATAGGGTTCGTCCTTTGTTATCGGCGTGTTCACGATGTAGTAGAGGATACGAGTGTTCGTCTTCTGCTCGACTCTTAGAATTGTCGCGCTCTGATATTGCTTTTCCACTGCAAACAAGCTGATTGAGAGGCCGAGAAGAAGTAATGCGTGTGCAGGAAGATGCTTCATGCAACCTCAGTATAAAGCAGAATATTGGCCGCGTGGAGCGATTGACCCGTCCGCACACATAAAAGGTTTCTTATCCCGGCCGGCGAAATGGCTGCGAAATTGTCCCGACAATTTCCTGCGTCGGGCGCGCCTCCACTATGACCCCGATGTGAGGCCAGGGAAGCAACTGCCGGATTCGTCGCGTAAATGGGCGAAGAGAATCGATTAGTAACAGGGCTCGCCAAGACACGGAGCTAGCGGCCGCGCTAGCCGAATCGCAAGGTTTGGCTGCCGAGAGCGTTTGCTCATGTGGAAGCAAAAAGGACCGCGATCTTGCGCGGTCCTTTTTTCCTGATTTCGGTTTAGACCTTGCCTGGCGTGAGGCGTGCGAAAAACTTGCCGTGAAGCATCGTGCGGCCGTGCGGCTTGCCGGAGATCATCGTGCGGCCAACATGCCGCACCCTCGTCACACCGGTCTTGTTCGTTATTTCGGGTTTCGCTGCCGCCACAACTGCTTTCTTGGTCGCAGCGCGATTCTTGATCAGGGACTTTTTCTCGATGGCCATGGGAATCTCCTTCAATGTTCTGGAATTTCCTAACGCTCGGTCATGGCTTGGGCATTTCAGTTGCCAAAGTAACGCAACCCGAATCGTTGGGAGCGTTACGCAGAATCAAGCACTTGCAAATCCTGAGCTCGGGATTATGAACAAGGCCATTGTCGCTTGGTTAATAATTAATCGCGAGAGGTTAATTCTTAACCAAAATTCGTAGGGTTTGCCTAACTTTCGTTGCAACGGCTTACAAGACCTACGGAGCCTTCTCCCAGACAATTCTCCAGCGCGCAACGGAGGGATCGTTTTTCTCAACATCGCTGAGGATCAGGCGGCCGTCTTCAAAGTGATAGGGACGGATTTGGCGCGATCCCACGTATCCGGGGTCGGTAGCCACTTCCGGCAGATGAATGATCTGCTTTTGCTTCACGTCGATCTCGTATCGGCCACAATAAGCGAAAGTGCCATCCGCGGCAGCGACTTTTTCCTCCGGTGTGGTATGCGCTGGATCGGCCCACTTTGGCCGGTCGGGATTTACAAGGTCACCGCACATGTAGCCATCGCGCTGGTACATGAGGAAGCCCTTGGCGTGGGGCCCGAAAGAAGGGAATGGGCGAGTGGTGCCGTCCTTCATGGTCTCTTCTGTGGACACCAGCTTCCACGTGCCCACGATTCGATCACGAATGTCGGATTCCGTCTGACTGAAGGCCGAGGCGGCGCACAGGGCAAATCCGAATAGAAGTAATGCGGAACGTTTCATGCTGGCGCTTTCCTCCGAGTCGTAGAACTCCCATAGTGCAGCGTAGAAGCGTATCACGTTTGCTGAGCGAAGACTGCGCCGGGGTGGCCTGCTGTTTGAGTGGTTGAGCTCAACTTGTGCTGAAATCATGACTGCCTCCTGCAGATTTCATCGATGAGGAACACGAATGAATGCAGGGCTGGGAGTAAATTCCGGCTCAGCCGTCTGGGAGGGTTCGCCTTCCTTGCGAACAGCGTTGGCGAGATTGATAATGCGGAGAGGATTCAAATGAAGTTCAAGTTGAAGAATTGCAAGACCGTGTTCACTATTGTCGGGTTGCTCTTCGTCAGTTCGGTTGCTTTGGCTCCAGCGCAGCAAGCAAGCCTTATACCGAGCTCGCGGCAAATCAACCCTGAGGAGTTGGTGAAAGTTCTTGAAGCTCCTAAGGGCGAGAAGCCGCTCTTGATTCAAGTGGGGTCCCATGTGATTTATGCGCAGGCGCACATTCCCGGCTCTGAATACATCGGCCCTGCCTCCAGTGAGAGTGGCCTACAACAACTGCGCAAGCGCGTAGAGTCGCTGCCCAAGAGCAAGTTCATTGTCATTTACTGCGGTTGTTGCCCGTGGAGCCATTGCCCCAACATCAAAGCTGCGGACGACACCCTGCAAGCAATGGGTTTCAGCAACGTGAAGGTCTTGTATATTGCCAACAATTTTGGCGTGGACTGGGTGGACAAAGGCTACCCGGTTGCGAAGGGCGATTAACGATCTTCTTGTGAACCGAAAGAAGCTACTCATCGGCATTGTGGTTATCGCGGTCGCCTCCGGACTTTTTCTCTTGAAAGATTCCTTGCGTCGGCGCCCAACCCCACTGCACGGAATGCTCGCTCCGGATTTCTCGCTGCCGCAGTTGACTGGTGAGCGACTCGAGCTCTCGGCTTACCGGGGAAAAATAGTTCTACTGGATTTCTGGGCCACGTGGTGCGACCCGTGCCGCGAAGAGATTCCGCGTTTTGTCGACCTGCAGAACAAGTATGGAAGCCTGGGCTTTCAAATCATCGGGGTTTCGATGGACGACGAACCGGGATCGGTGCGCGACTTTTGCCAGCGGTTCAAGATGAATTACCCGGTGGTGATGGGTAATGCGAAGATTGGGGAACTTTACGGGGGAGTTCTCGGTCTGCCAATCGCATTCCTCATCGGACGTGATGGGCGTATTTACGCCAGGCACATTGGTGCGACCGACATCTCCGTCTTTGATAGAGAGATCGTGAACCTGGCGCAGAGTAAATCCAGCCAACCGAGCTCGTAGCAATGCTACCGGGTGATGTTCCTTGCGACCACTTCTTGGTAATCGGTCAGCACCTTCCTGCGCAATGCCTTCTTACGATCCGGGCTGTCGGCGCTCGATGTTCTGCATCCCTCAATGATCGCTTCAAGAGTCGCTAGAAAAAAAACTTTCAGGTCAGCTCTTCCGGCGCGTGGTGCTCTTTTCCACTGCTTCGAGAAGTTTGGCAAAAGCTTCCACGAAGAGGCGGACCCCGTCATCGGTCAGCTTGTCCGTGACCTCGTCAATGGAAATCCCGACCGCATGCAAGGTTTGCATGGTGGTTTCCGCCGACTTAAGGTCCTCGACCAGGCTGGGGCGTATCTGCCCGTGATCGCGGAATGCGTCGAGCGTGGCGGGTGGAATCGTGTTGACTGTCTCCGCGCCAATCAATTCTTCGACGTACAACACGTCCCTGTAGTTCGGATTCTTGGTGCTGGTGCTTGCCCAGAGCACGCGTTGCGTCTGCGCGCCTTTGGCGGCCAGCGTTTTCCAGCGGGAGCTGCCGACAGAGCGTAGGTAACGCTGGTAGGCTAGCTTTGCATTGGCGATTGCCACCTTGCCAAGAAGGCTCTTTAGTTGCTCTTGTTCGACTCGGTCCTTCGCAGTTTTAAGGCGCGAGGCAATGATGGCATCAACCAGCGTGTCAATGCGGCTGACGAAAAAGCTGGCGACACTGGCCATCTTGCTGACATCGCCTCCGCGGACAGCGAACTGTTCCAGCCCAGTAATGTATGCTTCCGCTACTTGCTGGTAAACCTTCTGCGAGAACAGCAGGGTCACGTTAACGTTGATTCCTTCGCCGATCAATTGCTGGAACGCCGGAATGCCTTCCGCGGTGCCCGGAACTTTAATCATCAGGTTTTCGCGATTGACGGAGTTCCACAGCGCCCTCGCCTCGTGAATCGTTTCCTGAGTGTCGCGGGCGAGATACGGTGAAACCTCCAAACTGACGTATCCGTCGCGTCGTGCTGAGTTTTCGTACACGGGCCGCAAAAGATCGGCGGCATCCTGAATGTCACGAATGGCAAGAGTCTCGTAGATGGCCTTGGCGCCGGGATTCCTGCTCCCCTCAGAGCTCAACAGGTCTGCGTATTCGGTGCCTCCGGTGATCGCCTTCTCAAAAATCGAGGGGTTCGAAGTGATACCAGTCACTCCGTCTTCCTCGACCAGCCGTTGCAGTTCTCCGCTGGTGATGAGATTGCGTTGGATGTAGTCCAGCCAAACCGACTGCCTCTGGCGCTGAAGGTCTCGAAGAGGGTTGGTAACTTTTGCGGTTTCAAGAACTGCGTTGGGCTGCATAAACAAACCTTCCTTGTTTCCTAAATTACAGATTAGAACTAGCTGGCGGCTTGCTCGAGCTGAGATTTCTTGAGCTCCTCAAATTCCGAGAATCTCCCTCTGCCAACGTGCCAAAGCTGCTCGAGTTCCTTTTGCAAACGATCAATCTCATGTCGCAGCTCTTGCACGGACAAGCATTGCTTGCTTAGAAAAATTGTGCCTTCTCGGCCTTGACGGTCGACTGGCGTTAATAAATACACGTAAGCATGAGGGCCGGCTTCAACACCCGCCTTAGGGTCTTTGCTCTTCGATTGAAAAAGTAGACCGAATGTGTCCCGCATCGTCATTTTTTCTCCAGATTTACCGCAACTTGGGCTCTGGTCGGGCCGGACTCGAGCTCGCAAGCACGGGTCCTCCTAACAGATCTTCCTGCGCCAGGGTCGGGAATAAGCCAAGGGACCAGCCGTATACCACATGTCCCAAGAGCGAAGCGGCAGCAGCTCTCAGTCCGCCAATATGTGCGCTAAAGAAGCCCACGCCCATAATTGGCATTACAACCAACTGCGAAGTTAGCCAAAGCAGAACTCCAAAGGTTATTCCCTTCGAGAAGGGTGAACCCGGGAGAAACCGGTAAAGCAAGAACACGAAAACTACGGGGAAAATGACCGCTCCATTGAGGATGTGAACCAACATGCCCATCCTCCAGCCGCCCAGCACTTCCCCCAGCATCGTTACGATGTCCGTGTTGACGCCAAAGAACGGAGCCAGCACATACATCAGTGCTGTCATCGCAGGTGTTCCCACCAGACCGCCCACGAAGACGACACTTAGATTCGGTCTCGGTTTCATCTTCTCTGACTCCTTTGCTTGTTTCTTACCCCACGTCTGTCCGGGTCTTGCGACGAGGGCCCTCGCTGTCACTTGATCCGCGAGAGAACTCGGCGGGCGGCGTCGGCGACAGACTCAGCTGTGATGCCGAGCTCCCGATACAAAACGGCCTGGGGAGCAGAAGCGCCAAAACGGTCTAGTCCGACAATCTCGCCATCCAATCCCACGTAACGCCCCCACGCCAGCGTGGCTCCAGCTTCCACGGCTACGCGTGCGCGCACCGCCGAAGGCAGCACGTCTTCGCGATATTCGCTGGTCTGCTCGTCGAATAATTCCCGACACGGCATGGAGACGACGCGGACCCTGACTTTCTGCGCCGCAAGAATGTCTTGCGCGCTCAGAGCCAGCTGAACTTCGGAACCGGTGGCCAGCAGAATAATTTCCGGATCGTTAACGTCGCGCAAAATGTAAGCGCCGTGCGCAGCTCCTTCTGCTGGCGCATGGCAGGTACGATCGATAACCGGCAAGGCTTGTCGTGTAAGCACTAGCGCAGTTGGCCCATGACGCCGGGCAAGCGCGAAGCGCCAGGCTTCCACGGTTTCTGCGGCATCGGCAGGACGAAATACGGCGAGATTTGGAATCAACCGCAGGCTTGAAACCTGTTCGACCGGCTGATGTGTTGGCCCGTCCTCGCCTAAGCCGATGCTGTCGTGAGTGAAGACGAAGATCACCGGCAATTCCATCAGCGCCGCCAGGCGAATTGCTGGCCGCATGTAATCGGAGAAGATTAGAAATGTGCCTCCATAGGGGCGAACCCCGCCGTGCAAGGCCAGCCCGTTCAGGATGCTGCCCATGGCGTGCTCGCGCACGCCAAAGTGGAGATAGCGGCCGGTGAAGTCATCTCGCGTAATCGCCGCTGCTTTTTTCGGCAGCGTGTTGTTCGAAGGCGTCAAATCGGCCGAGCCACCGAGCAGACTTGGAATCTGCGGCGCGATGGCGTCCAACACGGCTCCCGAAGCAGCACGAGTCGCTGTTGGCTTAGCGCCAATGAAATTCGGGAGATTTGCCTCCCATCCGTCCGGTAAGTTACCGCGCAAGGCAGAGTCGAAGGTAGCCGCCAATTCTGGATAAACTCTGCCATAAGCGGCGCGGGTTTCTTCCCATTGTTTCTGCTGAGCCGCGCTGGTCGCCGCGGACTGTTGCATGAACTCGCGCGCTTCCTCAGGAATAAAAAACGGCTCATCCAGCGGCCAACCAAACTTTGCTTTAGTCAGCCGAACTTCCTCGGTGCCTAGCGGTTCGCCATGCGCTTTGTGCGAATCTTGCCGGTTGGGACTGCCAAAGCCGATGTGAGTCTTGCAAGCGATCAGCGAAGGCCGATTCATCTCAGCCCTGGCATTTGCAATCGCGTTTTCGACGGCGACCGAGTCGTGGCCGTCAATCCGCTGCGTGTGCCAGCCATAGGCCTTAAACCGGGCAAGGACATCTTCGGTAAATGACAGGGACGTGGGGCCATCAATGCTGATGCCATTGTCGTCGTAGAGCACGATCAGCTTGCCGAGGCCGAGATGCCCGGCGAGCGAGCAAGATTCATGAGAGACACCTTCCATAAGATCGCCGTCACTGGCGATCACATAGGTGTAGTGGTTGACGATTTCGAACCCTGGCCGGTTAAAGCGTGCACCGAGCCATCGCTCAGCAATGGCCATGCCCACGGCATTTGAGATTCCTTGACCCAGCGGACCAGTAGTCGTCTCGACGCCGGGAGTCAGGCCATACTCAGGATGCCCCGGAGTCTGGCTGCCCCACTGACGAAAATCGCGCAGTTGGCTGAGTGGCAGGTCATAGCCGCTCAGGTGCAGCAGGCTGTAAAGCAACATGGAACCATGCCCAGCGGAAAGAACGAAGCGATCGCGATCTGCCCACTGCGGATCTGATGGATTGTGCTTGAGGAACTGTGTCCACAGAACCACGGCCGCATCGGCCATGCCCATTGGCATGCCTGGGTGTCCGGAGTTGGCTTTCTGAACCGCGTCCATCGCCAGGCCGCGAATGGTATCAGCGGCGAGCCGGCGCAATCGTGCCAGCTCGGGTACGGTCAGAGATTCGATGCTGGATAGAATCGCCATGTTCGTTCTCACTTTTCCGTGACCGCTTCCACCGGTGTGTTATCGGGCACGAATTGCAGCCGGTTCAATGCAGCGATGGGACGCGCGAAAGGTATGGGAGCGTCTTTGCTGTAAGCCCGCAGCAGGTGATACGTGATGAGCAGCTGAGTGAGCGCCAGCGGATCGCTGTGCCGCACCTCAGTACCGTAAATGTAATCGCCGAACTGGTCGGCCCGCAGTGGGCGTAAGTCGGGAAGATGCTTCCAGATCGCTTCTTCCAACTCCGCTGCGTGTCCACGGCTGACGTTGCCATCGACTTCAAGAAAATCAACCGGACGGCCACTGTCGCGCCCAAGTTCCAGACGAATGCCGGAACCCCGGGCCTCGTCCTGATCAAATAAATAGCTCAGGTCAGGATGAGGAATCGTGGGGCGCAGGACCAACTGCACATTCAGATGGCTATCCGCCTGGTCCGAACCGTGGCCATCGGGATAGAAACGCACAACTATGTCGGCGAATTCGCGCTGTGGACGGATAAAGTCACGCGAGTCAACTTCGCGCCGTTCCAGCTCTGCCAATACCTGCTCCCGTTTGTAACCACGCTTCGCGGTATCCCGTTTGATCTTCCATTCCCGGCGCAGCTCCTCCGGCGGATCAAGGAAAACTTTGACATCATAAAACTGCCGCATGACCTGGGTATGAAAGCCAAGCAGCCCTTCCACGATGACAAACTCGCTCGGGATCAAGTATTCGGGCCGCACCAGCGAGCCGGTACTGTGGTCATACACCGGCTTCAGCATCGGTTCCCCATAGTGCGCGCGTTCCAGGTGAAGCTCCAAAATGTCGAGATAGTTGCAGTCGGGATGCAAGGGAGTAATTTTCAGTCGCGCGCGCTCGACCCGATCGTACTTGTGATAGTCGTCGGCGCAGATGTGAGTCACACGGTCTTCGCCGAGTAACTCCACCAACCCTCGGGTGATAGTCGTCTTCCCTGCAGCACTATCTCCTACGATGCCCAGCACTATTGGTCTTCGTCTAGTCATGATGTCCCTCCGCGCCTACCCCTGGTTCGCTGCCGATATCGCCCAATTCCAGCTCTAAGCCTCCTTTGAACACGCGGCTCTGACGAATATCACTCTCGGTGATGCGCAGCAGTTGCTCCTTGGCAACGCAGCCACCCTCTGCCACCAGGCGGTTGGCCTGGCGCAGCTTTATGCGGTCAATGGCATTGCGCACGCTGCGCGCATTGGCAAAGTGCGGTTGCTTGCGGCGCAACTCGAGATATTCGCCAAACGCCCGGCGTGCTCCGTCGTCAAAGACGTAGTTCTGCTGCTGCAACATGAGTTCCGCGATAGCGGTCAGTTCTTCGAGCGTGTAATCGGGAAAGCTGATATGGTGTGCGATCCGTGAACGAAAGCCGGGATTGTATTGAAAAAAAGTATTCATCCGCTCTTGATAGCCGGCCAGCACCACGACCAGGTCCTCGCGCTGGTTCTCCATCACCTGCAACAACATCTCAATCGCCTCCTGGCCGTAGTCGCGTTCGTTCTCCGGGCGATAGAGGTAATACGCTTCGTCAATAAACAGCACGCCGCCCATGGCCTTCTTCAGAATCTCCTTGGTTTTGGGAGCGGTGTGACCCACGTACTGGCCGACTAAATCGTCGCGAGTAGCGACCACCAAGTGTCCACGGCGCAAATAGCCGAGATGTTGCAATATCTTCGCCATGCGCATCGCTACCGTGGTCTTGCCGGTGCCTGGATGGCCGGTGAAACACATGTGCAGAGTAGGGCGCTCGGTCGCCAGGCCAACTTTTTCGCGCAAGCGCGCGACTAAAAGCAGCGAGGCGATCTGCCGGATGTAGGCCTTTACCGGTTTCAGCCCCACCAGTTCACGGTCGAGCTGATCCAGAATCTCGTCGAGATTGGAATCACGATGAGCAGCGGAAATATCCACGCTATTCTCGGCGCTTTCCGTCCCGCTGACTCCTGCTGCACCCACGGAAGCATTGGCCGATGCTGTTTCAGTTTTTGTCATGACGCTTTCTGTTTGCTTGCTTTCCGACATCTCTTACTGCGCAGCCTGGCCCGCCAACTGCGTCTTCGACCGAATCGTGTATTGGATTCGCCGATCCTCGCCTTCCGTACGCTCCAAGATGAAACCCGGCTCCTCTTTCGGCCGGTGCACAATGAAGCTCAACATGGTCGTTTGTTTCCCTTTGGTGCGGTCATAGCCGTTTAGCTTGATGTAATGATTCGGAAACGCCTCACGGCAGTTGTTGAGCTCCCGGATGGGAAGGTCGAGGTCTCGCGCATCGAACATGGGCAGTCCCCACATTTCCCAATACGAGTTGCGTGGATGGGGATCATCAGTGTGCTCGATGGAAATGGGCCAGCCGTTGTCCAGGCAGTACCTCATTTGCAACTTGATCTGTTCCTCGGTGAAATCCGGTAGATAAGAGAAAGTTCCTTGTGTGATGCGCATCGTCTATCTCCATTTCAAGCGCCCAAAAAGCGCAAACTTTGCTAATCAGCTTTCATACTGCCCGCATCAGACTGTGAGCGTGGGCACGGCATCGGGCACGTCGGTGGACTCGAAGTCGAAGGTCACATCCTTCCAAATCTCGAGCGCCTTCCGCAGTTCCGGTGACCAGCGCGCAGCCCTCGCTAAGATTTCCGGCCCTTCACTCAGGAAATCGCGCCCTTCATTGCGGGCCTGGATCATGGCCTCGACGGCCACGCGATTGGCTGTCGCTCCCTGGGCAATCCCATCCGGGTGACCGATGGTGCCGCCACCGAACTGGAGCACGACATCCTCGCCGAGATAGTGCAGCAACTGGTGCATTTGGCCGGCGTGAATGCCGCCCGAAGCGACGGGCATGGTTGCAGGCAAAGACGCCCAGTCCTGCTCGAAATACAGTCCTTGCGAAGGATCGGCTTCCAGCTTGTTTTCGCGCAGCGTGTTGTAGTATCCGCGGATCGCGTTGGGATCGCCTTCGAGTTTGCCGACTACCGTGCCAGCGTGAATGTGATCCACTCCAGCCAGACGCATCCACTTCGAGATGACGCGGAAATTCACTCCATGCGTCTTCTGCCGGGTGTAGGTGCCGTGACCTGCACGGTGCAGATGCAGAATGACACCATTCTTCCGCGCCCACTTCGACATGGATTGAATGGCCGTGTAGCCGACGGTCAGGTCAATCATCACGATCACGCTGCCTAGCTCTTTTGCGAAATCAGCGCGCTCGTACATTTCTTCCATGGTTCCGGCGGTGACGTTCAGGTAATGACCTTTGATCTCGCCGGTCGCCGCCACGGCGCGGTTCACCGCCTCCATGCAGAATAGAAAGCGGTCGCGCCAACGCATGAACGGCTGGCTATTGATGTTCTCGTCGTCCTTGGTGAAATCGAGCCCGCCACGCAGCGCCTCGTAGACAACGCGCCCGTAGTTGCGGGCGGAAAGACCAAGCTTGGGCTTGACGGTCGCACCCAGCAGCGGTCGCCCGAACTTATTCAGGTATTCGCGCTCCATCACGATTCCGTGCGGCGGACCCTGAAAGGTCTTCACATAATGCGGAGGGATTCGCATGTCCTCCAGCCGCAAAGAGCGAAGCGCCTTGAAGCCGAAGACGTTGCCAATGATCGACGAGGTCAGGTTGGCAATGGAGCCTTCCTCGAACAGATCCAGATCGTAGGCGATGTAGGCGATGTACTGATCGCTGCCGGGCACGGGATCGACGCGATAGCACTTGGCCTGGTAATTCTCATAAGGTGTGAGGCGGTCGGTCCAAACCACTGTCCATGTCGCAGTGGACGACTCGCCGGCGACAGCTGCGGCTGCCTCAATGGGTTCCACACCCTCCTGCGGGACCAGGCGGAATGCGCACAGAATATCCGTGTCTTTGGGCTCGTAGTCCGCGTTGTAGTAGCCCATTTCGGCGTAAGGTGTGACCCCGGCCGCCCAGCGGTTCTTATTCTTGAGTGAAGTGTTGTTACCCGCCATTTGTTTCTCCTTCAACTTGTGCTGCACTTTACAGGCAGTGGGCGATCCACGCCCACAAGGCTTGTGACAATTCCATTATTCGACTTGCGAACATGAACGCAGTGATCTCCGTCATAGGTCCGCGTGACCTCATCACTGTTGGCAAACCGGCGCCAGATGTTGCGCCGCTTTCGGCAAGCCGGCAATGCTGCTGTACTTCAGTGAGACCTTCTGGCCCGGACGTATATATTCGACAGCGCTTTTGACTGCGATTGCCGCTTCTGCAAATCCGGTCGCGATCAGCTTGATTTTTCCCGGATAGGTAGCAATGTCGCCGGCGGCAAAAACACCAGGCAAGCTTGTTTCCATCCGCGAATTGACCACGATCTTTTTCTCTTCGAACTCCAGGCCCCATCGTTCCATCGGGCCCAGATTGACGTGAAAACCTATCATGGGAAGAAGCGCTTGAGCTTCCACTGTGTGTTCCACACCCCGTGAGTTTCTCAATGTGACTGCTTCCAGCTTCCCGTTGCCATGGGCTTCGGTCAGCAGCGTGGATGTGTGCAGCGTGATATGGCCGAAGTCCGCAAGTTGCTGCACTTCACGCAATGTAGAAGCGTGACCCGAGAACTCTTGCGACCGGTGCACCAGCGTGACCCGCGCAGCAACCGGGCGCAGGTTGAGGGCCCAATCCAGAGCAGAATCACCGCCGCCCACGATCACCACGTTTTTCCCGCGGAACTGTTCAGGATCGCGAACGCTGTAGTAAACACCTTTGCCCTCGAGCCGGTCACAACCTTGCGCGTCGTGCTTCCGCGGCATAATGAGCCCGAGTCCGCCGGCAAGCAGGACGGTTCGGGTCGGATAGTTGCCTTGATCGGTGATGACTTCGATGGTCTTCCCCTGATTTGCGAAGCGCAGCCCCTCGACGCTTTCGCCCAACCGAACTTCTGCGCCGAATTGAAGCGCCTGCTTCGTCAGGTTGTGCACCAGGTCCTTCCCCGAAACCTCGGGCAAGCCAAAAACGTCATAGATCTTCTTTTCCGGATAAAGTGCCATCACCTGCCCACCGAGTTGAGCCGCAGTGTCGATAATGCGGGCTGAGATCTCGTGCATTCCCGCCCGGAACGCCGCGGCCATGCCGGTTGGGCCGCCACCAATAATCGTGAGATCCGTGCTTTCCATAGCTCATTTCAGAACCACTGCTAGAAGACCGGGCTGGTTGGCCCGGCCATCCTTGACCCTCAGCGTTCTTTGCGGTCTCTCTTCGCTCCCTCTGCGTTTAAAAGCTTTTGACCGCAAAGGAAGCGCCGAGTTCACTGAGAGGATCTTGAGGACCGCTCGGTTTTGCGTCCCCTCCGATCCTGCTAACTGTCAAGATCCTGGGTTGCTTCGAACACCTGAAACTCTTCCTTCACGTAGGCACGCAGCACGTCTGTGCGCGACACGATGCCTACCAACTTGCCACCGGACACCACCGGAATCCGCATGATGTGATGGCGAGTCATCAACTCAATTGCCTCTTCCACGGTCTGATTGGCCTCAAGGCAGATCGGCTTGTCGCTCATGATGTCCCTGGCGGTCTTGGACAAACCGTTCGCGCCATTGCGCAAAACTTTCAGAATGTCAAATTCGGTAACTACGCCGATCACGTGTCCGTCATCATCCGTCACCGGCAGCCCGCTAATGAACCCGGAAAGCATCTTCTGCGCCAGGCTGGTGCAAGTCGCATTGGCTTTGGCCGCAACTACACGGGTTTCCATAATCTGACTTACTTTCATCGGTGCTTTCCTCCGGGTAGCGTGCTAATCCGAGCGCTTGACTACTTTGCGCTCTTAGCGATCCTTCGTGATTTCCGCGGTTAAGAGCTTTTCAACGCAAAGGCGGCGAAGATTGCACAAAGCTCACAAAGAAAAACTTGAGTCGAAGTTAGGACTACGCTTTTCTCCGCGATTCTTGACAACCTGGCGGCGAGAGCTTGTGGCCGGTTAGCCTCAACTTCCCGCCGCTGCTTCAATCACAACGACTTGAAGACGAAATCGATGTTCCTGGTTTCGTTTGCCCCCACCGTAATCTTCTGGATGGTCGTACCAAACTTCTCGTGCCACGCTTCGATGGTGTAAGTGCCGGGAGGCAGATTGCTTAGATCGAAGCTGCCGTCCTTGCCCGTCACCGCAAAATACGGGTGCTTGAACACCGCGACGTAGCCGCGCATCCAGGGATGGACGTTGCACTTCACGGGAATTGCGATCTCTTCTCTGGGGAAGGTCTCAGCCAGCTTCGATCCGGGCAGCTCAGCCTTGTTCCATTCGCGGTTGTTCGCGGGAATGGGGTGGATATTGTGGGCTGTCGAGTCGTCGTTGATCATTTCCAGGGGCTGGTTCGCGCGCAGGGCAAGAATGTGCGGCATGAACATGCAACCTTTTTGATCGATCACAACGGGCTGCGTTGGCGGATCAAACTTCCGGTCTCCCAGACCTTCCGACACGAAAACAATCACGTTTTGCAGGTCGCCTTTCGAGTCGGTCATTATCTCTTGCGCGAATACGGGAGTAGCGTGCTGTTTGGCACAACTCGGATCGGCCGCCATGTTGATAGGTTTCTGAGGCGGCACAGTCCCTTGAAACTTGACAGTGCCTTTCACACTTGCGCCCCCGCCGGCCGAGGGACTTTCCGCCTTCGCAGGCTGCCTGCCCAAGATGCAAACCGCTAACGTCAAAGCGATGCTGAGAGAGAAGGTTCTTGGTTTCATCGTTTCTTACGGCTCCGGCGAGCGCGCCTCCTTATTGTTTTTCGTTACCTACGCCAGTTTGCAAAGGCACGAAGCTTGCCAAGTGCTTCAACCCCATCGCGTGAGCCTGCCATGCTTAGCTAAAGGACTTCTGATCAAGGAGTTAACGTGCAGAGAACAGAGCAGAGGAAATCCAGACCGGTGGGTCGTCTGTTCTCATGTGGGACTAACTTGTCCCGCTCAGCAGACGGGCAGATTAATGATTATGTATTTATTATATATAACTTACAAGTGCAATCGTATGTAGAGACATAATCGCCCATGGTGTGTGCCACGCATGTCTCAGCTTGGCGTCTTCTGGGTCCGGCTGGCGAGTTTGTATTTCGCCATCAGGCGGTGGAATGTTCTCCTGGGCAGGTTTGCTAGAGTCGCGGCACGGGATACGTTTCCCTTTGCCTCAGAGAGGTAGGTAGCCAGCGCCTGCCGTTCAAACTGTTCAACCGCCAACGACTTGCTTGCCATAAATCCCTTTTTCGGCTGGAAACCGGGAAGGTCCTGGACGTGAATGGGAAGGTGCTCGGCCTCAATCAACGACGTCGAGGTCAACACCACCGCCCGTTCAATCACGTTCTCCAGCTCGCGAAGGTTGCCGGGCCAGGAATAATTTCTGAGCAGGGCAATCGCCCGTGGCGCAATCGACTCCACATGTTTATTCACTTTGGCTCGCGCTCGCTGCAGGAAGTATTCCGCCAGGAACGGAATGTCTTCGGTCCGCTCACGCAGAGGGGGTAGCGTGATGGTGAAGGTGTTGATGCGATAAAACAGATCTTCGCGAAATGCGCCATCGCGTATCGCTTTCTCCAGGTCCTGATTCGTGGCTGCGATGATGCGCACAGCCACCTTCTTGGTTCGAACGTCGCCAACGGCACGAATCTCGCCGGTCTGCAAAGTTCGCAAGAGCTTGGCTTGGATCTCCAGCGACATGTCTCCAATCTCATCGAGAAACATCGTGCCGCCGTCGGCTTTTTCGAACAACCCTTTTCGATCGGCATAGGCGCCGGTAAAAGCGCCGCGTTTGTAACCGAAGAGCTCACTCTCCAGAAGAGCTGGCGATAAGGCAGTGCAGTTTAACGTCACCAACGGCTGATTGCTGAGCGTGCTATGGCGGTGAATAGCTCTGGCCACCAGCTCTTTGCCGGTTCCGCTCTCGCCTCGAACCAGGACGGTAGTGGGAGCCGGTGCGACCTTGGCGATCAGCTCAGAAATCTCCTTCATTTTAGGATTGTTGCCGATGATGAACTCGCCTTCACCACGCGCTTCCAGCTCCCGGAGAGCAAGCTGATATTTATCTTCGAGCGCTTCCGTCTTGTTCCTAGCGTCGATGAATTCCCAGATAAATCGGGCCGCATTACCACCAATGACTTCGGTTCCGTCCGCTTTCAAGCTATGAATCGCCCGAGCGACGGCGGGATCTCCGGTCACATCGACGATAACGTCGATTTCCTTCACTGCGAGCAGTTCTTGATAATTCGTGCTAACCGGTAGACCAAGTTCCCGTGCAAGCACCAATCCCGATGCTTTCTCGTCTTTGTCGGCGACTCCGGCAATTTCGACACTGGGGTCTTTGTGGAATAGCTCCACTAAAGCTCTTCCACCTTTACCGGCGCCGATGAGCAGGATCCGTGTCACGGCTATTCAGTACGAGTGTATCTCCGGAAAGCGGCGGGGAAAAACTGCGTTGCTGATCGCCGGCTTTGCCCGGTCGCGGCATGTGAGCGTGGGGGTGAAAATCCGGCAAAGGTCTTATCACAATGATGCGTGACATATGTCACAGACTTTCTGTGCGGTTTGTCACAAAATAGTGGGCTATCCCGGGTCCCACAAGTTTTCTTTTGCAGGTTTCGTCAGAGTTAACTCGAAATAATGGAGGAACAAAACTTCATGAAAACTCAACACAGAATTGTCGTATTGACTTTCTTATTGCTGGCTGTTGCTGTGGCATTCGTGCGTTCTGCCCCGAGTGTGGGCGCTGCGGCGACGGGCCAGATCATCGGGACGGTGAAGCTTGACGGACAAGCTCCACACCAAAAGCCCATCGACATGTCGAAGGATCCTGCCTGTGCGCAGGCACACGGCGGCGCACCAGTCGCAGCTGAAAACGTGGTGGTTGGTGGAAACGGCGGACTCGCCAACGTTGTGGTTTACATCTCGCAGGGTTTGACTGGGAACGAGGCGGCGATATCTTCACAACCCGCCACCATCGATCAGAAGGGCTGCCAATATGTTCCACACGTGGTGGCATTGAACGTTGGCCAGCACATGACAGTCCTGAATAGTGACAAGACGGCTCACAACATTCACCCGCAGCCCAGTCCCACGGGTGGAAACGCGCAATGGAACAAATCCCAAACGGTCGGCGCAGGCCCGATCGATGTTGCCTGGACCAACGAGGAAGTCGCGATTCCGGTGAAGTGCAATATCCATCCCTGGATGCGCGCTTATATCGCGGTGGTGAAAGGGCCCTTCAGCCTCAGCAGTGACGCTGGCTCCTTCAAGCTGGATAACGTGCCGGCCGGCACTTACACGCTGACGGCCTGGCAGGAGACCTACGGAACGCAAACCCAAAAAGTGACGGTTGCCGCTGGTAAACCGGTCACTACTGATTTCAGCTTCAAAGTGAAGTAGAAGTGCAGGGATGCAGGCCGCGGGTGGAGGAGCCCGTGGCCTGCACACTTGACCGGCTGCTCTGCCGGTTACGGGGTGAGGAAACCATGGCGGGGAAAGTTTTTGCGCTTGTTGTCGCACTCATCACGCTGGCGATTGCCTATTGCGTGATGGCTCACGTGTGGTGGATGCCGGTGGATATTTCCGTCCACGGACCCAAGATCGATCACCAGATCGAGGAAACCATACTCGTTGCCGGTCTTCTGTTTATTGCCGGGCAACTGGTGTTGGCGGCCTTTGCGTTCCTGTATGGCGGTAACGGGAAAAAGCCGAGGCAGATACCCGGGGGCGCCAAGCCGCTAATTATCTTCGCTTTTGTCCTGGTGGGCACGGAGATTCTGGCCCTATCGTTCATCGGGTCCAAGGCGTGGGGCGCGGTTTATTTCGAGGCGCCCGATCCAGCATCCATGCGCATTGATGTCCAGGCGGGACAGTTTGCCTATTATTTTCGCTATCCTGGGCCGGATGGGAAATTCGGATCTTTGCATCCCGACCTCATTAATGAAGGCAACCAGAACTACTTTGGTATCGATACCGATCACGATCCGGATGCGAAAGACGACATTGTGACTGCTGAGCTCGCCATCCCGGTAAACAAGCCAATTCTGCTGACACTGCACTCCAAAGATGTGGGGCACTCCTTCTATGTGCGGGAGCTGCGCGTGCAGCAGGATTTTGTTCCCGGCCTGAACATCCCGATCCACTTCACGGCGACGCAGACGGGACGGTTCGAAATTGTGTGCACACAACTGTGCGGCTTAGGGCATTACAACATGAAGGCGTACCTCTCGGTGCTGTCGCAGGGTGACTTCGACGACTGGCTGAAGAAGCAGGCAGCCGCGCAATAAACGAAAGTGCGTTTGCCTCGAATGGGCGGACGAAAATTTTTCCTTGGGGTGAGATCATGCAACAAATGTCAGCGCATGCGGCTGCACACCACGCACCGCCGCAGGGCTTTATTCGGAAATATGTCTTCAGCGTGGATCACAAGGTGATCGGGATCCAGTACACGACTTTGAGCCTGGTAGCGGCATTTATCGGGATGGCGCTTTCCTGGGCTATGCGCATTCATCTTGGCTGGCCCGACGCGCACATTCCGCTGCTGGGCACGCTTTCCCCGAGCGGAGCGCCGGGCGGACTCATGACTCCGGAGTACTACCTGTCGCTGATGACCATGCACGGCACCATCATGGCGTTTTTCGTGCTGACTGCGGCGCCGATGGCCGGGTTCGGCAATTTCATGCTGCCCATCCAGGTGGGAGCCGCGGACATGGCATTCCCCCGGCTGAACATGGCGTCATTCTGGGTCACGTTTGTGGGTTTCGTTCTCGCCTGCGCGACGTTCTTCATCCCCGACGGCCCCCCGCTGTCAGGATGGACCGCGTACGCACCATTGAGTGCAGTGGGTGCGGTGGCTGGCCCGGGGCAAGGCTGGGGTCAGAATCTGTGGGGACTTTCCATCGCCGTCTTCTGCGTGGCCTCGCTCCTCGGTGCATTGAACTTTATAGTGACTACGCTCGACCTGCGTACCAAGGGGATGACGTTGTCGCGCCTGCCGCTATCGACGTGGGCGTGGTTCATTAATGCATGGGTGAGCTTGCTGGCTTTTGCGGTGCTGTTGCCTACCTGCTTGCTGCTGGTGCTCGACCGCCTCGGTGGGACCAGCTTCTTCATTCCAGCCGGGCTGGTCATTAATGACCAACTGCAGCCGCACTCCGGCGGATCACCACTCCTGTTTCAGCACTTGTTCTGGTTCTTCGGGCAT
>DASPSE010000259.1:0-2696 GCA_035624085.1 Terriglobales bacterium
GAGCGCCAGCCCGATCGCCGTACCGATCACGCCGATCAGTACGCCTTGAGAAACAAAAATTCGGCGCACCTGTGATTTGCGGGTTCCCATGGACATGAGCACCGCGATGTCCCGGGTCTTTTCCATCACCATCATGGTCAAAGAAATGAGGATGTTCAGAGCGGCGACAAAAACGATCAGGCCGATGGTAATGAATGTAACCACCCGTTCCAGCCGCAGGGCGCGGAAGAGAGCTTTGTTCTGCTCCATCCAGTTTGTGGTCATGAAGCCCTTGCCGGCGGCTTGCTCGATTCCCTTGGCGATCTGGCTGGCCTGGTAAATGTCGTCTACTTTGAACTCCAGCACGGAAATCTCATCGCCCAGGCCGAAGAGTTGCTGGGCGTCGCTGAGGCGAGCGAACGACCAGGAGTAGTCGTAATCGTAGAATCCAGAGTTGAAGATTCCCGCCACGCGGAAGCGGCTGTACTTGGGCACCATGCCAAACGGGGTAAGCTCGCCTTGCGGGCTGGTGACGAGAACCACAGAGCTGACTGTCGCGCCGAGATCATCTGCCATGTCTTTCCGAGGATGATAGGAGGCATGGCGGCGACCCGGGCTTCTACGTCTCCGAGAGCGTCTGGGGATGTGCTGTCTGTGTGGAGGCGGGTCTCTGACCCGCCCTGGCCGGGTTGAAAACCCGGCCCCACACGATCTTCATCCAGGGCATCCGCCGAGCCGGTCGTAACGGTCTTCAGCAGGTCACTGACCTTTCGCTCATCCGCAGGAACGATTCCCTTGAGTACGGCGCCGCGAGCCCGTGGTCCACGCGAGATGAGCACCTGCTCATAAATGGCCGGAGCCGCTGTAATCACATGCGGCTGCCTCGACAGGCGTTCCATCAATGGTCGCCAGTTCTTAATCCCGTCGCTTTGGACTCGCAGCAGGTTGATGTGCGAGGTCGAGCCGAGGAGACGTTCCTGTAGGTCCTGCCGAAAGCCATTGTTGATCGCCAGTGCGATGACGAGCGATGCGACGCCTGCGGCTACTCCGGCGGTAGAGATGGCGGTAATGACGCCAATGAAGGCTTGCCTTCTTTTGGCGCGAAGGTAGCGAGATGCAACAAAGAGTTCGAATCTCATGGAAGCAGCCGTTGGCGCTGGCCGAAGAATGAAATTATACGGCGGTGAAATTTACGCACATCACAGATAAGTCAGCCACCAATCGTGCCGACGCTGTTTGAGTCGCGCAAACCAAAGGCATGCCGGATAGAGAAGCAGTAGCACCACAACCCAGACCGCATACACCATCCAAAGCGGGAACCCGTAATCCGACGGAAAGAGTTCGCTGGGACCTCCCATCGAGGGCGGCGCTGGCAGCAGGAATGGCTTTGCGCCATAGCGCACAAAGTTCATCCCAATCGCGATCAGATGAGCCAAAAGCAAGTGCGCCCCGTAGTAGAAGAACGGCACACGCCCGAAGACAATCAGCGGATTGGTGAAGTGAAAGTGAAATCTTTCCAGCCACGCCATGACGACCATTGCCGGACCGAGTGTCATCAACAAAAAGTCGAGTGAAGGCGGATATTTTGTGACATTGAGAAAAGAGAGCATCGTGAACACTGGCGACGCTTGATGACTCCACCGGAGAGGATCGCCGTAGACATTAATGGCCCGCACCACAACGAATGCCGCAGCAAGCGCCAGCCCCAGACGCACCAGAAAACGGCGGCGACGATCAGCATCCCAATCAAACACCATACCCAGGCAATATCCGGCGGCCATCACGCCAATCCAGGGCAGTACCGGATATGCAGGCCTGAACTTGATGCCGTCGATGGCGATCACACCTCGCTGATATAGAATGTCCCAAACCCACGCCGCCCGCCGGAAGCGCTCGGCCGAAACATCCTCGAGCAAATTGTGCAACGCAATGATCGCTATGCTGATGCCCATAAGCGCGCGCATCGGAAGATAAATCAGCCCGGCCAACGCGATCATGGAAAACCCAATTGCCCAAAGGATGATCAGGAGCACCGGATTCGCCGTGAAGCTTATCTGGGAAAAAAAGATCACCCGCAGTATCGTGATCTCAAGCACAATCAGCCAAATACCTCGACTGATCAGCAGCCGCGATAGCTCGCTTTTCGAGTGATGCCCGCGCGTCATCCAGAAATATGCGCCCAAGCCTGCTGTGAGCATGAAAACCGGCGCGCAAAAATGCGTGATCCAACGGGTAAAAAAGATAGCAGGAGTCGTGCGCGTCAGATCGGTGGGCAAAAACTGCTGCGCACTTCGGGCCACGTAGTCGCGAATATGATCGATCGCCATCAACATCATGATGGCCCCGCGCAGCGCATCCACCGACTGAATGCGAGGCGCTGGTACAGCCCGAGCGGGAATCGCGGAAGCGGCCATTGCGCACTATCTTCGCATAAGGTCTCACCCGGGTTTCAGACATTTTCGAGTCAGATAAGGTGCACCGAACCTCCAGCGTCAGCCTGAGTCCCCGAACCAACTATGAGCGTAAATACGAACTCACGCCAGCAAGCGGCCGCGCACCCTCGGCAACACCGCCGGAACACTTTGCCGGTAGGCGGTGTAGGCTGCCCCGAATCTCTCTTCTAGCTCCCTATCTTCCATCCGAATCATCACAGCGCCGGTCACCAAACCAACGGCGGTCAATCCATAACAAGTAACTAACCCCGTCCCTATACTCCA
>DASPSE010000285.1:0-7520 GCA_035624085.1 Terriglobales bacterium
GAGCGCATGCGCCATGCTTATCTCCACATTGACCACCATCTGAGGCAGTTTGGAGCGTAGGCTTGTTCCGGGAGTTGGTGCGGTGCGTCACGCTCAAGGCGGGCGAGACCCGCGCAATTACACAAAACTCTTGCACGTTCGACCTGCTACTTCCGCTGACATTCCCGCCTTGGTGGCACTTGAGAAACGCGCCGTCACCGCTTCGCATTGGTCCGTTGAACAGTACGCAGCCGCATTTTCGGAAACCGGCCCTGAGCGCATCGTGATCGTGATTGAAGAAGAGTGTGGGGTGCGGGGCTTCCTCGTTGCTCGGGCTGTCGACCGCGAATGGGAAATCGAGAACATTGCGGTTGCTGGCCCGGCCCGCCGACGAGGTATAGGCACTCGGCTTTTGGGCGAATTTCTGGACTTGGCGCGTGCGCGCGGCGCCGAGGCGGTCTTTCTGGAAGTTCGCGACTCCAACCTGGCCGCACGGGCGCTCTATGAGAAGTGGGCCTTCGTCGAGACTGGTCGCCGAGTCCTCTATTATCGCGAACCGGAAGAAGATGCAGTGGTTTACCGCCTGGTGTTTACTTAATCATGCACACTCGGCTGTGCATTTCTTGGCATCTGATTGACAGTCAAAGAGATCGACCGTTCCCGCAGCTAGGAAATTCGCGTTGAAGCGTTTCCGGTCCTGTGGTAACTTCTAGCTGTCTACAACCCGGTTAGGAGGTCTGTTGGATGCTAAGTGCCAAGGACCAGCTAGTCGCCAATCATGAAGAATTCCGCAGATTGGCGATGGAACACACGCAATACGAAAAACGCCTTGATTTACTTACCCAGAAACGCTATCTCACAGACGACGAAAAGTTAGAGGAAATTCGGCTGAAGAAGCTGAAGCTCCGTCTCAAGGACCAGATGCAAAGCATTGAGAGGCAGTTCCAGCAGCAGCACCAGGTCGCTTAATTTTTTCACCACTCGGGCAGCGGTCTCGGCCGCATGGGAAATTCATGTTTGAAGCACGGCGCTGGTAAGCGCCTTTTTTTATGTCAGTTTAACGCGGGGAATGGCGGCTGCTCCACCTGAACTATAATTAAGCGTATCTCCCCCATGGTTCGCGACGGCTATTTCTACGCGATTCCGTTAGTGGCGGCCTCGGCGCTGATCGGCTGGCTTGCGACCCCGGCATGGGCTTGGCCGGCAGTCCTTCTGGCTTTGTTTTTCCTTTGGTTCTTCCGCGATCCAGAGCGGGTGATTCCGGGTGCCCCGGGCGCGGTGGTTTCGCCCGCTGATGGCAAGGTCACGCAGATATCACAGATCGTGCAACATGGTGCACCGTATCTTCGGATCAGCATTTTTCTGAGCGTGTTCGACGTTCACGTGAACCGTTCGCCGATTGGCGGGGTGATCCGTCAGGTCAAATATGAGAGGGGCAAATTCCTGAACGCCATGAATGCCGCCTCTGCGGAGCAGAATGAGCAGAATGTCATCAGTGTGGAAGATGAAGGCCAAACAGTGGTTTTCAAGCAGATCGCCGGTCTGCTGGCGCGCCGGATCGTTTTCACAAAAAAACTGGGCGACCGTGTTGAACGGGGCGAGCGCGTGGGCATGATTAAATTCGGGTCACGGGTGGATATTCTGCTGGACGTCTCCGCCAACGCTCAAGTCAAAGTTGGAGATCATGTGAAGGGCGGCTCCAGCGTTCTGGCCTATTTGCATGCGGAGCCACAGCTAACGGCAGCGGGTGCCGAACACTCGAAGCAAGGAGCAAGCTAAATGTACCCCGAACTTGCCGAGAATCCCAAACGGCGCAAGGAAGACAAGCCGCCGAAACGGCTGCGCAAAGGCATGTACATCCTGCCATCTTTGTTCACGACGGCCAACATCGCGCTGGGCTACTACGCCATCCTCCAAGTAACACACGGAACCGCGCAGGATCCATCTCATTTCGACAATGCTGCGAAGGCCATCGGAGTCTCGGTGCTGTTCGATGGCCTGGACGGGCGCATTGCGCGAATGACGCACACCAGCAGCGATTTTGGGCGGGAATTGGACTCGCTGGCCGATGTCATCACGTTTGGAGTGGCCCCGGCAATGTTGGCGTGGATGTGGGGCTTTCGCCAATTGCCCAGCTTTCTGGGATCGTCCGAATTGACCGGAAAAATGATCCAACTGGGCGCCATTGCCAGTTTCTTGTTCTTGCTGGCTGGAGCCAGCCGTCTGGCGCGCTTCAACATTACCACTAATCCGCAGCCCTCGAATCCCGGGCGCCCCGGGAAAAAATATTTTGTGGGCATGCCCATCCCCGCGGGCGCTGGGGTGATTGCCGCGATAGTGCATTTTTCCGGTGGAGATCCAGTTGCGTCCCTTTGGCTCTGTATTACCTGGATGCTTGTCATCGTGGCCGCTGCCTATCTGATGGTGAGCACATGGCGCTTTTACAGTTTCAAAGATATCGATTTTCGCTCGCGGCAGCCGTTCCGGCTGATTGTTCTGTTTGGGCTGCTGTTCGCGGGACTGTGGTTCTTCTCGCAGTGGTTGCTATTTATCATCGCCCTGGCTTACATGGCCTCGGGAGTAATCTGGCGTCTGCAGTGGATTTTCCGGCGCAGACGCAATCCGCCGGCTCCTCCTTATAAAGAGGCTTCGCAAATTTCATGAGTTCGCATGTGAAATCTCCGGCCCCATCTCGCGACGAACTGTCGCGGAGCACCGGCCTTTACCGCATCGCCATCGTGGGTGCAGGCACGCTCAAGGGAAAAGAAGTGGCGGAGATGCTCGACGCCCGCAATTTCCCGTCCCTCGATGTAAAACTGCTCGACGATGACGAATCTCTGGGGCAGTTGGAAACTGTGCGCGACGAAGTCACATTCATCCAGAAGGTGCGTGCGGAGGAGTTCCGTAACGTCGATGTCACGTTCTTCGCATCTGACCCTGACTGCACTCGCAAGAGCTGGAAAATCGCACGCAACTCGGGCAGCGCCATCGTGGATTTATCTTTTGCTTTGGAAGATGAACCGGAAGCGGTCGTGCGCTCCCCCTGGGTCGAGCGGCAATTAGGACAGGCACTGACTCCAGAATTGCAGCCCGGCCCGTCCGTAGCCGCGCATCCCGCGTCTGTAGTGCTGGCGCTGCTCGCGCTGCGCTTGCAAAAGGCGCTTACCGTGAAGCGATTGGTTGCTACCGTCTTTGAGCCTGCTTCCGAACACGGACAAAAGGGCATGGACGAACTGCACCAGCAGACCGTCAACCTGCTCTCTTTCCAGCAATTGCCAAAGAGCGTTTTTGACGCTCAGGTGGCCTTCAACATGGTCTCACGATACGGCGAACAGTCGGTACCGCCGCTGTCAACCGTGGAGAGTCGGGTTCTCAAGCACTATCAGCAGATCGCTGGCAAGGATGCGCCGGTGCTTTCGCTGCTCCTGGTCCAGGCTCCCATCTTTCACGGACACGCTTTTGCTATCCATGTTGAAATCGATCAGGTCGCGGACGTCGAAGGTATCTCGTCGGCCTTGGCGGGCGAGCATGTGAACATCACTCACGGCGCCGAGGATGCCCCAACCAACGTGAACGCCGCCGGACAGGGTGATATTCAAGTGTCGGTTTTGCCCGATGCCAACCAAACCAATGGATTCTGGCTATGGGCTGCCGCGGATAATCTGCGGATCGCCGCATCCACTGCGGTGGAATGCGCGGAAACCATCGTCGCCACTCGCCCTCGAGGCAAAATTCAATGAATCGTGTGGCGCGGCCGCCCGCGAGAATCTTGAGTAGCGCCAGGCCCCTCGCCGGCACTTTGGCCTTGTTGCTCGCTGTCGCCTGCGGCTATCACAGCGCCGGGCATGCCACCGCGATTCCACAGGATGTTCGTACCATCGCGGTCCCGGCTTTTGTCAACCAGACTCACACCTATAAAATCGAGCAGATGCTTACCGCCGCCGTCGTACGCGAGATGGTCACGCGCACAAACTATCATGTGGTCAGCCGAGCCGATGACGATGCTGACGCCACACTGCGCGGCACAGTGCTTTCTACCTACACTACGCCCTTGACGTATGACTCCACCACGGGCCGGGCTGCGAGCGTGCTGGTTGTGATTTCGATGAGCGTGTCGTTGCACGATAAGCAGGGCAAGGTGCTTTATCAGAACCCTTCTTATCTTTTCCGCGAGCAGTACGAAGTGTCGCGCGATCCCAGCAGTTTCTTCGAGGAAGACACTCCGGCGCTGCAGCGCCTTTCTCGTGAGTTCGCCCAGACGCTCGTCTCGAATATTCTGGAGGGCTTCTGATGCGGGCGTTTACGCAGACGGATCGCTTTGTGTCGGAGGTGCAAGCGCGCAAGCTCCGGCCCGCCTACGTGTTCGTGGGCGACGAAGTCTTCTTTCGCAAGCGCTGCCGCGAGGCCATTCTGGAACATCTCGTTCCTCCCGATTTGCGCGACTTCAGCCTTTTTGAGTTTGATTTAGCCGAGACCGATCTGGCCGAGATTCTGGATCGCGCGCGCACGCCCTCACTAATGGCGCCTTTCCAGGTGTTCTTTATCCGCGGCGTGAAGAACTTGTTCGGACGTGGATCGAATGAAGAAAAACTGGCCGCGATTGAGGCTTATTGCAAGGATCCGAATCCGGCGGCGGTGTTGATTTTCGTCGCCGATCACATCAGCATCCCGGCCGACGCCCGCCGCATGGAACTGACCGACAAGGAGCGCTATGAGCGGATTCGAGAGACCATGGGCGAATACTGCGCGGTCGTCGAACTGGCGCGAGTAGAAGAGGGCGAGGCAGTCCGCTGGATCGACGAATACTGTGCCACGCGGGGTGTGAAAATCGACACCGACGCCGCGCGCGAACTGGTGGACGCGCTCGGCGGCGACATGATGATGGTCTCCAATGAACTTGAAAAACTGATTCTCTACGTTGGGGAGAAGAAGCGCATTACGCTCGGCGATGTTGAGACCATGGTGCTGGCCGCCAAGCAGCGGTCTTTGTACGAACTGACGGACGCGATTTCTGCCAAGGACCGCGTGCGCGCTCTCGAAATGCTCGATGCGATCTTGACGACGGGCGAAGGCGACGAAGCGGCCATTGGGCATCTTTACATGCTGGCCAAGACCTTCCGGCAGATGCTGGTCATTCTTGAACGCAATGTTCGCGATCAGCGCATGTTGTGGGCCGCTTTGTGGCAAGGCTTCCGTGTGCCTCCGTTTGCCGCCGACGACATCATCAAGCAAGCTCGCCGTTATAAATCGAAACGGGAGTTGACGCGGGCGATTCGCCTGGTTGCCAAAACCGACCTGGCTTTGCGCTCGAATCCTCCGAACAAGCGGCTTGTGTTGGAGAAACTGGTGCTGGATCTTACCGCGGAGGCGAAGCCAGAAGTGCCGGGATGGTCACAGGAAGAGCTGCCGGTGTGAAGCGCAGCAGTTGGCAATTAGCACTCAGCATTTAGCTCCCCTTAAACAAACGCAGAGGCCACTGAGGATCGCGACGGATAGATGGGATTCCCTCTGTGTACCTCCGTGCCCTCTGTGGTTCAATCTACCTATAGTGAACGTTCCGGCGTATCTCGACCGCATTTCATACGTGGGACCCATTGAGCCGACTGCAGCCGTTCTGCGCAGCCTCCATCGTGCCCACATGCTCGCGGTTCCGTTCGAGAATCTTGACATCGGGCTAGGTAGAAAAATTATCTGCGATGAAGCATCTATCATCCACAAGATCGTTGAACGACGGCGAGGAGGATTCTGCTATGAACTCAACGGAGCATTTGCGGCATTGCTGCGGGAACTCGGGTTCAAAGTCACCTTGCTCTCAGCCCGCGTGGCTCGCCAGGACGGAAGCAATGGCCCGGAGTTCGATCACCTCACTCTAAAAGTTGATTTGGAAGAGCCCTGGCTTGCCGACGTCGGATTCGGAGACTCTTTCCTCGAGCCGCTTCGGCTGAAGCTTGATATCGAACAGCCGCAAGGCAGAAGAAACTTCCGCCTCGTCGAGGAGCAAGGCTCGTTGCACATGGAAATGGCAGAACCCGCCGAATGGAAACGGCAGTATTCCTTTACGCTGGTACCGCGACAATTCGGGGAATTTGCGGGCATGTGTCACTATCATCAAACATCTCCGGAATCGTCGTTCACGCAAAAGAGGATTTGCAGCCGGGCCACGCCTGAAGGGCGCATCACTCTGACCGACGGCAAGCTGATTATTACTCGGGATGGAAAAAGAGAAGAATCGCCAATACGCTCCGAAGAGCAGTGGCGCGTTGCACTGAAGAAATATTTCGAAATTGTGCTCTAGACTTCGGCGTGCCGGCTAGCCCGGCTTCCCTGTGTAATGTTCGTCGCTATGCACATCGCTGTGGTCTTCCAATGATTCCAGGTGCGTGACGACTTCAGCGGGAATTCCCAACACGCCGGGCAGACGTTCTTCCAGTTGGGTCGCCAGGTGATGTGCGTGGCCAACGGGACAATCGTAGGGGAACAGCAAATGCAGTTCGACCATGAGGCGATAGCCGGTGGTGCGGAAGCGCACGCCGTGGTAGTGCAGTCCGAGCTCGGAGCAGAGCGCATCGAGCTTCTGCCCCAGATCGCGCCCCACACCGGGATCAGAATAGTCGAGCAATCCACGCGCTGAGCGCCACACCAGCAAGCCGCCGGAATAGAGAATATTCAGCCCGATCAGGATGGCGCAGATAGGATCGAACGGCTTCCATCCGGTGAGCATCACCAGGCCCAAGCCGAGCACAACGCCAAAGCTGGTCCAACTGTCCGTCAGAACGTGCTTGCCATCGGCTTCGAGGATAAGCGAGTGGTTGCGTTTTCCGGTGCGAATCAAATACCAACCCAGCGCGGCGTTCACGAATGCGGCCGCCAGGACCACCAGGCTTCCCATGCCGAGATGTTCCAGCCGCAGGCTAGTGAGCCACCGGTGAATCGCAGCATAGAGAATAGCAACGGCCGCCATGATGATCATCGCCCCTTCAAAGCCCGCGGAGAAAAATGTTATGCGTTCGTATCCATACAGAAAGCGTCGATTGGCGGGCCGCGCACTCAGCCAAAGAGCGAAGGTCGCGAAGCCCACTGCGATGACGTGAACCACAGATTCGGCGGCGTCGGAGAGAATGGCGGTGGAACCGGTCACCACATATGCGGTGACCTTGCCGATCAACATCAGCACTCCAAAGATCAGGGAGAGCCGCATGGCAAAGCGCATCTCCTGCGTTTTCTTTGTGAGGTCTGCCGGTTGCGTCAGGCGTGCGGGTTGTGCCGCGACTGCCATCCAGAATTACCCGAGCGCCAAGATATCACTCGGGCGAACTTGGAGCCGTGACGTGGATAACCATGAGATGTGACGTGGCAGACGCTTTCTCTCAGAACCGTATCCGCGGTTTGAAGGGAATTCTCACCACCGCCTGAAGCGCCACCGGATTTCCGTTTCTGAGGGCGGGCAGGAATTGCCAACGCAGGAGCGCGTCACGGGCATACGCTTCCAGGCGATCATCCACGTCGCTCAACACTCGCACCTCGCCGACCGAGCCATCGGT
>DASPSE010000324.1:0-2171 GCA_035624085.1 Terriglobales bacterium
CCTGCCAGAGATTCGAGCAGCCTTGCCCGCCTGCCGATTGATCGCGTGTTTACCATGAAGGGATTCGGAACGGTAATCACCGGAACTCTGATATCAGGCGCGGTGCACAAAGAGGACGAACTTGAAGTCTTTCCGCAAGGACAAAAGGTCCGGGTTCGCGGTGTACAGGTGCATGGGCGCTCAGCAGATCAGGCGATAGCCGGTCAGCGAACGGCGTTGAACCTTGCGGGGCTGACGACCGAGCAATTGGCGCGAGGTATGACGCTGGCGACGCCCGGCGCATTTCGCGCGACCGCAGCCCTCGATGTCGAGTTGGCGCTTTTGCCCTCAGCAAAGCCGTTGAAAGACCGCGCCCGAGTGCATTTCCACTCGTACACTTCCGAAACTATTGCCAGAGCTGTTCTCTATGGAAGAAAGCAGTTGGCGCCGGGAGAAACCGGCTTCGCGCAACTACATCTGGCACAGACCACGATGCTGTTGCCTGCCGATCGTTTCATCATTCGCCAGTTTTCCCCCGTGGTGACGATTGGCGGAGGCGTGGTCCTCGAAAATGCGCCTCCCCGCAAGCTGCAGAACAGCGCCGAGTACATCGACTTTCTCAGACAACTGGCGACGGGACCCCGAGAGGCTGCGCTGCGCGCCCGAATCGCGGCCGCTGGCGAGCGCGGACTGACTGTTGCCGAGGCAGTAGCTCGGACCGGCTGGACTCCGCAGCAAGTCACAGCGACGACAGCTGCGATCCCGGAGATCTCTCGAATCGGCGACTACGTTGTTGCGAATACCGCATTGAACCAGGTCCAAGAACAGCTAGTTTCCACTCTCGACCGCTTCCACACGCAAAATCCCTTGGTAGCGGGGATGAGCAAGGAAGAATTGCGCGGAAGCTTACCCAACGTTGCGCAGGAAGTCTTTTCGTGCGCGTTCGAAGCCGCCGTTCGCGCAGGAAAACTTGCTCTCGCGGGCGAACTCGTCTGCCTTCCCGGGCGCGGCGTAGTCATGAAGGACGAAGAGTCAGAGTCGAAGAAAATCATCGAAGAGGCGTTTGCCTCGGCTGGCTTGAAAGTGCCCGCCATGAAGGATGTTCTTGGAGGATTAAAGGTCGACAAAGCACGGGCCCAGAAAATAGTCACGCTATTATTGCGCGACAAAGTTCTGGTGAAGATCTCTGACGATCTGCTTTTCCACAAAAATGCATTGGCCGATTTGCGCCAGCGCCTGGTGGAGGAAAAAGTCAAATCCCCACAGCTGGACGTCGCTCGTTTTAAAGACCTCACGGGAGTGACTCGCAAATATGCGATCCCGCTGCTGGAATACCTCGATCGTGAGCACGTGACGCGCCGGGTGGGAGATGCACGTGTGATCCTCTGAAGCCGGATCGCCATGAATTTGACTTCGTATAATGAGTGTGGGAATGGGACGTGGGTCTGCGTTGCGAGCCAATCAACGCTGATCAGCCACTAGGATGGGAAGCAACGTACGCATCATCGGCGCAGGCTTGGCCGGGTCGGAGGCGGCTTGGCAGTGTGCCCGCCGCGGCATTACCGTTGAGCTTTTCGAGATGCGGCCCGTACGCTCGACGCCAGCCCACCAAACCTCAGATTTCGCCGAACTGGTCTGCTCGAATTCCCTAAAGTCTGACACTGAGAACACTGCCCCGTGGCTGCTGAAAGAAGAAATGCGGCGGGCCGGGTCGCTGCTGATGGAGATTTCCCGCGAATGCGCCGTCCCAGCCGGACATGCACTCGCGGTAGATCGCGCGACTTTCGCGGCGCGAGTTACCGAGGCCATCTCGCGCGAGCCACTGATCACGATTCGGCGCGAGGAAGTTACGCGCGTCAATGAAGATCAAATCACGATCATTGCAACTGGTCCACTGACTTCAGACGCCCTCTCGCACGAAATCGCGAGGCTCAGCGGATCTTCTCACTTGTACTTCTACGACTCGATCAGCCCGATCGTGGATGCGGATTCCATCGACATGTCTAAGGTCTATTTCGCAGCGCGCTATGACAAAGGCTCGGCCGACTACGTCAACTGCCCGATGTCGAAGGAGGAATACGACCGATTCTACGACGCGCTGCTTGCCGCGCCATTGGCCGAAGAGCGCGACTGGGAGAAGCTGAATTACTTCGAAGGCTGCCTGCCCATCGAAGAACTTGCACGCAGGGGAT
>DASPSE010000326.1:0-7172 GCA_035624085.1 Terriglobales bacterium
GTCGCGGTGGCGACCTCGTCCAGTCGAGTGCGGCAGGGCGTCGCAATATAAAGCGGACCCTTCGCATCCTGCATCGCATCCCGCACACCATGATCCAGCCAGAGAGGAACTTGCAGCTTCTTGACCGCTTCCATGGGTTGCTGGCGCACCGACTGCCGGACCGACAAAGCCATTCGCGGAGCGATATTGGTTAGATCCTCGCCCAGGATGAAGACGGCGTCGCACTCCTCGATCTCGTGCAGCGTGGGTGTCCGCATTGGACCGCGGCGCAGGATCTCGAGCATGAACCGAACCAGCTTCGCCTCGTAATCGGCCATACCGGAGTAGAAGTGATCCGGCCCCACGAGGGTGCGAAGAGCGAAATTGGATTCGAGCGAGGCACGCGGCGAGCCAATCCCGATCGCTCTGCCTCCGGCGATCTTCTCGTCTAAATAGCGACGCGCCGATGCAGCCGACGTAGGCTGTCCTTTCAAGACTGGCTGGCGGAAACGTCGTTCGTTGTTGACGAACTCATAACCAAACCTTCCCCGGTCACAAATAAAGTAACCGTTCACTTCGTGGTTATATCGGTTCACGATGCGCCGCACAGTCCCATAGCGTTCGCCGGCATCCGTGTTGCACCCAAGAGCGCAGTGCACGCAAACTGACGGAGCGAACTGCTGGTCCCACTTACGAGCGTAGTGGTGTTTCAGGGTTTTATCGGTGAAGACGCCTGTGGGACAGATTTCCACCAAGTTGCCGCTGAATTCATTCTCGAGAACGCCATCTTCGGACCGGCCAAAAAAGACCTGGTCTCGCGACGCAAAGGCATTCAAGTCGTTGCCGCCGGCGTAGTCGCGATAGTAGCGCACGCAGCGGTAACACTGGATGCAGCGATTCATCTCGTGATTCACCAGCGGCCCCAGGTCCTGATTGCGAAACGTGCGCTTGTCGAACTCGTAGTGTCGATAGTTGTGGCCGGTCATCACGGTCATGTCCTGCAGGTGGCACTCACCGCCTTCGTCACACACCGGGCAATCATGCGGGTGATTCAGCATGAGTCCCTCGATAACGCCAGCGCGAAAAGCGACAGCCTCGGGGTCAGCGATGGAGATACGTGTGCCTTCGGCCGCGGGTGTCATGCAGGACATCACGATTCTTCCGAGACTATCGTTTGCATCCTTGAACTGCTTGACCGCGCACTGACGGCACGCGCCCACCGAACCAAGCGCTGGATGCCAGCAAAAGTAGGGCAACTTGAAACCGTTCGAGAGACACCCGTGAAGCAGATTCTCCTCCGGATTCATCTCGCACGGTTTGTTGTCCACGTATACGATCGCCATGCCTAACTCCACGGGCAGCGGTGTTCTCGGATGTGCCGCTCGAAATCCGCTCGAAAGTATTTCAACGCGCTCTGTACAGGCTCGGCGGCGCCAGGCGCCAGTGCGCAAAATGTGTGGCCCGGGGCCCACATCTTGGTCTGGAATTCCAGCTTGTCCAGATCGCCGGGGTTGCCGTGGCCCTCTTCCATCGCCTTTAGAATGCGATCCGCCCATCCCAACCCGCTCCAACAGGGCGTGCAAAACCCGCAAGATTCCCGCGCAAAAAAGTGCGTCAAATTCCAGGTCATGCCGACAGGGCAGGTGTGGTCGTCGAGCACGATCATGGTGCCGGTGCCCATGCGGCTGCCAGCTGTGTCCAGGGACGCAAAGTCCATGGGCAAATCCAGGTGCTCTTCGACGATGAAGTCGGTCGAAGCCCCACCCGGCAGCAATCCGCGAAACTTCACTCCGTCTACCATTCCTCCGGCATGTTCCTCGAGAATTTCGCGCACCGTCGTTCCCATCGGCAGTTCCCAAAGGCCCGGACGTTTTACTTTTCCGCTCACGCCAAAAAGCTTCGTGCCACCATCTTTCGTTCGGCCCAAACTGCGGAACCATTCCGCGCCTCGGTTGATGATGTGAGGCACGCAGCAAATCGTCTCGACGTTATTGACGATCGTCGGTTTGCCGAAAAGTCCGACAGAAGGCGGAAAAGGCGGCTTCGATCTGGGATTGGCGCGCTTGCCTTCCAGCGCGTTCAGGAGTCCGGTCTCGTCCCCGCAGATGTAGCGGCCGCCACTGAGATGGAGATGGAGTTCGAGGCTGTAGCCGGAACCGAAAATGTTCTTTCCGAGGTAATGGTGTTCATAAGCTTCGGCAATGGCGCGTGCGAGCCGCTCGGCGGCCAGTGTGTATTCTCCGCGCAAGAAAATGTAAGCAATATCGGCTTCGATCGCGAATGAGGCCACCATCGCACCTTCAATGAGCTGGTGCGGGTCTCGCTCCATCAGCAAGCGGTCTTTGAACGTCCCCGGCTCCATCTCATCACCATTGACCACGAAGTAAGTCGGGTTCGGAACATCCTTGCCACGCGGAACGAAAGACCACTTCACGCCAGTTTGGAAGCCGGCGCCGCCTCTGCCGCGCAGATTCGATTCCTTTATCTCTTCGGTCACTGCCATCGGTGTCATGCCAGTTCGCAAGACTTTCCGGATCGCTTGATATCCTCCTGCCAACTCGTAGGCCTGCAGGTCCACGATGCTTCCGTCCGGGCGCATTCCCTCGGTCAGCGGTTTGTCAAAGTTGGCCGTCATTTGTATCGCTCGAGTGCAGAATCAATTTTCTCGGGATTGAGGTCACTATGCAGATCGCTATCCACCATCATGGCCGGAGCATGATCGCAACATCCCAGACATACGATGGGCAACATGGTGAAGCGATCGTCGGACGTGGTCTGGCCATATTCGATTCCGAGTCGCTCACTGAGATGTTTCTTCATGCGGTCATAGCCCATGATCCAGCAGCTCACACTGTCGCAGACCATGACCACGTGGCGGCCAACCGGCTTGCGAAAAATCAGGTTGTAAAACGTGGCGATGCTGTCCACGTCGGTGGCGGACATGCCGAGGTGTTCTGCGATGTCACGAACGCTCTCATCCGAAACCCAGCCACGGTGCCGCTGCACGATCTTGAGTGCGTCGATGCAAACCGCTTCGCGCTTCGGATAAATCCGCGCTTCCGTCTCAATCTCTCGAATTTCTTCGGCTGTCAGCATGATCCCTTTCGTTAACGGTCAATATCTGCAAGTACAAAATCCAAGCTGCCCAAAATGACCACCAGGTCGGGAATCATCAAGCCCTGCGACAACAACGGCAAGGTCTGTATGTGGGCGAAAGAGGGCGTGCGTATGCGAGTACGGTATGAGACCGTGCTGCCGTCGCTCACCAGGTAGTAGCCGTTATTTCCCTTTGTGGCTTCGATCGCGCCGAGCGCCTCTCCCACGGGCATCACCGGGCCCCAGGTGACGCTAAGAAAGTGGGTGATCAAGGTCTCGATGTCGTGCATCGTGCGGTCCTTCACCGGAGGCGTAGCCAGAGGGTGATCCGACTTGTGGGGACCCTCGGGCATGTTGTTGACACACTGCTCGATGATGCGCAGGCTTTGGCGCATCTCCTCGATGCGCACTGCAGCCCGGTCATAACAGTCGCCGTGTTGACCCGTCGGGATATCGAACTCGAACTTGTCGTAGCCCGAGTACGGCTGCCGCTTGCGAAAGTCCCAGTCAAGGCCACAAGCGCGAAGGTTAGGACCGGTAACTCCCCACTCGACAGCTTCGTCGACTGTGAAGCTACCGATCCCCTTTGTGCGCGCTTTAAAGATGAAATTCTTCATTATCGTCCGGTCATATTCGACAAGGCGAGGCGGAAGGTACTTGATGAAATCGCGAAACATCTTCTCCCAGCCCTTGGGCAAGTCGGCGGCAACGCCGCCGATTCGAAACCACGACGGATGCATTCGCGCGCCCGTGATTGCCTCGACGATGCTGAAGGCGCGTTCGCGATCGTTGAAGGTGAAAAAGACGGGCGACATCTGTCCGACGTCCTGGGCAAACGTGCCGTACCAAACCAAATGACTGATGATGCGGAACAATTCCGCCAGCATGACGCGGATCACCTGAGCGCGAGCTGGAACCGTGATGCCGGCCAATTTCTCCACCGCAGTGAGATAGGCCAAATTGTTCATTACGCCACCGAGGTAATCCACTCGGTCGGTGTACGGAATGTACGTGTGCCAGGATTGGCGCTCACCCATCTTCTCGGCTCCACGATGGTGAAAGCCGATCTGCGGGACGACGTCGACGATTTCTTCGCCGTCAAGTTGCAGGGCGAGCCGCAGCACCCCGTGCGTACCCGGGTGTTGAGGGCCAAGATTGAGGAAAACAAAATCCGAACCATCGCGTTCGCGGCTCATACCCCACTCGTCGGGGCGAAAGCGCAGCGCCTCTTGCTCGGCCAGTTCTTTTTTCGGAGACAACTGATACGGACCAATCTCAGTCGCGCGTGCCGGGTGTTCCTTGCGGAGCGGATGACCCACCCAACTGTCTGGCATCAGAATGCGCCGAAGGTGCGGATGTCCATCGAACGCGATCCCGAACATGTCCCACACTTCCCGCTCGTACCAATTCGCGATGGGCCAGATCGGCGTGATGCTTGGCAGCGAAAGGCGGTCCTCGGCAAGCGCTACTTTGATCCGCACATACTCGTTTCGCTCCAGTGAAAGAAGATGATAGACGACTGTAAAATCGCTGGCCGGCTGGCCATCGCGATGTTGCCTCATGCGTTCATCGATGGCGGAGAGGTCGTAGAGCATCTTGTACGGCGCGTCCGCCTCTTCTTTGAGAAAGCGGAGCAGATCGAGCAGGCGATCCTTCGCCACCCAAAAGGTCGGAATCTGATCGAGCGTGTCCTGGGGAGTGGCGGCCCGGCCAAGCCGGTCGATGATCTCCTGAGCAATCGTTGTTGGGGCCAAGATCATACGTCGTCAGGCTCCCTGAGCACGGTGGCGGTTTTGCGCGATGGACGCATCAGTTCGCGCATGGACGGAAGCGGGGACCGAACCGTTTCCTGCCCGCCCACCACCCAGCTGAGTGGGCGGCGTTCTGTCCCTACTGCCTTCTGCAACAGAAGCAATCCTTCTAAAAAAGCTTCCGGGCGCGGCGGGCAGCCGGGGACATAAACATCCACAGGAAGAAACTTGTCAACGCCCTGGACCACGCTGTAAATGTCGTACATGCCGCCGGAATTGGCGCACGAGCCCATCGAAATCACCCAGCGCGGTTCCATCATCTGTTCGTAGAGTCGTTGAACGATGGGAGCCATCTTGAGGAAAACCGTCCCTGCGATCACCATCAGATCCGCTTCGCGTGGCGTACCTCGAATGACTTCGGCGCCGAAACGCGAGACATCAAACTTGCTCGTGATGCTTGTGGCCATTTCCACGTAACAGCAGGAGAGACCGAAGTTGAATGGCCAAACCGAATTCTTGCGACCCCATGCAACCAGATCCTCGAGCCGCGACAGGATCACGCTGCGACGCATGCTTTGCTCGAGTGGCTCCTGCTCTGGCTTTGCAACCAGGCCTGTAATGTCGGGTTTGGTGAGGGACCATTGCATCAGTTGCTCGCTCTTGAAGACCCTGGCTTCCGCGCCCAATCGAGCGCGCCAACCTTCCACAAATAAATGAGTGCGGCGAAGAGTACGCCCACAAACAGCACGGTTTCGCAGTAACCGGCCCATCCTAACTCGCGAACTGCTACCGCCCATGCGAACAGGAACACCGCTTCCAGATCAAAGACCACGAAGAACGCTGCAATCAGGTAGTAGCGCGCCGAGAAGCGCACACGCGCAGAGCCTTCTGAAACGATCCCGCCTTCGTACGGATCGCCGGTCGCAGGTTCGGAGTGCCTCGGCCCGAGCAGATACGACACCACCAGGGTGGCGGTGACCAGCAGGATCACAAGCGCGAAATATGCAAACAACGGCCACATAAGAAACAGCGACCATTCTCGCCGCCTAACCCGAGGAATCTGCGGTCGCGGTTTGACGGCTCCGATGTCAGCGAACCGTGGTCACAAGCACGCAACCGGAGTACCAAAACGCGAGGCGAGGAAAAGCCCTGCCCGGTAACGGAAATCTCAGCACTAAGACCGCAACTTCTTTGTGAGGCCCCGAACTTGGTCAGGATTGGGTCGTGAAGGATTAGCAGCGCCTGGTGAATAGAGACAGAGATGTGGCCGTGATGGACAGAAACCTGACACTCCGTTGGAGATCGGGCATTTCCTTGTGCGAATGTTTGCAATTTTTCAAAAGTGGAACGGGACTTGCTAAATACAAGGCGCGGAGGTGAGCAGTCGAGAAGGTTTATGAGCTCCTGCCCTCGAATTGCTTTGGCAATCCTGATTGGTTCTCTGGTGCCGCTGGCCTCTGCCCAACAAGCCGAGACTCTGCAACAGCAGCTCGATCAGTTGAAGCAGCAGTACGAGCAGACCGCACAGCAGATGCAGCAGACCACACAACAGTTACAGCAGAAAATTGCAGCTCTCGAACAACAGATCCAGCAACAAAGAGAGGAAGCGGCCAAGGAAAAAGAACAGAAAGAGAAAGAAAAAGAGAGTACCGTTTCCACCGCAGAACTTGCGACGGAGCAAGAGGCAAAGAAGATTATCACGGGGCAATCAGCCCAGGTGGGAGCGAACTTTCAGGGGAAGGTAGTGAGTGAACCCAGCTATGACCAACTGCAGGAAGCTGAAACCGAGATTAAGGGGTTAAGGCGGCAAATGGGCGCTTTCGAGTTCCACGGATACCTGCGGTCGGGTTATGGCCTGAACAGTGAGGGCGGCCAGCAGGTCGCATTCGAGGCACCGGGAGCTGGCGACAAATACCGCTTGGGCAACGAAGCAGAGACCTATGGGGAATTCATCTTTGTCAACAACTGGCTGAATCCGGACGAAAACAAGGGCACGGCATGGCTGAAGACAGAAGTGATGCTCGAAGCCAACACTACAAACTCCACGAACTACGCGAACTTTCCTGAGACTGTCGTCAATGGCGTGGCCACGTCGGATGGAAACGACCAATTTCGCCTGCGCGAAGCGTTCGTTCGTGGTGGACACATCTTTGGCGACGCGCAGACCGGCGCGATTTTCTGGGCTGGAGAGAGATATTACCGGCGCTTCCATATTGAGATCAATGATTTCTATCCTCTTGACCTGAGCGGCTACGGTGGCGGGTTCGAGGATCTCAAACTCGGCCCCGTCAAAGCTGCTGTCGCTTTTTTGGCCGGAGCGCGGCCCGATATCACCACGCAGAATGG
>DASPSE010000348.1:0-19652 GCA_035624085.1 Terriglobales bacterium
GGGCGAGTACCTGAATTCAGCCAATTGAAGCCAGGAACGGATCAGCAAGCCGTGGCGCGCATGTTGGAATATATGGGACTCACCCCAGGAACGCCTATCGAGAAGATTGCTCTGGATCGCGTTTTCATCGGTTCCTGCACCAATTCGCGCTTGGAGGATCTGCGTGCCGCGGCGCGGATAGCTAAGGGATACCGCGTCGCGCCCACAGTGCGCGCGATGGTGGTACCCGGTTCGCAGGCCGTGAAACGTGCAGCCGAGCGGGAAGGCCTGAACCGAATCTTTCAAGAGGCCGGCTTCGAGTGGCGCGAATCCGGATGCTCAATGTGCCTCGGAATGAACCCCGACATTCTGCAGCCCGGTGAACGCTGCGCCTCCACTAGTAATCGCAATTTTGAGGGGCGGCAGGGGCGCGGCGGCCGCACCCATTTGGTGAGTCCGATGATGGCCGCGGCGGCGGCCATCAGCGGGCACTTCACCGACATTCGCAATTGGCGCTTTCGCTGAGGCGGAATAAACAATGCAACCATTCCGGAAACATGAAGGTCGAGTGGCGCCGCTTTACCGGGCAAACGTCGACACCGACCAGATCATTCCCAAACAGTTTTTGAAGCGAGTTGAGCGCACGGGTTTTGGCGAATTCCTGTTCTTCGATTGGCGGCGACTGAAGGATGGCGGCCCGGATTCCTCGTTCGTCCTGAACCAGCCGCGCTATGCCGGCGCCAGCATTCTGGTCACAGGCAAGAATTTCGGCTGCGGATCTTCCCGAGAACATGCGGTCTGGGCAATTGCAGATTTTGGCTTCCGTGCCGTGATTGCGCCTTCCTTTGCTGACATCTTCGCCAATAATTGCGCCAAGAATGGTGTGCTCGCCGTCGTGCTGAGTGAAGATGGTGTCAGCGAAATCGTGCGCCGGGCGGCAGAGCTTCCCGATTACGAGATCACCGTCGATCTCGAACAATGCACGGTTTACGACAAGCGCGGACTTTCCGCTAGCTTTGCAATAGACGAATTCACCCGCCAATGCTTGCTGCAGGGACTGGACGATATTGGACTCACCCTGCAGCATGAAGCTGAGATCGCTGCCTATGAGGTGCGGCGCTCCACGCGTCCCGAGTCATCCACGTCTGTGAGCACCGGTTGACTTAGTCGTTCACTTGGCCTTTTTGGCTGCGAAGACTCAGGCTGCCAGATCGCCGCTCGCTGCGCGATCCGCAAAAATTACGGCCTGCAGCCGGCAAATTCTTCCTGCCGGAATCGTCGGATCGCCCTGGCGCAAGCGATGGAGTACATCGGCCTTCTCCCTGCCCGTCGCCAACCACAGAATTCGCCGTGCGCGATTGATCACCGGATAGGTGAGTGTCATTCGCCGCCTTCCCTGGTAAACGCCGGTTACAGCCACATCCACGGCGGTGACGTTGAGGACTGGGTCCCCAGGCACCAACGAGGCAGTATGACCGTCGGGGCCAAGGCCCAGATGGACAAGATCGAGCGTTGGAGGCGAGCCAGCAATTTTCGAGAGAACGGAGGCATATTTTTTGGCCGCGGCGTCCAAGTCTGACCACTCCACAGGCATGGCATGGATCTGCCCCGGAGGAATCGGCGAGTGATCGAGCAGACTCTCTCGAAGGTGCGTGAGATTTCTATCCTTGTCGCCCAGCGGCGCAACCCGTTCGTCCACTTGGACGATGTGAACGCGATCCCACGGGAGCTCTTCATCGGCCAGGGCGCGCAGCATGATCCAGGGAGTACGACCGCCGCTGACAGCCACCACGAAGCAGCCACGAGCGGCGACGGCGGACCGAGCTTCCTCGGCAATCGCCTTCGCCGCTGCTGGTGCCGTGGATTCCTCATCGGCGAACACTTCAATGTTCATCGCATCTCCGCGCCCGAAAGAGAATCGGTCACAATTGTTTTCCTTAAGCCACTCTCGTCTTGTCTTGAGATTTTTCCAGGTGTCCACCGAATTGAAATCGCATTGCGGACAAGAGTTTATTTGCGAAGTCAGCCTCGCCCCGCGAGCTGAATCTCTCATACAGGGCGGTGGTTAGAACCGGCGCCGGCACTGCTTCGTCGATCGCCGCTTTAATCGTCCAGCGTCCCTCTCCGGAATCGGAAACGCGACCCTCGAACTGCGCGAGATCTGGATCCTGCAAAAGCGCGCTCGCCGTCAGATCCAGCAACCATGAGGCGATCACGCTCCCACGCCGCCATACCTCGGCTATATCACGCAGGTTCAGGTCGTACTGATACTCCTCAGGATTCCGTAGGGGCGTGGTTTCGGCATCGACTGTACCTTTTTCCTGTTTGCCGACATTTGCCGAGCGTAGGATACCCAAGCCCTCAGCGTACGCCGCCATAATTCCGTATTCGATCCCGTTGTGGACCATCTTCACGAAATGGCCGGCGCCGTTGGGACCGCAGTGCAGATAACCTTGTTCGGCGGTGCCATCGAGTTTCTCGCGGCCGGGCGTTTGCGGGATGTCGCCCCGGCCGGGAGCCAGTGCCGCGAAGATTGGATCGAGCCGCTCGATGACCTCGTTTTCACCGCCAATCATCATGCAGTAGCCCCGTTCCAGCCCCCACACACCACCGCTCGTGCCCACATCAACGTAGTGGATCCGCCTGGGCGTGAGTTCCTTTGCGCGACGAATGTCGTCAATGTAGTAAGAGTTTCCGCCATCGATCACGATGTCGCCGGCGTCGAGGTGGGGCAAAAGGTCGCCGATCGTCTGGTCAACCACCGCCGCGGGAACCATGAGCCAGATAGCCCTCGGCTTCTCAAGCTTCGTTACAAACTCTGCGAGCGACGCAGCGCCGATGGCCTTCTCCTTGACCAAATCGCTTACTGCTTGCGCCGACCTGTCGAAAACGACACAGTTGTGTCCCTTGCTAATGAGGCGCCGCACCATGTTGGCCCCCATCCTTCCAAGACCGATCATTCCAAGTTGCATCTGTGTCTCCTCGTGAAACAAATTGATTGAATGTGTAGGACACGCTGTTATTCGGATTCCTTGAGCTTGCGGTACCGGCGAATCAAAGAGTTGGTTGAACTGTCGTGATTCAGCACCGGCTCGGCGCTGTTCTCGATTTCCGGAATAATGCGCTGCGCCAGCGCCTTGCCGAGCTCGACGCCCCATTGGTCGAACGAATCGATGTTCCAGATTGCGCCCTGGGTGAAGACCGAGTGTTCGTACAGCGCTACCAGTTTGCCCAGAGTTTCCGGCGTCAGTCGATCCGCCAGTATCGTGTTCGACGGCCGGTTGCCCTCAAACACGCGGTGCGGCAGGAGCCAATCTTGCGTACCTTCCGCCTTCACCTGCTCGGGAGTTTTGCCGAACGCAAGTGCCTCCGTCTGCGCGAAAACATTCGCCAGCAGCATGTCGTGGTGCCTCCCGACTTGGTTCAGCGGCTGGGCAAATGCGATGAAGTCGCACGGGATGAGCCGCGTTCCTTGATGGATCAACTGGTAAAACGAGTGCTGCCCGTTCGTTCCCGGCTCGCCCCAGTAAACGGGACCGGTATCGCGCGTGACGGCTTTCCCATCAAGCGTGACGTGCTTGCCGTTGCTCTCCATGGTCAGTTGCTGCAGATATGCCGGAAAGCGTTTCAGGTACTGGTCGTAGGGCAGAACGGCAACGGTTTGCGCGCCAAAGAAATCGTTGTACCAGATTGCCAGCAGGCCCATGAGCACCGGAAGATTGGCCTCGAAGGGCGCCGTGCGGAAATGCTCATCCATCTGATGAAAACCACTGAGCATGGCGCGGAAGTTAGCCGGGCCGATCGCGATCATGGTCGAAAGGCCGATCGCCGAATCCATGGAGTAGCGGCCGCCGACCCAATCCCAGAATTCGAACATGTTGGCAGGGTCGATACCGAACTTCGTCACCTCCGCGGCGTTGGTAGAAACCGCAACAAAATGCTTTGCGACCGACGTTTCATCACCGCGTAATCCCGCCAGAGACCAGGCGCGAGCGGTGTGGGCGTTCGTCATGGTCTCAAGCGTAGTGAAGGTTTTCGAAGACACGATGAACAGGGTTTCCGCCGGATCGAGATCGCGCACTGCTTCCGCAAAGTCGGTGCCATCGATGTTCGAAATGAACCGGAAAGTCATGGCGCGCTCGCTGTAATACTTGAGAGCCTCATAGGCCATGACCGGTCCGAGATCGGAGCCTCCGATTCCGATGTTCACGACGTTGCGAATGCGTTTTCCGGTATGACCTTTCCACGTGCCACTTCGCACGCGCTCTGAGAAATCCGCCATCTGGTCAAGCACCGCGTGCACCTCGGGCACCACGTTCTTTCCATCAACCAGAATGCGCGTGCCTTGCGGAGCGCGCAGGGCCGTGTGCAGAACCGCCCGCTTCTCGGTGACATTGATCTTCTCCCCACTAAACATCGCGTCAATTCGTGCTCGCAAACCAGACTCTTCGGCGAGCTGAAGCAGCAGCTTGAGAGTTTCGTCAGTAACGCGGTTCTTGGAGTAATCGAGGTAGAGGCCGACAGCCTCAACCGTCATGCGTTCGCCCCGCTCGGGATCGTCCGCAAACAGTTGGCGCAGGTGTAAACTGCGGATCTCCTTATAGTGAGAGCCGAGATCCTTCCATGCCCGGCGTTTGGCCGGCCGCTTGGGCATCGCTTCTGCTCGTGCTGCCATGTTCGCCGTCCTTTCCTGGACTCTGATTATTGGAGTCTCCTTACCTGAGCGCGGGTTCGGGAATTGAATTCTCTAGTCCGCAGGCGGCCGCTCCTGCCAGCCCGGCTGCGGTGACTACAACATGCACCGGGATGCGCCCCATCAAATCTGCAAAACGTCCTTTGTTCCTGAAACGCTCCATGAAAATCGGCTGCTCAATCACGCGCCGGGTGTGCACAGCAACGCCGCCTGCTATATAAACGCCGCCCGTTGCCAGTACCTTGAGCGCAAGATTGCCCGCCTCACTCGCCAGGATCGAAACAAAGAGCTCGATGGTTGCCGCACACAGTTTGCTGCGATTATCCGGATCGACCGCCTGATTGATGATCACGACCGAGGGATCACCCGCGGCGGCGACGAGGGCCGCGACTTCCGGTTCCTCCGCAATCCCCTCGACGTCCCGCATATACCCATAGATGTTCGGAATCCCGATTCCGGAACACAGATGCTCGAAACTCACATGATCGAATTTCTTGAGCATGTATTCGAGCAAGCGAATCTGCCTTGCGTCGGTAGGAGCAAAATCCGAATGGCCGCCTTCAGAACTGTGCGCCAAATACCGCGATCCATCCCACGTAAGGAACGATTCACCCAGCCCGGTGCCAGGTGCGATGACGGCAATGGCTCCCCTGGGAACAGGCTCACCGGCATTTATGGTCTGGATATCGCTGGGCCTGAGGATTGGGACTGCACCGGCAATCGCCTCCAAATCATTCATGAGGCGAACGGACCGGAGATTTATGTTCAGCTCACGGGCGAGCTCAGCATGTTCGATCACCCACGGCAGGTTCGTGGTCCGGACCCGCCCACTGATTACTGGTCCAGCTACCGCGAAACAGGCTCGATCGACCGGCTTCTTCGCCTTTGCCAGAAACTCCTTCACGATGGCTTGCAAGCTGGGATAGTCGGCGCTGTGAAACCTCGCTTCCGCCAGGGGCGCATGCGGGCCGGTTTCGCTCGAGAAAATCGCCAGGTCTGTCTTTGTACCGCCGATGTCGCCTGCAATCAGCATTTCCAACCCTCCGGTTTGCAGTTCCGAACATTTGTAGGCCCGCCGTCGCTGCTCATTGGCGGGCTTCGGAACCCGGCGCGTTGTTCACGATCTCTGCTGCCTCGCTTACGATCGCATTCAGATGCGACTGGCTCTTAAAACTCTCCGCGTAGATTTTATAGATGTTCTCCGTGCCCGAGGGACGAGCCGCAAACCATCCGCTTTTTGCTACGACCTTCAGCCCGCCAATCGGAGCTTGGTTTCCCGGCGCTTTGCTCAGCTTGGCAATGATTGCTTCGCCTGCCAGATCCGACTCCTTAACGGCGTCGGGTGAGAGCCGCTGCAATTTTGCCTTCTGTTCGGGCGTGGCCGGTGCATCGATGCGCGTGTAATAAGGTGTGCCAAATTCCGCCGTCAGCTCACGGTAATGTTCTCCGGGATCTTTGCCCGTGCAGGCGGTGATCTCGGCAGCCAGCAGATCCATGATTGGCCCGTCTTTGTCCGTGGTCCACACCGTCCCATCGCGGCGGAGAAAGCTCGCTCCCGCGCTCTCTTCTCCTCCGAAACAGTAGGAGCCGTGCACAAGGCCCGGCACAAACCACTTGAAACCTACAGGCACTTCACGCAGGGGATGGCCGAGCTTGTGCACGACCCTGTCGATCATGCTGCTGCTTACCAGCGTCTTTCCCACGGCAACGTTCTGGCGCCACTGCGGGCGGTGTGTGAGCAGATATTGAATCGCCACTGCGAGGTAATGATTTGGGTTCATCAACCCGGCAATGGGAGTGACGATTCCGTGCCTGTCGGAGTCAGGATCATTGGCGAAAGCCACCTGGTACTGATCCTTCAGCCCCACGAGCCTGGCCATGGCATACGGACTGGAACAATCCATGCGGATCTTACCGTCGTGATCCACTGTCATGAACGAGAAGGTTGGGTCAATGATTGGATTGACGACAACAACATCCAATCCGTAAATCGAGTTGATTGGCTCCCAGTAATGCCGCGACGCTCCGCCCAGAGGGTCTACCCCAAGTTTGAGGTGGGCGCCGCGAATGGCGTCCATGTCCACCACATTCTTAAGATCGCGAACGTAGGGCAGGACGAAGTCTTGCTGGTGGGTGGCCGCCGCGCGAATCGCTTTGCTGAATGGAACGCGCTTGACCGCTGCATTTCCTTCACGCAATAACTCGTTCGCACGGTCCTGCACCCAACTTGTTACGTCGGTATCGGCGGGGCCGCCGTTGGGCGGGTTGTACTTGAAGCCGCCGTCCTCGGGCGGGTTGTGCGAGGGCGTGATGACGATGCCATCGGCGAGATGTTCTTTGCGTCCCTGGTTATAAACGAGAATCGCTCGCGAGATTACCGGAGTAGGCGTTACCGCATCGTTCTCCTGGATGATGGTCTCAACGCCGTTTGCCGCCAGCACCTCGAGAGCAGTGCGCTGCGCGGGTCCGGAGATTGCGTGGGTGTCCTTCCCCATGTAGATTGGACCATCTATTCCCCGTGCTCGGCGGTAGTCACAGATCGCCTGGGTAATCGCCAGGATGTGGGCTTCGGTGAGAGTACCGTGAAAGGGAGAACCGCGATGTCCGCTGGTACCGAATGCCACAAGCTGATTGTGATCGCTCACGTCGGGCTTGCGCTCGAAGTACTCCTTCTCCAGCCGAGCCACGTCAATCAGCATTCCTTTCGGCGCAGGTTTGCCGGCAAGCGGTGAAACGGAGGGTTCACCAGCTCTTGTCTTAGGCTGTGTTTCTACGGTGTGAGCACCATTCTTCATGAACTTCATGCTGCGGGTTCCGCTGGCTTCGTAACCTGGCGGTCGAGATCTGGTTGGAGACATCGCTCGCCGGAATCAGCTATTCTGCCAGGGAAACATTGTATTCCGGCAAAAAGACAACTTTCATTCGGCCGCGACAATAGGGTTACGCCAGTCGGGTAGTGTCCTAGTTTCAACTTGGAGCTTTTCTGGGCGGACTTTGCGATGCTTCGCACTTTGCGGCAAGAGCGTTTAACCGCGAAGCGCGCAAAGGATCGCTAAGGGTGCAAAGTGGCTTGTGACATCGCGCAGTCAGAGATTGGGACACTACCGTCAATCGTGCCCGCGGGATTGTCGACGAATTCCATGATGAGCTTTTAGCCCTGATATCTGGGCGTGGTCACGTGTTCCGGCGTGTTCGAGAATCGAACGTCGCCAGCTGCTACTTGGGAAACGGGGGGGCAGTAAGTGCTTAAAGGCCGCTTTCGCTCAAGCGGCCCGTCCGAAACTGGAAAAACCCTCGAGTTCTGTGCGCGAGCGTAGCACTTGAAGAACGTGAGCCCGGGTGACGATGCCTTCCACTCGACCGTTCGACATGACTGGCAGTTGATTGACGTCCTCCCGTCCCATGGTCTCCAGTGCCTCCATGGCGGGCATATCCGGAGAAACGAAATGAATCTTATCCCCCGAGACCATCACCGAACGAACCGTCGTGGAAGGCCATGCTGCCGGGTCCACTCCACGCACTTCCTTGGGTGTAATCAGGCCAAGCAGCCGGGAATCCTGGACAACCAAGAAGCATCGCCGGCCGGTCGGCAATAACTGTTGTTGCACGAAGTCCTGCAATGAAACATTAGGATCGACCGTGTCGCAGTCGGTGGACATGACGTCCTTCACGCGCAAGCCACGAAGAAGTGTGCGGGTCCGAACTTGCATGTACGAGGCGCCAGCCGCTTGCAGAAGGAACCAACCGATGAAGGCGATCCAGAGTCCCCCAAGTCCTGCGCCCTGAAAGAAGCGGAGAATCCCAAAGGTGATGAATAAAACGGCGATCACCTGTCCCACGAATGCCGCCGCCCGGGTTGAGCGTTCAGCATCATCCATGGCCCACCACAGGATGGCGTGCAGCACTCGGCCACCATCGAGAGGAAAACCCGGGATCATGTTGAATGCGCCAAGTCCGAGGTTGATGTAGCCGAGCCATACCAGAAGAGCGATTCCGGGCGTTGCCGGCGTGGTCCGCGGAACCCAGCCGCAACCCCACGCCAGTGCCAGCAGGATCAGCCCCAGCATGCCGCTGGTAAAAGGCCCAACAATGGCCATCCAAAATTCCGTCTTGGCATCGGAAGCTTCTTTCTCTATTTGGGCAACACCGCCAAGCAGAAACAACGTGATTTTGTGAATTGGGATTCCACGGGCTTTGGCCACTACCGCGTGAGACAACTCGTGCGCAAAGAGACACGCAAAGAAAAGCACTCCGGTAAGAATGGAGACCGACCAGACAACTGCGTCGCTCCAGTTGCGGTTCTCAGCATGGAACTGCGCCGCCAGCGAGAATGTGATGAGAAGCGCAATCACAAGCCAGCTGTAGTGCAGACCTAGCTCGACTCCGAACACTGTGCCTATTTTGATTTGGGATTTCATATCGTCTCCTCCCGGGCATCTCCGTGTAGAGCAGACGCTTGCTAATTGTTGGCGACCGGCACGTTGCGGGTCAAGGGACACGGCTTGCTCTGCTTCACAACCGTTTACTTATTTGCGCCGCGTTACGTTTCAGAACGCGTAGCGGAAGGAGAATGTAGCCGTGCTGCCGTTGAAATCGGGGATAGCGATAGGGGCCAATCCTGGAATCGCGTTCGACTTTTCTCCCCGGCTGTTATACCCGTAGTAGTTCCAGGTTGTGCGGTAGCTTAGCCCCTTGTACAAGTTGACGATGATCGACACGGAAGGTGTCTGATAATTGAACGCCAGCGTTCCCGGCACCTGCAGAGGGTCGATCAACGTGGTGTTGCCACCCACAAAGCTTCCGGCATAGCCAAGGCTGGCGGTGACTCGCGGCATCGGTTTCCACGTGACGTTTCCGTACACGAAGTGTTGTTTGCTGGAATAGAACCCCAGCGCGGGAATGGCGGGTGGTGAATAGCCCAGGATCGCCGGACATTGGATCGGCGGCGGCGGTCCAAATGCGTTGTCGTAATAGCAAATCTGCGCTTGCGTATAAATGTCGGTATAGGCGTAGCCAAGGCTATAGAACAACTTCTGGTTCGGCATCAACGTGGTGACGATGCTATAGGTCCTGCCGTGTTCCAGATCATTCACCGTGGAGATGTTGTCCCGATTTTCATGGATGTCAACGGCGCCATCCAGATTGACCCACGTACGAGGCTTGTAGGTGGCGTGGATCTTATAGCTCTGCATCTGCCGCGGACTGATGCGCGTGAAAGCATAATCGTTATAACCGAATTCGAAATCTCCGGTGATTCGCAGGTTATTTGCAGGCTGCGCCGTGAAGCCTGCCAACAGCGCATTCTCGTTGATCTGTGTTATGTTGCGCGAGGTATCGTTACCCGCTGCAGGACCGGCGAAGGTCAGCGAGATGAGTTGACCGGTGGTGGGATCCACCGTCTCAGTGCACGCTGAAGGTGTGGCGCAGTCTCCACGGGCGGCAAAATAATCATTCGCGGCGCCGGCCCCTGCTCCTCCCGGAAAATAAACCACAGCCGAATCGAAAGTGGTGCTGAAGTCAGCAATGGTTCGCTTCGTGTACACATAGCCCAGGCGCGCGCTGAAACGCGAAGTGAAATCGTACTGGAGCTCAAACGTATTCGATCGGATGTTCTGACCCAGGAACGTGGACGTGGTGCCGTTGGTCACGTCCGCTGGCGAAGCCGCCGTGTGACTGGGGCAAGTGACCGCAGTGTAAGGAAACGGGCACACAGATAGAAAAGTCGCCGCGTTAAACAGAGACTGCGGCTGTTCCAAGCCCGTCAGACCGGGTTGCAGCTGGCCAAATATGCTGGTCTCCGCGAAGTCCCAAAATCCAGGAATTCGCCAGTTGTTGTAGCGGAAGAAATCGACAATTCGGAATTTGTCGGTGACAGCATAAGTTCCTGACCAGTCGGCGTTGACGGAAACCCGCCTGGCGGTCGCGGGCCCGCCTGTCGTGCTTCCTCGTGTGCCAGTGCGCGTCACCAGATCATTGACGGTTTCATTGAAGTCGGGAACGTTGTTGTCCGAGCTGCTGTAGCCCAGCGAACCTGAGGTCTCAAAGTTTTTGAAATAGTTCGACTGGAACTGCAGGCGCTCCGTGGGCATAAAGTTCCGCGGTCGGCCGACCTGGCTATAAGACAGATAACCGTTACACTTGGGATTGAACACGTTGGGTGCTGCCAGAATCGGTGCCGCACACGGCAGAATTTCCACCGGTCCATTCGTGCTCCAGATCATGCCGGGATCAACCGGCGTGCCGTTCGGCAGCACGTAACCGGAGGCCGCCGGGTTGTCGGTGATCACGTTGTCCTGTTTGAAATAGGTCAGAAACTGGTCATAAGAAATTGTTGTTTTGGGTAAGAGGCGAAAGTCCGCACCAACGTGATAAGCATTTGTCGTGTAACTGTACTGCTGATTAAAGTCTGCGATCGTTCCGCCATCGGTGGTAAAGAAACCGGGTCCTTCATCGCGGTTGCGCGAATACCCCAGGCGGAAGCGCACCCGCGACTGTGGAAGCAAGGTCAGGTTGTAATCCTGCATCCGGCGAACCAGATCAAGCGAGTGCGGGGAAGTGTTGATAGGAACCAATGGAACAGAAGTTGACGGGTTCAGTGGATTCGCCAGCAGATTGTAATCCCAGAAATTTTTGTCGCGACGGAAAAGCAGCGAGAAGTTGTACCACTTGTTCTTATCGACGCGCAATCGGCTCACATCATCCGGATCGCCGCCGTAGCCAAAGTTGCTGAAATCAAGATTGTCGAAGAGGAGGCCATTATGGTCGAGAGAGCGCATGCTCAGCGTGTAGTCGAACAAGCGCAACCCTTGCCCAAGATTGACAAACGTGTCGTACGTGTCCTGGTTGCCATTGATCCAGTCTTCACGATAGCCAGCCTCGACAGACTGCTTGATGTTGTAATTACCCGAATCCATCCCTTTCGTTTCGCCTGAGTCTGTCTGGGCATAGGAAGCAAGAGACGCCAGTAGGGAGAACAGCGCCACAACAATGAGGAAAAGAGTCCCGCTATCCTGTCTCATGAATTTCACTCCGCGGCTTGCCGCCGTTCCAGATGTCCCTGGCACGCGCAGAATCGTCGATCGCAATGTTGAATCCATTCGTGCGCCCTATTTGAAGAAAGTCTGATCAAAGTTGGAGCCATGGATCTGGATGTGACACAACGTACAGGATTTAAAGAACGTCTCCTGGCTGTGGAATGAAGGTGTCCCCGGCGGCCCCGGAGGAAAGCCGACTTTCGCACCCATTGGCGTCATGGTATGGCACTGCAAGCAGAGCAAATTCATATTGCTCACCTTGAGCATGTGGGGATTGGCCCCTCCGTGAGGAATGTGACAGGCTGTACATCCCTCGATCTTTACAGGCTCATGTTCGAAGACAAAGGGCCCTTGCTTGTCCGTATGACACTTGAAGCAGACGGCATCCTGCGTTGCCGCCATGCGCACCTGCTTTGGCGCCACGGTTCCGTGGGGATTATGGCAGTCGCTGCACTGAATCAAGCCTTCATTCACGCGATGGTGAAAGGGCATGGCAAACTCAGCCTTTTTCTGCAGATGACATGAGTAGCAAAGCTCCGTTTGTGCTTTCACCAGCAAAAACTCTTTCGTCGTCGCGTGGTGAGGAGAATGGCAGTCAATACAGCTCACGTTGTTCCGCGCGTGCACCGAGTTGATGGCATTCATGTGCTCGGTGCCGCCGGCGTGACAGGTCAAGCAGCGCTCACTGACAGTTTTGGCCGAGACATTCTTAAAAGTGAAAATCTTCGTGACATCGCCGCCACCGTCCACGTGAGCCTTGCCTGGTCCATGGCAGCCCTCACAGCCTTGCTTTGACGGGCCGCCTGACTTGTTCAGCGTGGTTTTCCAGTGTGGAGTTTTGGCCCAGTTGTTGTAGACATCCTCATGGCACGTCTTGCAGGTTTCCGCTCCCACATAGCCGGAAGCATTCTTCTCAGCATCGACGGTTTCTGAAGGTTTAGAGTTGGCAATGGCGCTAGCAGCACTTGAGTCGGCTGCGTATGCATTCTGCCGCATGAGGTAAGCTGTTAGGAGGACCAACAACAAACCAAGGAAAGCGAAGCGCTGGACGTACTTGCTAACGTTCACAAACCTTCTCCCAAATGCGTCTGGGATCCCACTTTGATGGATAATCCGAAATCTTAACAGGTCAAAATAGAAAGTGATAACGAAAAAGAAACCCATCCAGTTGAAAATTATGGTTCACAAATCCCGAAGCGGGAATAGAAGCTCAGCGTATTACAGGAGAGTCTTATGATCGTGGGCCGGGCCGCGATGTGGCGCGCGATGCAAATATACCTTTATGATTGGCGACGCTTACGCCGCCGCGCCAGCATCTATGCGAACCTGAACCACCCGCCCGTGGAAGTGGTGCAGAAAAATAAAGAACTGAGCAGACATGAACCGAGGAAGACTTCAAGAGAAAGTCTGCATGACAATTGAAAAGAATTATCATTACGCAGGTCAAAGATGAACACCCCTAATGAAACGGCTGGCAAAGGGCCTCGACTTTCGCGAATTCTCGTGGCTACGGACTTTTCGGTTCAGGCACGCAACGCCCTCGAATGGGCGCAGCGGTTCGCGAACGCATTCGGCGCACGACTGATCTTGCTGCATGTGATCGATATCTTCAGCTTGGCGGAAATGGGTTGCGTGATGGAGGGTGGCACTGATCCGCTGGGTCTCCTCCGCGAGCAGGCTGGGAGATCCATGGGCGAACTGAAGACCCTGGCGCCGAATGCCGAGACGTTGATTCGTGAAGCATCGCCACGTCCAGCCATTGTGGATGCTGCGCTGGAGCTGAACTGCCAGATGATCGTCATGGGAACCCATGGCCGATCGGGACTAGCGCACTTGCTCCTGGGCAGCGTAGCTGAGTACGTCGTGAGGAACAGCAAGGTGCCTGTGCTTACCGTGCGCATGCGTCAGACACAGGCTTAACGCGGCTGTTGATCGGAGGCACGCCTTTGGTGAATGTCTACGAGTGGTTGCCGCCTGAAGCCGTGAAGATTCTTCTGGTCCTGTTCTTGTCTTTCCTGATTGGGCTTGAACGAGAAGAACACAAGGCTGCAGCGAGGTATTACGGCTTCGGAGGCGTGCGGACATTCCCTCTGATTGGATTGATCGGCTACTCGGTCGCGCTTTTATCCGGGACACAACTTCTTCCCTTGACACTCGGCTTCTTGGTGGTTGGCAGTTTCCTGGTGTTGTCTTATTGGCACAAGCTTTCTACTTCCGAGATCGCCGGGGTCACCTCGGAAATGTCCGGTTTGGCTACTTTTCTGGTAGGCGCACTGGTTTACTACGGGCACTTCTGGATTGCCACTGCTTTGAGTGTAGCGAGTTTATTATTGCTGGAACTCAAGGCAGTCCTGGAAAAGCTTGCCACCCGTATTCCGCCCGAAGAGATTTTCACGTTCGCCAAATTTCTTTTGCTCACGGCTGTGGTTTTGCCCATTTTGCCCAGGCAAGAATTCAGCCGGTTTCACATCAATCCTTTCAAGACCTGGCTGGTCGTGGTAGCCGTAAGCACGATTTCCTACGGCAGCTACGTCCTCCAAAAGCTGACCAGGGAACGCGGTGGAGTGGTGCTGGCCGCATTTCTCGGGGGAGCATACTCGTCCACGGTTACAACCTTAGTGATGTCGCGAAGGGCCGCATGTGAGGAACACCCTCACCTCTTTTCGGGCGGCATTCTGATCGCCTCTGGCGTTATGTATCTCCGTCTGGTCGTTCTCGTCGCTCTCTTCAATCGCCAGTTGGTGGTTATGCTGGCGCCAGCCTTTCTCGCGCTTGCAACTCTTGCCACTGGCGTGGGCTGGCTCTGGTCCAGCAGACGTGAACCGGGTGCGGAGATAAAGCGCGAGTTCGAACCAAAGAACCCGCTCGAACTGCTGGCAGCCTTTCTTTTCGCTCTTTTGTTTCTGGCGATGTTGGTGGCCACGCAGTTGGCGGTTACCTACCTCGGAAGAGCTGGTGTCAACACCCTTGCGGCAATCATGGGAGTTACGGATGTCGATCCGTTCATCATGGGGATGACCCAGGCCGCAGGCACGCTCACCCCGTTGAAGATTGCGGCGGCAGCCGTTCTCATCGCTGCTGCCAGCAACAACTTAGTGAAAGGCATCTATGCTTACAGTTTGGCGGATAGGAGGACGGGGATTCAGAGCCTCGGCTTCCTGGCAGGTCTCGCTGCGCTCGGTCTCGCTCCATTGCTGTGGCTGTGACTTCGTGCTTGCCCGGCTTCAAGGAGGTTGTGGTCGAGCAGAGTTGTTGGTTAGAACCTTCCTCGACTGGTCGTTTGTCATGCGTTCACGACCTACTTCACTCGACCTACAATCAGGTCGCTAGGCCCGGGTAGGTTGATCCGGACTACCTCGGTGAACCCGGCGGCTTTCATCCACAGGGTGTATTCCAATTCGCTGTAACTGGCGCCGGCGTCGGTGGCGACGAGCATGTTCAGTGAGAACAGTGCAGCGTGTTGCGGTCCGGCTTTGTCGGAGTTGAGAATGAAGTCTTGCACGATCAGCCGGCCGTTCGGCGCGAGGGCGTGGTGGGCACGGCGGAAGACTTCCCGGTTCTGCTCCTCGGAAAACATGTGGCAGATCGCGTTGAGCATGATGATGTCGTACCCGGAGCCGAAATCATCCCGCAGCATGTCTCCGGAGCGGATGCTCACCTGCGCTGAAACGCCGGCCCGGCTAACGTATTCGGCGGTTAGCGGTACGACCTCTGGCAGGTCAAGAATTTCGCACTGCACCTCGGGACAAGCTTTTGCAAATGCGATGGAGTAGGCACCTGAGCCGCCGCCGAGATCGAGAATGCGACGCACACCGCTTGAGCCGAGGACTTTTACCACATGTGGCGCGCGTTCCTTGGCGATGCGCTGCATGGCAGCGATAAAGTCGCGCGTCCATTCGGGAGTGTTGTCGCGATCGATAGGAATGTGGCTGCCACTGCGCACGGCGTCAGTCAGAGTACTCCAGCGATGCCAGATGTTAGCGATGTGCAGCAGGCCGTTGCGGTGGTTGTCCTTCGATCCCTGCACAAAGAAGCGAGCTGACTCGAGTGTATTCCTGTAGACGTCACCGCTCTTCGAGAGCAGTCCGAGAGCAACGAGCGCATTGAGCAGCATGGTTACCGCGCGGGCATTGGCGTGGATTTTCGTCCCGATCTGTTCGGCATTCGCGCCGTCTCCAACGGCGCTAAAGATGTCGAGCTCAAGCGCAGTGAGAATGCAACGACTCGGCATGTAGCCACGGATCACCTGATCCAGATGATCTGGCAGCGTTCCTGCTTTCTCGCGCGCCGCCATCGCAGCACGGAACTTCTCCCCGTGCTCTACGGCCATGGCTTTCATCGCAGGGGCATCGTTCCAGATAAGGCGCTCGACGGGCTGGCCGTCGTGCAGATGTGCACCGACGATTTCGGATACATCGGACGGTTGCACACGGTGGTACCACGTTCCTGTCGGGTACACCACCATTACCGGACCTTCCTCACACAATCCCATGCAGCCGCAGGTCGTGAGCTGCACATCACGGTTGAGACCGCGTGCCTGTATCTCGCGATCTAGCCCGTCGAGCACTGCCAAAGACCCGCTGGTCGGGCAGGACGGGACACCTTCTGGCTTGTGCTGTGTACATACGAAGAGATGAAAGCGGAACGGTTCCATCGCGGTCTCCGATCGTACATGAATGTTTCTTGAATCAATGTTAGCTCTTTGTCTCGCTGATGCAGAGCCGGCGCTGGGAATCTCGAGGGAGTATGGCGGCGCTGGTTTTTGGGTGTAGGAGCCGCGCAGGCGCCTGCGCTAAACGTTGGTCGGTTGCGCTCCTAACCACACGTTCTTGATTCGAGGAGGATGCAGCAATGTTTGCATCACAACGCAATACTGCTCGGTTTTTTGCTGGAGAGCCGTCAACTGTTCCTGCGTCGCTTGCGGTGCGCGGACATCGAAAGTGACTCTTATGCTGTCAAACCCGACCGGCGCCGTTTTTGACATTCCCAGTGTCCCTTGCAAATCCAGGTCCCCCTCAACGGTCACCTCGATGCCATCGGTAGGTATCCCCATGGCCGCGGCTACCATCTGGCAAGTGATCTGTGCACAAGCGGCTAATGCCCCGAGTAACAGATCCCCGGAGCAGGCGCCAGTACCGGCCCCTCCGACGCCTTTGTGCGCCTGAGCGTCATAGATCGCTCGCCCCAGATCCACCGAGCAAGAGATCGGCATGTCGGTTTGGCGGCCATGCGCGACCAAGGTGATTCGGGAGCCGGCCGGGTCCTGCCGATATGCGTCTTTCAAGGGCCGCTGCAATGATCGGATATCCATAAGGTCCTCTTAAATGCGGCCATTAACGAGTCAGAAATGGAGAGCACGGAAATTATTGAAAAGAGTTGGCTGCCCCCCAGGGATTCGAACCCCGATATGCTGATCCAGAGTCAATTTCACGGTGACTCGAAATTTCCTGGGTTCTGCCTAAGAAATCAACTACTTACCTAGTTAGTGGTTTGCGCGGTGTGCCGTAAAGTGTGCCGTGAGTTGATCGCATCACGCACAATCTCTAGCTCTGGGTGCTGATAGTTCATCGCGATTTTCACGTCCGCGTGTCCCATCGCATCCATCACCGCTTTCAGATTTCCGGTCCGGCTCAGGACGTAAGTTCCGAAATCGTGTCGAGCACAGTAGAGCACCAAATCCTCAGGCAATCCCGCAGCCCGACGAGCCTTGACCCACTGCCTGTTCACGAAGGCAGCGCCGATGTGTTTTCCCTTCCGAACTGATGGGAAAACCCATCCTTCCGTCCGACCGGCACATCGCACCATCAGAAGATCCAGAACCCTGTCGCTCATAGGAATGAATCTTCTCCCTTTCAGTGTCTTGCTGTTCGGATTGAAGATCACGCGATTGTTCCAATCGATGTTCTCAATGCGCATTCGGTAGAGCTCACGCACGTTTCTCATCCCTGTATCACGCATCAAGATCACGATGTCTTTGAGCGGCTGCTCCGCAACTGGAAGAAGCTTGCGTTCAGCTTCCTCATCCAGCCGCAACGACCGCCCGTCTTCCTTGAACAGCTTGAACTCTGGAACGTTCCAGAGCAGCTTCCATTCTTTCCCTTTGTTGAGCATCCGCCGTAAGGTGCGGAGTGCATTGTTGGCATTGGCGGATGATCCGGGAAATCGCAACGCTTCCGCATCATCCGCTGTGATGTGATCCAACCTCATCGCGGCGATCGGTGTGACTTTCAACAACCTCCAGCCGTTGCGGTAATAACGCTGAGTATCGTGCTCCAATCTGGCAGACATAACCCAGTCCAAAAACCGGGACGAAAACTCCCTCAAGGTCGGGGCCTTTCTGTCCAGTGGATCACTTCCCTGCAGGGCCGCTGCGAGTTTGAGGCCGGCGATCTTTCCGGCTCTGGCCGCTTTGGTTTCCTGCGTTGATGCACGGTATCTTCTTCCCCGCACTGTGAAGTCGTACCAGTAAAACGGGGACTTCGGTTTCCTAAACAGCTTCACGAGCTTCCTCCATTGCAGCCCGCACGGAAGGCACTCGTGTGTTCCTCTTGATGTAATCGAGAAGAACTCGAACATCGTATCGAACTCGGCCTTCGATTTCCACATATTCCGGGCCAATGCCCTCGTAGCGCCAGCGCTTCAGCGTGGCGGGTGAACGGCCGAGAATTTCGGCCGCGCGTTTCGTAGCAATGAATTCTGGAAATTTATCGTGCGGAAGGGTGCTCATGGTGCAAACTCCTGGCTGGAATCGAACCGTGACTCGGACGTTTGTCTGCGCCAACGTCTCGGTGCGACTTCCGCGTGGATCGAAAATCGCAAATGTTAACCACTTTGAGTCCTTGCGCGGCAGGATGTCCAATGAATTTTGGGAAGGTGCTTATTACGGCAAGTTATAACCGACAAGTGCTTGAAAACGCTGTCCTGCTGGCACGCGTGTTCAAGAATTCCCAGGAAAATGAGTTATGAGCTGGTGGAATAAGTGTGTGCTGAGAATTCATTGGACATTAAGATCGAGCCGTGATTCTGGTCGAAGGATGACTTTGCGTCGCACTGCACGCAGCGCAAAACGCACGTACTTCGATTTCTTAGCCTTCGTTTTCAGCGGGCAGCATGCCAGCGTTCAAGAAACCGGTCAAGATTTCCTTTCGGCTCGCTGCGTTCGACCTATACCGAACTCTCGCCCGCTTGCTCAAACTGCTCCGCTAGAAAACGAAGGCGTCACTCCGAAGGCTCCAGGAGGAGTCCATTTCTTTGCCCATTTTTCCTTAGTGGGAAGCAAGACAGGAGCGGAGAGGGAGACGGGTCAAGCCCGCACGTTTTTGTGCGCCGCCCTGCGGTCGGAGCGACAGCGGAGAGGCTTGACGCGGCTCCCGCGCTCCGTACACTCGCTGCGGAAAAAATGGACTCACCGCTTCCCGCCGCTGGGTTTTTCTGGCCGCGATTTCTCGTGCGCCTGTTGCTGCAACTTGGCCGCAAGTTGGTGCTTGGTTTCGCTGATCTGGTCCAGCAGTTGGTTGAACCTTTCCTGCGTCATCGTCTCGCCTGCCGCCATCGGCCCTAACACATTCACCAGCAGCAGGCGCACCCCCACGATCTCGGCCAGCGCGGGATCAGAAAGCGGTGAATTATGGGCCGCTGCGCCTACCATTTCTGTTTGGCTGGCCGCTGTCACGCGTAGCTCGCGCAGCATCGCCTCGCGGCACCATTCGCTCACGTTCTGCCCGCGTGCCTCGGCCAGTTTTTCAAGCGCGGCGTACTCTTCTTCGGTGACTTTCGCTCCTGCGGATCGCGTCCGAAACCCCGGCATCGTCGTCACTCCTGCCTTTTTGTTACGACGATACCCGCCGAAACGTGCTCCTTGCAAAATCAACAGGTTAACGCGCGGCAACGTTCCGGCGCTCTACAGCGCTGCGAATCGCCGATGTGCTTTGTTTTCAGCAGTAGCC